>NZ_CP086380.1:1405000-1705000 GCF_020889625.1 Deinococcus radiophilus
TCAATGAAGTCCAGCTCCTTCAGGAAAGCGGGGAGGCGTATTCGTCCATGCAATTGGAAACCCAGACTAGAACTTTACGGCGAAAGGTCAAAAACGCCAGTCAAATCAGCCTGCATGCCAATATTGAACCTCAGAGCAACCGCTCCGCCGTTTTCCTTCCGGCTCTTCCCGCCCTGTTCAGTGACCGGGTGCCGATTTCCCTTCAGCACAGCGATAGGGAAGGGCACAGTTCCTTCTCTCCCTTTTTCATCCCGTCTCCACGCCACCTCACTACCGGGACAGGCCAGGACAGAAGTAGTCCAGCGCGGCAAGCGGTGCTTCAAGGGGAAAAGATTGAAGCACCTATCGAGAACGACGACTTCAGAGGCCTACGCCAGATGCTGTCCCATCTGAACCTGCCTTACAGGGAACTGACCATCAACAACCCTGGCGGTGCAGAAAGTCGCTTCAGCAACCTCTATAAGTCAGATGGTGAACGAGTGGGCTGCCTGATCGTTGAAGTACAAAATGATGACCAATACTGGTATCTGCTTGAAAAGGAACGGGTGAATGAAGCCTGTGGTTCACTCCTGCTCGCTACCAGAAAGCTTCAGGTGGATGAGCAAACTATTGCCGCACTGATGGACACCTGGAGCCGAAAACGCCGCTGGCCCGGCCAGCTCCCAGGATGGTATCTACAACGCATCGCCCACAGTTTTACCAGTGCCGAAACTTACGCTGCGGGTATCCGCAGACGCCTGCATTTGCCCTCATAGACGCGCATCTCTACACTTGAGCTATGTCCCCCCTGGACCATGCACCACGTCAACGCGAAATTCTGGAGAAAGTCGCGGCCCTTGAAGCAGCACATCAACCTGTCACTACTCAGAGTTTGACTCATGCCCTTTTACTACCTAGACAGAACGTGCGGCAATACCTGCTGGCCCTGCGTGATAAGGGCCTTGTCCATTACGAAGCCAGTGATCGTCAGCGAGCCGTGATTACTCTGACCGAGGAAGGGCGAAAGCTAACGGAACGTAGTTACCCCGTGCTTGGAACTGTCGCCGCAGGGCATCCCATCCTGGCTGAAGGAGAAATCCAACGCTACGTTACCCGCCTGGAGGATGTTCTTGACCTCAAACCAGGGGACTTCCTACTGACTGTCTCCGGCGACAGCATGATAGGAGCAGGGATCTTTGACGGTGACCTCGTCGCTATCCGTCCAAGCCAGGCTGAACCCCTCAAAGGTGAAATCGTGCTGGTGCTCCTGCCGGATGCAAGCACCGCTACCCTGAAAAGATGGAACCGACTTAATGGCGTGGTGTCGCTACACAGCGAGAATCCAGCCTACGCGCCCATCGTGGTTCGGGCGACAAGCGTAGAAATTCAGGGCTGTCTCGTGGGGCATGTGGGGACAGGACGGGCGCGAAAATCGATGCCATTACCACCAGCGTAAATCCTTTGACCAACAACGTCTCTAAAAATGCCGCCTAGAGCGGCATTTTTTTCATTTACCTTCCCCTTAAGCAGGAAGAGCTTTTCACCCAAAGGTGATAGGGGAAAACGCTGACAACAGCAGCATTTTTTGGCAAGCCACACACACATTTTTGTAGTGCAATTCGTCCTACAATGATTGACAAAAGATATATATTTGTACTACATTTAAGTATGCAGAAGTCGCGGAAAACGCCGTCCAAGAAGAGGAAACCTCGGCGGACTACGTCAGTACAGGTGCGACTCACTGAAGGCGAGAAAGAACTGCTTAGGGAAGCCGCTGAGCTGGAAGCTCTCGCCCTCAGCACCTGGCTTAGAAGCAAAGTCATAGGAGCGGCACGGCAGGCTCTCCGCGCTGACGAAGCAGCCCGCGCTCGCTCTCCTAGATCAAAGTTGGAAAGAGGTAACAAATGACCGTCAAATCCCGTTACGACCACTTGAGCCGGGAAGATCTGATTGCTCTGCTCCAGACCCGTGACGCTTCAAGAAAATTTGGCTTGGTCTGGGAACGCAGCGAAATCGAACACGAACGCGCCCTCAACGATGACTTTGTTGCTCTCAATCTCATCAAAGACCTGAGCTACGGCAACAAGCCATACCGCAATATGATTATTGAGGGTGACAATTTCGACGCTCTCCGATTTCTGAATCTGACACATCGTGGCCAAATAAAGTGCATTTACATCGATCCCCCTTACAACACAGGGAACAATGACTTTATTTATAATGACCGATATATCAATAAAAACGATGCGTACCCAGAATCTACTTGGCTTGAATTCATGTATCAGCGTCTTATCCTGGCACGCGATCTGCTAACAAACGATGGGGTTCTTTTCGTCTCCATAGACGAAAATGAAGTAGCTCCTCTAACCATGCTGCTGGATCAGATTTTTCCCCAGGGCAAAGTTGGCACCTTTGTTTGGCGCTCAGTAGGTGACAACTTCAGTTTCACATTGTCCTAGACGGCAAAAACCAACAGTCGGCCCCATCAAGCTTGATGGGGCCGACTGTTCACGGTTTCCTGAGAGTGTGAAAACAACAGAATCCGCCGCCCAGCAGGCTACCGTACTGACCCGCCACTTCAAAGCACACGCGAGTCACCTCCGCATTGACACCCTTCAGCGGCTGATCGATGTGCTTCTGGCGATGATTGCCGCGAGGAGCATCAATCATCACGACCTGAGTCCTCACATGCCCGGTATCAGCACGCCGCAAGCCAAGAAAAGAAGGGCGGACCGAACCTTCCGGGATGAGCAGCTGGACATGGACTTTTTCATCGCTCTGCTCGTCGTCCATCTTCCACCGGGGAAGGTGTTGCTGAGTCTGGACCGCACCAACTGGGAGCATGGGGAAACGCCCATCAATTTTCTGGTGCTTGGAGCCGTGGTTCATGGCTTCACCCTGCCCCTGATTTGGGTTCCTCTTGATGAGTCTGGGAACAGCCATACCTATGCCCGTATGTGGCTGGTATTGAAGCTCCTCCGCGTCTTGCCAGCGAAACGCTGGCAAGGCCTGGTGGCTGACCGTGAGTTCATCGGTGCGGAGTGGTTCCGTTTTCTCCGTCGTCAAGGCATCAAGCGGGCGATCCGCATTCGGCACAGCGACATGCTGGACGACACGAATGGGAAGGAATGGTTTAAGCACGTCCAGCACGGTCATTTCCATGAAATCGACGAAAAGGTGTTCGTGTTTGGCGAACTCATGCGGGTGGTCGCGACGAGGTCATCCACAGGTGACCTCGTCATCATTGCCACAGATTTCAGCGCTCGGAAGACCTGGAAGCTGTACAAGCAGCGCTGGTCAATCGAGTGCACCTTCAGCAGCTTCAAGATGCGAGGCTTCGACCTGGAGCGGACTGGGATGACGGAAAGGAGCCGTCTACAGCGGCTCTTTGGCCTGGTGACACTGGCCTGGGTGTTCTGCTTGCGCCTGGGGGTCTGGCTGGGCCAGACCCAGCCCATCCCCGTTCTCAAGCATGGTCGTAGAGCGGTCAGTCTGGTGCGGCACGGTGCTCAGCATCTCGTGGATGCCTTACGGTGGAAACCCAAACAGTTCATGGCTGTCCTAGACCTGTTGACCCAGCCCTTTTGCCCACCAGGAGCGCCTTTAGACGAAGTTGTCACCTACTGAGGTTTGGCGACGCCGTAGCGGTACCAACGACGTTCCCGATCATTTTGTTAGCGTGGACCACGAATATCTGCTGTGCTATGCCCACCCAGGTTTTTCATTTGCAGGAGTTGGAAAAGACCTGTCCACATACAAAAACTATGACCCTGGGAACCCGGACCCATGGAAACGCGGAGACCTCTCCAAACCTCACGACTACCGCACTCGCCCTGGCGGGTTTTATCCCATTTATAACGAAGCGGAAGACATCTGGTATCCATCCAATCCGAAACGTGTCTGGGCCTTTGCCTCCAATCAGCTCACCAAGCCTGGACAGAAGCTAAGACGCGAGACGATGGAAGACTTGATCGCTGCTGGTAAGGTCGTTTTCCCCAAAGATGATCAGGTCGCGGTCTACCAGACCATTCAGGAACTTCGGTCTGCGATCATGCAAGGCGTTGCTCCACGCTACCTTCAGCTCGGCCTCTTCGAAACCACTGAAGAAGAAGAAAAATATCTGAGCTTCTTCGTTGGTAAGCGGATCGGTTTTGGAACACCTGGATATAAACGGTTCCGCTCTGAAGTCAAAAGCGCCAGCAAGCCGCTCTCTACATGGATCACCGGCTTAAAAGACAAAGAGGATAATGATGAGGTGACCATCCTGCGTAGCGGCCTGAATGCGGAAGGTACCACCTTACTTGGACAGATCTTCAGCAACGCCAGTATCAACTTTAGCTACCCCAAACCGCTTTCCCTCATCCAAACGCTCATTGAGCAGGCTACTGGCCCAGATGACACCATTCTTGACTTTTTCGCAGGTAGCGGAACGACAGCTCATGCTGTCCTGGCCCTGAATGCCTCGGAAGAAACCTCAGACCGCCGCTTCATTCTGGTGTCGTCTACTGAGGCCACTACTCAGCAACCAGATAAAAATATTTGCCGGGATGTTACGAGAGAACGTGTCAAGCGGGCTATTGAGGGCTACAGCTACCGCTCACGTGCAGGGCAGGTAGAGGTTGAGGGATTAGGTGGTGATTTCGCTTATCTTCAAGCTAACCGCATCGAGATGGAACGCCTGTTCCTTGGGGGTATCCAACATGAACAGATCTGGACAGCCCTGCAACTGATACATGTCCATGAAGTGGATGAGTACCAATCCGACAAAGACATGCAGCAGCTCTGGACCGACGAACAGGTCTTGGTCTACCTGCCAGAGATCAGTAGTTCGACCCTTGATAGGCTGGGCAAACTGACCGATAGTGCCAACAGGCCGATCACGGTCTACACTTGGCAACCTCCATTGGTGGAACAGCATCTTATGGTTGAGCATGTCAACATCTACAAAATTCCCGACGAACTTGTTAAGCGCTTCGGAGGCACCCCTTGAGTATTCGCACTCCCCTGAAACTCTTCCAACGAGAAGCCATTAACTCAGCAGTAAACACGCTGGGTCATACCCTACGGCTTCTTCGTGTGCTCAGTACCTGACAGGTTGCCTTTCGGCCCCTCCTGGCGCGGGAAATGGAGTCCTCAAGAGGTCCAGGAAGAGCCTGAATTTCTCCCCGCCCCACCGCAGCGCACGGCTCAGCTCCTCATACCCATACCTCGCCCTGCTGACCGCAGGGCGACCATGTTTTTTGACACGTATGGGCCTTGCTGCCGCTCGCCATTCCCCCACACGCAGCATCCAGGTCAAGGCCAGGGTCAGCAGACCAAACAGGTTTCCTACACGCTCCGGGTTGGTCATGTGGGTTTGCTCCAGATTCAACCCTCTGGATTTCATGGCTGAGAAGGTGGTCTCTATGGCCCAGCGCTGCCTATAGATGGTGAGCGTGTCCCAGACGGATAAGTCTGAAGCGATGATGACCCGCTCTCCCTCTGGGGAGAGCGTCGCGACTACTCGCATCCAGCCGCCCTGAACCCAGACCTTGTCAAACAGGGCACGTATTTGACCCGGCTCCAGTGACGCGAAACAGTCACGAGCATATTCACCGTCTACCACGGTATTGGCCCGAATACGAATGCATCTTTTGATCCCGCTGCGCCGCAAAAACGTGAACCACTTCTGACCGAGAAACTCCCTATCCGCGATCAGG
Source organism: Deinococcus radiophilus (assembly GCF_020889625.1). Classification (GTDB taxonomy): domain Bacteria; phylum Deinococcota; class Deinococci; order Deinococcales; family Deinococcaceae; genus Deinococcus; species Deinococcus radiophilus. The sequence goes on from NZ_CP086380.1 coordinate 1,410,679, forward strand.
ATCTTCCACCTGCGTGCGGGTAGGTGTTTCAGCAGCTGACCGACCAGCATCATACGTGCCCTGGATTCACTGTTCCCGCCGTGCTTCAGTTCTTTCCAAGCAAGTGGAAGAGTAACGTTGCCCAGCACCACGCCGATGACCAGCAGGTTGAGGTGAGACTGGCCGAGCTTCCAGTTGGTGCGGTCCATGATCAGGGTCAGTTTTCCCTCAGGCAGCAGTGGAAGCAGGACATCTTGGATGTCCTGCTGGGTCAGACCAGCACCATGCAGCACACGAGCCACCATACGCGTGATGGACGGTGTCGTCGCAGCACGGTCAATATGGAGCGCGATCTTGCGGTGGAGGGTGGACTCTGCCTGTAAAATGCCGAACAGGACTTCTGCAACGCAGCGCAGACGGTCCATGCGGTGGTGTGGGAGACGCTCTTTCAGGTAGGTCACGAATGTGTCAACATTCGTCAGGGCGGCTTGGTTCGGTTTCACACCTCCATAAGCCGCCCTGCTTCATATTTTTCTGCGATCCAGACAACGTTTCCTTCAACCTGTCAGGTACTGAGCTTCGTGTGGATAAGAGTCAACAGGGTCAACAGGAAATCGTCTCCCAAGGCGGTTATCTTCTGCTCGAAGCACCAACGGGGATTGGTAAAACGCTGATGGCGGCCCACATTGCCGAGGAACTGTCCCGTCAGGATCGTGTGATCTGGTTTTGGTTTACTCCCTTCGCAGGGCTGGCCACTCAAACGGCACGCAGCATCCGTAACGAAGGCTTTCAACTCAGAGTTCGCAGTCTGGTAGATGACCGCCTGATTGAAACCATTCAAAGTGGCGATATCTTCGTCACTACCTGGGGCAGTGCTGCTGTAGCTAACGCAGAGAGTCGGCGCATCCGTCGTGATAGCGAAACCATGCCCTCACTCGATCTCTTCTTAGAGGTGATTCGCAATAAAGGCTATACCATCGGTGTGATTATTGATGAGGCTCACCACAGCTTCCGTGACGGCACCCAGGCTGTCGATTTCTACCGAGATGTCCTCCAGCCCAGCCTAACTATTCTGGTCACCGCTACGCCCCGCGACAGGGACATCACAGCATTCCTGGATCTTGTAGGTCGCCCCATCCTGAACCGCGTTTCTATTGCCAGAAGACGGGGCGTTGACGCGGATCTACTTAAAAAAGGCGTCAAGGTCGGCCTGTTTCGTACCAGCTACGACACACCACAAGAACTCATCAACTTTGAAGAGACAGCTATTATGTGCGGCGTTCGCACTCACCAGGAACTTCAAGGCCTGCTGGCCGACATACGCCCTGGCATGACACCGCTGCTGCTGATCCAGGTGGATTCCAGAGAGAACAGTGTGCAGGATGCAGTTGCCACTGCTATCAAATATGGGGTTCCTGAACAGGCCATCCGAATTCATACTGCCGACGAGCCAGATCCTAACCTAATGACGCTGGCAAATGACGATGACGTTGAGGCCTTGGTATTCAAAATGGCCATTGCTACGGGCTTCGATGCGCCACGTGCCTTTACCTTAGTTTCTCTCCGTTCATCGCGTGACCCGGAATTCGGTGTCCAGGTAGTAGGCCGCCTAATGCGTGTAGATCGCCGCCTCCAAAATGTTTCCAAGAATCAGGCTCTTGATTACGGCTATGTCTTCCTTGCAGATAATTCAAGGCAGCAGGGCTTACTTGATGCGGCCAGCCGGATCAACGCTATTCAGGATGAACTCAGTGATGTTTCCCCGAGTATCAATGTCCAGACCCTTGCGTTTCCGCAGTTGTCTGTGCCTACACTAGAGCCTCTCAATACGAAGCCTGAGTACTCTTTCGAAACCGAAACCCCACAAGTTGAAATCAACTCTATTGATGCCCCTCCTCTGGTTGAAGCCATCCAACCACTTCTTCCAGTGGAGTTCTCTGCACCTGTACCAATACAGGCCAACGTGGAAACTGGAGAATCAGTGAAGCCAACGTCTATGGCTAGCCTCCTCAATGTTTGGGGACTCAAACATGAACAACCTGTGACGAAAGAAAGGGGAAAAACGACACCTGTTGCAACATCATTCCGGATTCAGCAGGAACGTGTCCTTTGGCCGAAACAGCCTTTTCCGAGTGTGCCACAAGCTTTGCTGAGGGCCATCATTTCACCTGACCAGAAAGACCTGCTAGCTGACATCATCCGCCTATTTCCCTTCGACGATGAACTTATCAATCTGACGCAGCGGGACGCTACGCGCATTATCAAAGACACTGTTGAAGTTTTTACTCTTCAGCGCGAACGGCCTGAAGAAATTCACGCACTATTGGCCCGTAAGGAGATTGACCGTCAGGCTCAGCGCACCCTACTTGATTCTGTGGGCGATGGCCTACTTGATGTCAGAAAGCTTCATGCTCATAACTTGCACCTTGCATAGCTGAGCGAATAGCCGTGCTGGTGCAGGAATTCTTGCTCTTTTTGAAGTTGGTTCAGCAGGTGGTTGAGCCTGACTTCGGGGAACAAGGTGTAGAGAGCCAAGCGTGCAGCTTCCTTCAAGGTCATGTCCTCTGAGCGGTGCAGTGTGGTCAGGGTGAACGCCAGGAAGACCATCAGAATCCAGCGGTCCAGGCCCCTGGCAGTTCGCAACGCGAACTGCGCCAACCCAAACTGATGCTTCCCCTCCTTAAAAAAGGATTCCAGCGCCCAGCGCCGCCTACCTTCGGCCAGGATGTCATCCCCCTCCAGCAGCTCGGACGACACCGCGAAGAATTCGCGGTCCCCACGGTCGATCCTCCCCAGAGACAGCGTTTCCAGTGGCCAATTGGCGAGGTTGACATACCCTCCGTGCGGACAATCCGCCACCGTCACCCGCCCAGGATGATCCGTGCGTCGGTTGCTCCGCACACCCACCACAAACTCGAAACCTAGACGCTGCACACCGTCCAGAAAGACAGCGGATTCGAATCCGCTGTCCGCCAGTACGCAGACCTGAAAGCGTTTCCCCACGAATTCTGGCACCTCTTCCAGCAAGTCGAGGGCCAGCGTGACCGGGGTGCTGGTGTGCTTGCCCTGGTAAACCCGGTAAGAAATGGGGAATTTCAGTTCCCCATATTCGGCGAACAAGACCACCAGATGGATGCCGTGCCTGCCGTTGTAGACGCTGACATAGGGCAGCTGAGTTCCCACCTTTTCCACCGTGGTCAAGTCCACGCTGAGACGCAGACGAGGTCTGCGTTTGTGGCGGGCTGCATCCAGCAGGATGCGCCACTGGAAATCCTGCATCTCTTCCCAGCAACGGTCTGAATCCCAGTCATAGATGTTGAAGAAACGGCTCAGTGCGCTGGGACTGACTCCCTCAGCCTGGCTGAACTTGGTCTTCTGGCCTGGACTGTGGAAGAGGTGCAGCGAAGCTTGCAAGCTTCGCTGCTGGTACAGCGTCTCTGGAATCCCCAGAACCTGCTGTGCGAGAATACGGGCGCGCTCCCCTGAAACCTGTTTGTTCACACTTCCAGAATTTCAGCTCTGGGAGCGCTTTCTGTCTACCTATACAGGTGCAAGTTATGAGTCATGATCAACTCTATGAAGCTCTGCGGCGTGAGTATCTGAAACGTGGGATGAGCGGGTTAGCCAGTTCACCTGAACAGGTCACCAGTGGCCTACATAAAATTTTGGCCTTGCGTCCAAAAGCACTTAGAAATGCCATTCAAGAAGCAGCCAAAAACCACCTTGAAGTCATTGAAGCAGCCCCTTTACCTGAAGGCTTAGAGGACGATACGGTTGATCCTGCCAGACTCAATCTTTATGGCATGTTCCCATCAGACCTCAATCAATGGGAACGCGCCTTTGCCCAATTGCTGGATGATGACCTGAGTGAAACAGTGGCTTGGTGGCACCGGAACCCGCCAAGAAAGCCTTATTCCACGGCTGTGCCGCTCCCAGGGCAGCATCAGCAGTCCTACTATTACCCTGACTTCGTGGTTGGAGTTCCAGAGCGCACACGTGCTGAAGGTATCTCACTCATTGAGGTCAAGCGTGACCTCAATGACGAGATCGGTAATGCTAGGGCCAAAGCTCAGGTTGCACACCCTATTTATCGGCGCATCCTAATGGTCCATCTTGATCACAACCATGATTGGCGTATCGTGAATTACGATCCTCAACGCAATCTGAATACTCTTGGGCAACCCTTCCGAATAGATCAGTTAGGGAGCCTGTAAAAAATGATATTAAGTATCTATGACAGTCACCCCTGCTGATGTAGTTCCCATTTTTAGGGGAGCGAATGCTCCTGGAATACTGGCCTGCCCTCAAGGAGTTTTCGACGAAGCTCTTGGCAATGCCACCTATCTCTACGCGCATCTTCGAGATCGACCTGACTTGCCCTCAAGGGACTTCATGGACCGCTCAGTAGGTGACAACTTCGTCTAAAGGCGCTCCTGGTGGGCAAAAGGGCTGGGTCAACAGGTCTAGGACAGCCATGAACTGTTTGGGTTTCCACCGTAAGGCATCCACGAGATGCTGAGCACCGTGCCGCACCAGACTGACCGCTCTACGACCATGCTTGAGAACGGGGATGGGCTGGGTCTGGCCCAGCCAGACCCCCAGGCGCAAGCAGAACACCCAGGCCAGTGTCACCAGGCCAAAGAGCCGCTGTAGACGGCTCCTTTCCGTCATCCCAGTCCGCTCCAGGTCGAAGCCTCGCATCTTGAAGCTGCTGAAGGTGCACTCGATTGACCAGCGCTGCTTGTACAGCTTCCAGGTCTTCCGAGCGCTGAAATCTGTGGCAATGATGACGAGGTCACCTGTGGATGACCTCGTCGCGACCACCCGCATGAGTTCGCCAAACACGAACACCTTTTCGTCGATTTCATGGAAATGACCGTGCTGGACGTGCTTAAACCATTCCTTCCCATTCGTGTCGTCCAGCATGTCGCTGTGCCGAATGCGGATCGCCCGCTTGATGCCTTGACGACGGAGAAAACGGAACCACTCCGCACCGATGAACTCACGGTCAGCCACCAGGCCTTGCCAGCGTTTCGCTGGCAAGACGCGGAGGAGCTTCAATACCAGCCACATACGGGCATAGGTATGGCTGTTCCCAGACTCATCAAGAGGAACCCAAATCAGGGGCAGGGTGAAGCCATGAACCACGGCTCCAAGCACCAGAAAATTGATGGGCGTTTCCCCATGCTCCCAGTTGGTGCGGTCCAGACTCAGCAACACCTTCCCCGGTGGAAGATGGACGACGAGCAGAGCGATGAAAAAGTCCATGTCCAGCTGCTCATCCCGGAAGGTTCGGTCCGCCCTTCTTTTCTTGGCTTGCGGCGTGCTGATACCGGGCATGTGAGGACTCAGGTCGTGATGATTGATGCTCCTCGCGGCAATCATCGCCAGAAGCACATCGATCAGCCGCTGAAGGGTGTCAATGCGGAGGTGACTCGCGTGTGCTTTGAAGTGGCGGGTCAGTACGGTAGCCTGCTGGGCGGCGGATTCTGTTGTTTTCACACTCTCAGGAAACCGTGAACAGTCGGCCCCATCAAGCTTGATGGGGCCGACTGTTGGTTTTTGCCGTCTAGGACAATGTGAAACTGAAGTTGTCACCTACTGAGCATGGACCGATTCATTGATGCCCTTGTAGGTGAAATTGCCGAGATGGCTGTTATTGATTATTTGCATCGTAATGGCAAATACGCAGTATCGGCGGTCGATAAACGAGCACCAAACCCAGATCCAGGACATGATATTCACGTTAGGAACCTCAATAATGAGATTGTCCGCTGCTCTGTGAAGTCTTCTATCTCGGCTCTAAAAAGCAGTCCAGAAGACATATTGAGCACATTTTCTCCCGCCTTTAATCAGGAAGAGCCTCGAGAATTTAACATTCAAGTCTATTTTTATTACACACTTTTTAGTGCACCGAGATACGTGGTTCCTTCCTTGAGCAAGGGGTTGATTACCGGCTGGTTCAGTCGTGAAGCGCTGCAAGGTGCTCTATACGTTCCTTACCCTAATGCAATACAACGTAGACGTGCAGAAGTTAAATTGAAGGACATTCAGCCAATGTCTGAACTCCTTGAGCAACTCACATAATTTTTAGTCGGCTCGCCTTCCCTTGTGTGAGTGACTGCCCCCACGGCGATACATCCATAGTGTCGTCGCATCAGGGCGCTTGCCGATTTGAGCTTCAAACCAGTCGGCCAGTTGCTCATTGCTTAGCCGCTTGGGGGAAGAGTCAATGAGGGCACGTAACTCCTGTTCCTGCTCTGCATTTAGCAGTCTCTTGCTACGAAGCTCCCGCCCTCGCCGCACATCCATGAGCGACTCTGGCCCGCGCGCGTTGTACTTGGTTACCGTGTTATGTACAAACTGCCAGCTCAGCCCTAACTTCCGGGCCACTGGCAGCTTCTGCGGTTGCTGTGTGTAATGCCAGATCACTGTCCAGCGCCGCCCCTCGATCTCCGTTGGGGCGGCATCCCGGTAAGCCGCAATCTCAGCCGAAGTCAGGTGTGGCACCAGTGGAGTCACCTTATAGGCCCGCCGTCCATTCGCCTGACTGAACTGTTCGGCCACCACGTCGTACCAAGAAGGAATCTGAGGCATGTTGGCCACCAGGGGCCTGCGGGTCAACGCCGCTGCCCTGACCGCTCCTGAGAACCGCCAGGGCCAGTCCTGCACCAGATAGGCTAGCCGCTCTATGAGGGCCCGCCTACCAGCCAAAGAGAAGTCCTCAAAGGAGCGGTTGCGCCGCTGTGGATACTCCGGGGCATCTGGCAGGTCTTTCAGTGCCTCGCGCATTTCGGGACGCATCACTACCGCAAGCAACTGATGAAGCACGTCAAAGCCCTCCTGAGCAGGTACTTCACCCAGACCGTCCCATTCCAGCACTCCGGCTCGCAGGCCTCGCAGCATTCGCCGCTCCAAGTCAACAACGGTAGGACAACCCACTTCCGATGTCACATCTGTGAGACGCTCTCCACATTGGGAACACCACGCGAAGGGTAGCTCCAACTCCAGATAACCGTTCCGTCCTGTTCCTAGGTCATTCAGATGGGGCGCAAATGGGTAGTGACACTGTGGGCAGGCATCAAGTAGGGCTGTGCCGTGAACCGGGCAGACCACCACGAAGGACATCCGCCATGAGAGGCGTAAATGTGGATGGATATCTTCAGCCAGACAGAGTGGGCAATACAGCGAACCAGAGCGGGAGGCCCGGTACCCCCGCTTGGCCAGCGGAAGGAGCCACCTTACCGACCCCTGCGGCTCCAGCCGCTCGAAGAGCGTACCTGCATACTGGCTCAGCACCAATTCTTGAAGGCGCTCTGATGCAATACCCGTCCCAGCCTCAAGACGCCTAGACAGTTCAGAGGAGAGCAGCCGATCCCGGTCATGTACCCAGAAGTTCGCATCCCCTGTGAGGTACGTCGTGATGTAACTGAGGCGCTCAGCATTGGCATACGCTGTCCTGATCAGCCAGGACGATAGGCTTTCCCCTGGTTGCGGCTGTGGGTGTCCAGGCAGGCGCTCAACGGTCATCGCCATCCGACTCATCGTCCATTTCATCTTCAGAGACTGTGCCCAGCTCTCTGATACGCGCCTGATAGTCCAGCTTCACGTCCATCCCATATTCAGCAGCACTGGCCGCCTGGTCACGCAGATCCGGTGGCAGCCAGTCAAGGCGCAGCAGGAGTTTGGCGGTGATGCGTTCCTCGCCACTGATGACAGCTTCCTCAAACGCCAATACGAGGAGATTCTTCAACTCACCAATGTTCCGGTTCGACATTGAAAGGAGGAGGGGAGCCAGTTGCTCACTTGCTAGACCAGAATCCCTTCTCAAAGGCATCAGGGCCTCAAAGGATGTAAGGAGCTGCAAGTAATCACGGTTCAATTCCCATTTCGGCAAAACCATCGGTGGAAATCGGTTCTGAAGCTGTGGGTCACTGCGTAAGGCCGTCAAAGCTTGATACGTTCCAGTCAGAACAATGGGCCGTCTGAGCCCGTTACTCAAACCTTTTAGCGCGTTGTACATCTGCTGCCGCTGATTCGCCTGACCAGTCAACGAGTTGTTGAACTCATCAAGGATCAGGACCCTCACCTGAAGTCCTTGCAGGAGACGCTCTACCTGTATCAGCTTGGCATCTTTACCATTCGGTACCCGTGTCGTGGGCCGTAGCTTCTTAAGGATGTGGGCATACAGGCGTTCCTCATCACCACTTGGCGGGGTGTCCAGTAACACCACAGGCATCTTCACGCCGTCACTGAGCGGGTCATCCACATCCGGATGCAATTCCTTGAAGCGCTCGACGATGCTGGTTTTGCCATTATTGGTCTCTGTGACCACTAGCAGATTTGGTGGACGTGTGACCTCAGGGTATTCATAGAGTCGCTCCAGTTTCGCTAGCACCGCCCTGGCCTTCGGATATCCGATCCAGAGTCTGCCCCGGAAAAATTCGATGCGGTCACCATCATCTGCGTCCAGCCGCTGTGCAGCAGCGGCTACCAGCGTCCCTTTTCTCTTATGTGTCACCTGACATACCCCTTTCGGTTACAGTGTAGACGGAAAGGGCATTTTGTTCCAGTCGGAATCTTAGGTATCAATATCGTCAAAGGGCTGAATATCTCCAAGATCACTGAAGACGCTTAGAGCTGGGCGCTTGGTGGACAGCTTAGGCTTGGCTACACTGTCTGTGGCTTTAGGGGCCCGTGCCCGCTGCCGACGACGTTCCTGCTCACGGCGGGTATGCTTGGTTTGCTCCTCTTCACGTTCAGCCACCCGGCGCATCAACTGATAGGCATTCATGATCGTGCGGGTGTCCTTGACCTCCAGCCCCTGTGCTTTTCCAAACTTCTTGGCAGCACGCATCTCCCAGATGCTGATACTCGGAAAATCTGGTTGGATACACCGCACTGGAAAGTACCGATTCAGCTCCGGATCAAGGAAATACACTTGACTGATATCCGTCGGGTCATAGCGAAAGGTAAACAGTCTTGAACGAGTAGTCCGTTCCGGGTGCTTTGCTTTAACGTAGGCATGCAGAACTGGATCTTGGTAAACCATGCCCTCGTTACGAACACCTTCACGTTGTACTGTTGCTTCGAAGAATGGAAGGAGATCCATCTTGAGTCGCTCAGCCCGGTCACCGGTGAAGATAGCTGGTAGACCTGTTGGCGGGTGCGTTTCTGTGCCTTCAAGAAGACCCTTTTCCCACATTTCCAATGGCGTCATGCCAAGTTCAGAGTGTTCTCTATTGTGATAGGCCCCAAGTAAAAAAGCCGTGAGCCAGACCTGCAATCCTTCGAAAGTCATGGTTGCCCTGGCCTCAGAATCATATTTGCCCCGCTCGGCAATATTGCTGAATGTTGTCCCTGGGAGGCTATGCAACTCTACTGCGACTGTTCCCAAAATGCGTTCAATATGACTCCCATATTCCGGACGCAGAACAGGGCGGAACTCCTGGTCAATGGCGTACTGCGCACAAGTCCGGTGGAGCATCTCCCCCCAAAACTCCCGCCCGTTATCTACCATGAATTTAACTGGCTTACCCCAGCAAGGCCAGTCAATCTCCAACTCCTCATCAGTGAGATCTCCTAGTACCCGCTTGACTTCCTCACGGTGACGGGCCAGCCACAGAGTTTTAGGCAGAATGGCGTGTGTCAATGCTTGACCTACTGAATACGTGCTCGGAGCGTCAAGCGAGATATGGAAGCCAAGCACAACCCGGCTGAATACGTCCATGACCAGAGTGATCCAGGGCCGCCCTGCCATTGGTTGACGATGAACGCTATCCACCAGTTTGATATCCAACTGGGTATGATCAGCCTGCACTACAGCCAGGGGATAAGTGGCCCCTGGATAACGCCCAGTGATTGGGTCTGAACGTTTGGCCGCACCCTCACCGTAACGCCGGCTGACACGTTTGCGTTCCGAAGTCTGATAAATGCGGCGGCGGAATGTCTGATAGGTAGGGGCCAGCACCTCTGGCTCGCCCTCGGCACGGTTATTGTTCATGGTCTGGATTTCCAGCAGTAGCGTCCGGTACACCTCGGTCATTGTGGGGCGCTGGGAGGTCAGATAGCGCCGATCAATCAGTCGCTGCATGACCTGTTCTACCTCCTCTGATAGCCTTCCTTTTCCAGCGTCCCTGCGGCGCTGGTGGACCAAGCTATTGAAGTCACCTGATTCGTAGTTTCTAATCCAACGGTAGAGTGTCGCTGGACTACAGTTCAGCTCCTGCGCCCGCTGTTCAACATGACGGCGTTTTCTCAAAAGTCCAAGGTCTAGCAACGGCCTGATGGCATCTAAACGCTGTTGGGCTTGCTGAAAGATAACCTGATTTTTCTGGGAATCGACAGTCCGCACAGGACGGGCACTCTGCGCTATGTCGAGGGGCATCAGCTCTGCAATGGGAGCTGTAAAGATATCTCCATTGCGGTCACGCAGCTGCGCGTCATGCAGGGAGATGCTACGAACGACACGGCCTTCCCGACCTTGCCAGGTGACCCACTGATCATTCTTCAGCGTTAGCGTCATGGAGTCCTCCAGATCGCACTATCCATACTGAGCCGTTCTTGAAGCGAGAGTTGAATCTCACCAGAGGCCACCAAGTACCAAAACACAGGTAGCAGAGTTCCCTTACGGGCTAGAGGCAAGGAAGCAAAAATGGCACGCGGAGTTGTAGGACCATTTACAGCTTGCGTTAGGAACGCCAAGTCTTCGGCCTGGAACTCCCGATTTGGGTCAAGGAACTGGCGGAGAAAGGTGATGTTATCCAGCGTGATGCCGCGAATGGACCGTTCCGTGGTGGTACTAAAACGCCAACCCTGCTCACGAGCATAGGCACGCGCTGCTTGAAATCGTAAGCGGTACTCCACAGGGTTTTCGCGCAGTTGCTCAACATGCTTGACCTCGAACAAGCAGGGAGACTGTCCATCCCGATAATAGACCAGAGTATCTGGTACATAACTTTTCTTGCGTCCGTTACTACCCTTGTAAGACAACCTTACTGGTTGAGCTCAGTACCTGACAGGTTGAAGGAAACGTTGTCTGGATCGCAGAAAAATATGAAGCAGGGCGGCTTATGGAGGTGTGAAACCGAACCAAGCCGCCCTGACGAATGTTGACACATTCGTGACCTACCTGAAAGAGCGTCTCCCACACCACCGCATGGACCGTCTGCGCTGCGTTGCAGAAGTCCTGTTCGGCATTTTACAGGCAGAGTCCACCCTCCACCGCAAGATCGCGCTCCATATTGACCGTGCTGCGACGACACCGTCCATCACGCGTATGGTGGCTCGTGTGCTGCATGGTGCTGGTCTGACCCAGCAGGACATCCAAGATGTCCTGCTTCCACTGCTGCCTGAGGGAAAACTGACCCTGATCATGGACCGCACCAACTGGAAGCTCGGCCAGTCTCACCTCAACCTGCTGGTCATCGGCGTGGTGCTGGGCAACGTTACTCTTCCACTTGCTTGGAAAGAACTGAAGCACGGCGGGAACAGTGAATCCAGGGCACGTATGATGCTGGTCGGTCAGCTGCTGAAACACCTACCCGCACGCAGGTGGAAGGTCCTGATCGCGGATAGGGAGTTTCTCGGTCAGAAGTGGTTCACGTTTTTGCGGCGCAGCGGGATCAAAAGATGCATTCGTATTCGGGCCAATACCGTGGTAGACGGTGAATATGCTCGTGACTGTTTCGCGTCACTGGAGCCGGGTCAAATACGTGCCCTGTTTGACAAGGTCTGGGTTCAGGGCGGCTGGATGCGAGTAGTCGCGACGCTCTCCCCAGAGGGAGAGCGGGTCATCATCGCTTCAGACTTATCCGTCTGGGACACGCTCACCATCTATAGGCAGCGCTGGGCCATAGAGACCACCTTCTCAGCCATGAAATCCAGAGGGTTGAATCTGGAGCAAACCCACATGACCAACCCGGAGCGTGTAGGAAACCTGTTTGGTCTGCTGACCCTGGCCTTGACCTGGATGCTGCGTGTGGGGGAATGGCGAGCGGCAGCAAGGCCCATACGTGTCAAAAAACATGGTCGCCCTGCGGTCAGCAGGGCGAGGTATGGGTATGAGGAGCTGAGCCGTGCGCTGCGGTGGGGCGGGGGAGAAATTCAGGCTCTTCCTGGACCTCTTGAGGACTCCATTTCCCGCGCCAGGAGGGGCCGAAAGGCAACCTGTCAGGTACTGAGCTGGTTGAGGAAAGAACTTCTCGACCTCAGAAGAAAATTGCAGCAGGTAGTAGAAATCTCTTTCCAGCGTAGATTCAAATTCAGCGTTACCACCGGCTTTAGGCGCGAAAATTCTGCCACGATTTCCACGGTGCCCCCGCCTGATTTTCCTAACGGCTTCCATCTTTCCTCCAGTCGCAAATAATCTAGTAAATTTACAATTTAGTCTCAAATAATGTTATATCTCAGTCGCACCGATCCTATATGAAAGCGAGGGAAAAGGGCTTATGAGTCCCGATCAACATGTTTTTCGACAGACCAAGTCCGGGAGCGCATTCTGTCGGCACGCGGGCGAATGCAGGAGCGTCAGCAAGCCCGCAACGCTGATCTGGTCGGTCAGGCCCTGGCCGCAGCCGCTGCCCTGGGACCGGGACCAGAGAATTTCATGCGTGCCGCTGCCCGCCAACTGGGCCTGACCGGACGCGGGTATGACCGGGTACTGAGGGTGGCCCGCACCGTAGCTGACCTGGCGGGAGCACCACAAATCACCGAGAGCCACCTGGCCGAGGCCTTGACCTTCCGGCCACGTGACCTGAGTTGAAACTGTCAGCCGCCTTAGCCCCGTTGTAGAAATTTTCACCATCTCCCTTGCTAAGCTGAGGCTGGATGACGCGTATTGGGCAGACACTGGAAGAACTGGGCATCACTGGTAAGCCTGAAGCCTCCCTCACTCACGAAGGCGCTTTTTTCGTGCTGGTGGACGATCTGCTGATCTACCGCGACAACCGGGGCATGCGCCGGGTCAGCTTGCGTGACCTGACCCGGATCCACAGTGATGATCAGGGCGTCCTGAAGGTTGAAACCCCGGCAGGTACGGCCCTGAGCGCCAGCCTGCTGGGCTTTGACCCGGATCAGGTGCAGCCCTTTTTTCTGCGGGTCCGCGACGCCACAGCCTATGCCAAGGCCCAGGCCAAGCGTGAGCAGGAACGCCAGCGCGGTGAAGCACCGCCCTCGCCTTTTGCCAGAGTGCCCCGCGCCGAGCCGCCCCATCCGGAAGTGGCTCCCAAGACCGACCCGACCCCCAATCCACTCACTGCCCGCCTACCCAAACTGCGCCGCCAAACAGAAACCTCAGCCTCTCAGGAGAATGCCGAACTCTACGAACCCTATGAGCGCCCGGAACAGCAAGCCTTTGGTGGGGTAGGTGGCCTCAGCATGGGCGAGCGCCTGGGGTCGGTGGTACGGGTCATCAAACGCCGTTCCGGCGAGACATCCAGCGATCAATCTGAAACTGACCCAGCAGTATCCCCGCCTGCTCCTGCCGACACCCGGCTGGTGACCCGCGCCGAGGTCCGGGCCGAACGGGAAAATCTGCCGGAACCTGCACTGCGACCAGAGCCTCTCCGTGACGGAGGTGCGGAACCACAGCCACCGACGACTCCGTCCCAGCCACCTCAGGGAGCACACGCGCCAGCCAGTGTCAGCATGGAAGAGGCGCTACGTCCTCAGCCTGTGACCGAAAGCCAGGAGCGACCAGAGCAAAACACCGCACAGGCAGCTCCAACCGAGCCTGCGCTGCGGCGGAGCATTTTTCCTTCCCTGCGCCGTCCCATCCCTTCAGCCACCCCGGCAGAGCCTGCCGCCAATGTCAGAGAAGTCATCGAAGAAGCGCCCCGGCCCGCGCCAAAGCCCACGGCACAGCAAACCCCGACTGAACCAACACGTGTCGCCGAAGAAGTCCAGCAGCTGGCAGTCCAGCCTGCACCGGACACTTCGCCTGTATCCAACACTGCCGGGGCCGAGCCGACCAAACCAGACGCCCATACACCCCGCAGCCGTTCAGCCAGCGGCGGTCTACAGTCCCTGATCCGGGGCCAGCAGCGACCCGACTTGCAGGTGTGGCCACCCCGACTGCGACTGCTGGCGCTGGCGCTGACCTCGCTGGCCGCCGTTATGGCCATCTTCTCACTGCTGGGCGGGGCCGGGCTGGCCGGACTTTGGTCGCTTTTGCTGGCGCTGGTGCTCGGCGCAGGCCTCCTGGTGACCGCCGATGTGCTGCAACGCCTGGCCGTCTGGTTGGATGGCCAGGAGCACTCAGGCGCTCAGGCTGACGCTGCAGAGAACGACATAAGACAGGAAGTCGAGCCAAGCGGGTCACCATGACCCTGGACGCAGTTGTCGTCGGGGCTGGCTCAAATGGACTGAGTGCGGCCATTACCCTGGCCCGCGCTGGCCTGAAGGTGCAACTGCTGGAGGCCCATGACCGCGTGGGCGGCGGCCTGAGCAGTATAGGCAGCGGCGGATTCATATTTGATCAGGGCAGCGCCATTCACCCGCTGGGCTATGCCTCACCCGCGTGGCAGGAATGGCCTCTGCACGCTTTTGGACTGGACTGGGTACATTCGCCCGCGCCATTCGTCCATCTGTGGTGGGACGGTCAAGCGCGGACGCTGCCACAGAAGCTGGATAATGCGGTCCAGCAGCTGGGGGTGGACGGCCCCGCCTGGCGGGCTCTGTTCGGACCGCTGGTCCACGGCCAGGCGGCGCTCCTGGAAGACACTTTGCGGCCCTTGCTGCGTGTACCACGCCATCCCTTTCTGCTGGCCCGCTTTGGCCTGGCGGCGCTGCCCCCAGCAGACCTGAGTGCCCGCATTTTCCGCACTTCGCAGGCACGGGCGCTGTGGGCCGGGCTGGCCGCCCATGTCAACCTGCCGATGCACACCCCTGGTGCGGGAGCCGCTGGCCTGATGCTGGGGACGGCAGCCCACGCTGGCGGCTGGCCTTTTCCACGCGGTGGAGCGCAGTCCCTGGCCGACGCCCTCGCCGAATATTTCCGCTTTCTCGGGGGCGAGATTCGCACTGGAGTCCGGGTCAAGTCACGCGCTGATCTGCCACCCGCCCGCGCCGTGTTGGTGGATTCCAGCCCGGCAGTCGCCCGCCAGCTGCTGCAGCGTTCTACCCCCGCCTACGACGCTTGGCTGGACCACTTTCGCTACGGGCTGGGCGTGTTGAAAGTGGATTATGCCCTGAGCGGCCCAGTCCCCTGGCTGGACCCTGCCGCCACGCAGGCCGCCACCCTGCACATCGGCGGCAGCCTGGAGGAGATCCGCGCTGCCGAACTGGGGGCAGCGCGCGGCGAACTCTCAGCCCAGCCCTTTATCCTGGCCGCGCAGCACACCCTGTTTGACTCCAGCCGTGCGCCTGCTGGCGGTCATACCCTGTGGGCTTATACCCACGCTCCTGCCGACGTCTCCCCGGCTTACGCGCAGACCATAGACGCTGCCCTGGAAAGGCTGGCACCTGGCTTCCGTCAGCTGGTGGTCCACCGGAGAGTCAGTACCTCACGGGACATCCAGGCTTTTAGTCCGGTCTTCGGCGGTGGGGATGTCAACGGAGGACGTTTTGACCTGCCAGGCCTGCTGGCGCGCCCAGTGCCGACCCCCACGCCGTACCGCACACCCGATCCGCAGGTGTATTTATGCAGTTCTTCGACCCCACCGGGGGGCGGAGTGCATGGCATGTGCGGGTATCACGCCGCTCAGGCTGCGCTACATGACCTCTTTGGGCTGGGCTGAGGCTTACAATTTGTCTTTCAGCCCCGTACTGATCTTGAACCGCACCTTTTTCCCGGCGGGAATGGTGATGCGGTCGGTGGTGCCGGGGCGTACCCCCTGACGCTCGGCGGTCCGCGAAATGCTGAAGGTGCCCAGATTGGGCAGACCCACCGTTTGTCCGGTCCGTAAGGCACCGATCATCAAGCCAGTTGCGGCAGAAACGACGTCAGAAGCTTGCTTGCGGGTCAGACCAGTGCGCTCACTGATACGTGCGGCCAGTTCGGCCTTGGCGACTTTTTGTTTGTTCATAGCGTCCTCCATCTGCAGCCAGTGCCCCGGTCCACCGCTGGGGCGCAATGACTTCCAGTCACCACCCGGCGGGTTCGCTGCCTTCTCGCAAATGGGCAAGTGTGCCGGGCGTCCATCAAGCAAGCGGATGCACAGTCTCACCCGCTCGCAGGGGCAACCGAGTGAACCTGTCACCGATCACCTTTCGCAAACAGTAGCATAATGATTGAATAATTTACAAAATCTTCTGTATAAGATACAGCTCTGCTCACATCCGCAAGCCGGGCAGGGCAGGACTGCGTTTTAGGATGCGGGGGGTAGGGCGATCACGCGGACCCGGCCACTGAGGCCATCGAAGGTCCACAGTCGCCCTTCCAGGGTCTGCCCTACGCCGCCCAGCACCTTGAGGGCTTCCAGCGCCATCATCTGACCGACCAGTGCAGGCACAGGCCCCAGCACGCCGGCCTCGTCGCAACTGTCGGCAGCCGCGCCCCCAGGCGGAAACAGGTCATGCAGCCGCCGCCCACCACTGAACACGGTGACCATGCCCGACGTGCCACTGGCGGCCCCCCAGACACAGGGCACCTGGGCAGCGTGGGCAGCTTCGGCCAGGGCGTAGCGCGCCGCCAAATTGTCGGTGGCATCTATGGCCAGTGTGACGCCACTCAGCAACTCAGCGGCGTTCTCCGGAGTCAGGGCCGGGACCACCTCAGGCTGCACGAAGGGGTTAATGGCCTGGACCTGCGCGGCCATCACAGCAGCCTTGGCGCGGCCTACATCCTGACTGCGGAACAGCAGTTGACGGTGCAAATTGCTGATATCAATCACGTCATGGTCGCTGATGCGTAACCGTCCCACCCCGGCCCCCGCCACTGCTGCAGCCACCGCGCAGCCCAGTCCGCCCGCACCAACCAGCAGTACCCGTGCGTCCCCCAGACGCTCCTGCGCCCCAGCCCGCTGCCACTCTGGAACGAGCAGCGGGCGGCTGTAGCGGCGCAGTTCGGAACGGGTCAAACGTCGGACATGGGTAGGAGGCATCGGGCTTTAGTGTAGTGGGAGGGTCTGCTGGCTGAATGTCTCAAGTTCAGGGAGGCAGAGAAACTCAAGTGGTCTTTCGGCTCGCATGGTTACTCCTGCCGATCAGGATCACCAGCGATCAACCTCCTCTGGAGCGATACACTGCCCCCTGTGATGTGGCTGCTTCTTTCCCTGCTGGCGTACGCGCTGGGATCACTGCCAGCGGGCATTCTGTATTCCCGCTGGCGTGGCGAGGATATCCGCAGTGCCGACCTCCCAGGGGGCAGCGGCAGCTGGCGGCAGTATGGTCCGGCGGTGGGTGTCGGAGTCGCAGTGATGGATGGGTTGCGCGGCGCACTGGCCGTCTGGCTGGCCTATGCCCTCATGCCGCAGTACCCTGAACTGGGCGCGGCACTGGCAGCTTTTTTCGTGGTGTTGGGTCACTGCTACCCGGTGTTTTTCGGCTTTCGGGGGGGTGGCGGTATCGCCACGCTGATCGGGGCACTGGCGGTGGCTGCGCCGCAGCGCCTGCTGGGCGCAGTGCTGGCCGCCGCAGTCATGATGCCGCTGTACAAATTGATCTTGCAAAAATATGTGGGCCTGAACGTGGTGCCGGTGGTCGCTGGTCTGGCCGTCCCCGTGGCGCTGTGGCTGGCAGCGACTCAGGGGGGGCTGTGGGCTACGCTGACTGGCTCATTGGCGATGGGTCTGCGGGCTATACACCTGCTGTTCCAGATGCACGGAGAGCGCCAGCCGTGAGCCGCCGGGGCTTGGCCGGACTCCTGCTGAGCATGGCCCTCCTGGCTGGGGGAGCCAGCGCCCAGACCGACCCAGACGGCAATCCGGGCAGTGGGCTGATCGGCACGGGTCAAGTGGTTCCGGTCGCTAGGCCTCCTCTACCCGCAGTTGCTCCAGACACCCTGCCCGAGGTGCAGCTCTCGGGCCGAGAACTGAGCGGTGTACAGGGGGGACAGACCGTCTGGAGCCACGCCTGGCCCCCCGAGCTGGGTGCGATTCGTGGGCCTCTGCGCCAGGGCAACACCACCTATCTGGGGGTCGGTCCGGCTGTCCTGGCCTTGAGCGAAACAGGCGAGGTCTTGGCCCGCTACGATCTGTCTGCACCAGTCCTGACCCTGGACGGCAGCGGGGGACTGATCCGGGCCACCGTATCCGGCCCAGGTTACCGTGAGACACTGACCTTGATCCCTCCGCAGGACGGGGGCGGCGTGCAGGAACGGGTGGTGTTCGCCCCTGATCCGGCAGTCACGCTCTGGACGATGAGGGCGGCTGATCTGATCCCAGATGCCCAAGTTCAGAGCGCTTGGCAACAGGACCGCCTCAATCCTTTTTTGGGTCTGCGGGCCGCTGTGCAGGCCCGCAATGCTGGGGACCGCCGCGCCGAAGCCGCCCGGCTCAAGCAGGTGATGGGCAGCACACAGCCATTCGCAGTCTGGACCAAACTGGCTGCCAGGTTGGACGCCGCTGGTTATCCCTCGCTGGCCGATGACGCCCTGGAAAGCGCCCGGATAGACGCCGCGCAGCGTGGTCTGGACCCCAGCGTACGGGTCAGCCGCGCTGCACTCGAAGCCTATGGCCATCCCGCTGGGTATATCGGCACCTTGCTGGACCAGGGCCGCCTGAACCGCGCCGAGGTCTGGATGGCCCACCTGCGCCTGATGCACCCCCGCGTGGAGGGCGGCGGGGCCCTCTTTCTGCGCTACGCGGCACTGCTCGAAAGCCAGAACCGCTCCGGCGAAGCCAGTGAATGGCGTCGTTTCGCCGCCTCACTGGGGAGCGGCACCCTTTACGGTCAGGGCGCCCTGGGCCTGGAAAAGCTGCGTGACTTTACCGGCCTGCTGTCGGCAGCGTTGGCCCTTAGCCTGCTGCTGGCCCTGCTAAGCATCTTCTGGCAGATCCGTCGGCTGTCCTTGCGGCACACCGGCACGGGCGAACGGCTGGTGGTGCTGGGGCTGAGCAGCGCCCTGGTTCTCAGCCTGAGTGGGGGCCTGTGGGCCGCGCAGGCTGCGGGCCGCCTGAACCACCCAGCACTAAATACCGGCACCTATGGGGGCGCCTGGGCCGAGGCTGGATTGGCCACCCTCTCACTGACCGCCACTCCAGACGCAGCCTTGCTGCGTGGCCTGGGGCCTCAACTCTCAGGGGACCTGTCAGCGGCAAGGCACTACTACCAGGTGGCGGCGGAGCAACCTTGCGGGCGCAACAACCTGGGGACCATTTCCGAGTTGCGCGGCGACCGCCCTACTGCGGAGGCCCGCTACCGCTCGGCCCTGGGAGATGAGCCTGGCTTGGGCGCTGCCGCTTACAATCTGAACTTTCCGGTACTGACCCTCGGCAGTGAGTTCCAGGAGCGCTACCGCCCCGGCCAGCCCCGGCTGTGCTATCCGGACGACCGCAGCCTGCTCCGGGCGCTGAGCGGTGATATCCGCAGCGTATGGCGCACCCAGCTCAGTGACCCACAGGCCCAGCTGAGTCAGGTGTGGCAGCTGGCCCGCCGCGGTCAGGTCAGCGGATGGGCCACGCTCTGGGCCGCGCAGCTCCTGGCGCTGGCTGCACTGCTCCTCTTGATCCTGCCGCGCACCGAAGCCGAGCCAACCCTAAGACCACGCAGCGCCGACCAACGCCTCCTGTCCTGGCTGCTGCCGGGCAGCGGACTGCTGGACTGGGTCTGGGGCGGCGTCCTGCTGCTGGTTTTTGTGCTGGCGGGCCTAACCTGGGTCAGTGGCTACGCCCTTGAGCTGCTGGGAAGGGGTCAGCCCTTGCCCTGGCCACTGCACCTGTGGCCTCCCACGCGCTGGCCTGCCAGCCTGAGCGGCCTGGGGAACAGCTGGCCCCTGCTGCTGATGGCACTGGCCTGGGTGGTCAATGCGGCTCTCTTATGGCGCATCGGCGTGGTGCGGCGGCAGGTGGCCCGGCAGACATCAACCTAAGCCAAGCTCATTTTGATCGCTTCATTCTCATTTTTGCAGTGCAGGTCTGAGAATCTCAGTCAGCTTGGGCAGGCATACTGTGACTCATGTCTAGTTCTGGCCGCCCTATGTTGTTTCGTCCTCCCCGCACCGCTGCCTGGCTCCGTATGGGCCTGCTCAGCCTGGCGCTGGGCCTTGCCGGGTCCGCTGCCGCTCAGTTGCAGCTGACCTTCAGCGTTGGGCAACCTGGGGTGAGAATCAACGGACAGGGTGCCCAGATCACGGCCCCGCAGATCGTGGATGGCCGCACCATGCTGCCTTTGAACGACACCGTGCTGCTGCTGGGCTACCACCTGACCCGCAACGGCAACGTCGTGAGCGTGGTCGGAGGTGACCTGGCTGTAGACCTCGGCAGCGGCTACGCTACCGTGCGCGGCCAGCGCCAGGGAGCTGGCAACGTCGCAGTGCTGAACGGCAAACTGTTTGTCTCGGCGCGGGTGATCGCCGCTGGCCTGGGCGGAGAACTCAGTGTGGGAGACGGCAGTGTCCTGACCCTGAGCGCCCAGCCGCGCGGCGCGTTCGTTCCGCGCCCGCCAGCCACACCGCAGCCAGCGGCCCCGACCCCTACAGCGCCTAGACCCAGTTTCCCTGCTCCGTCACCCGCTCCTGTCCCTGGTCCTGTGCAACCCGCGCCGCCACAAGCCCGCTTTTCTACCGACAAGGCCAGCTACGCGCCCGGTGAGCGGATCATCTGGACTGAGTACTCGTACGATCCCGAAGGCGGCGGCCTCACCGCGCGCAACTGGACCGGCAAACAGGACGTGTACTGGGCGCCCGGTAACTATGCGGTGTCCCTGCAAGTCACCAACGGCAAGGGCCAGACTTCGGCCCCATTTAGCCGGACCATCCGGGTGCAGGGTGCGGCAGTAGATACCCCAGTGACCCACGCCCTGCGCTACGGGCAGATCGGGGACCGCTTCGCCGACTCACGGGTGCTGACCTACCCGGCCCTCACCATGGGCCAGCTTAGCCCACGCCCCGTGCCTTTGCTGTTCAGCGACAGTCCCGAAAAGCCCCAGCAAAGTGGTGTGCTGTATCAGGACCAAGTGAGCGGCGAAGCGCGGCTGCTGGGCTATCACGTCAACGATCTGGGCCGCCCGGCGCGGATGTACATCATGATCCGCAACCTGGAGAGCCGCCCGGTCAGCGTGGCTCTGAACCGCCAGGGGGAAACGGCCCCCAGCCGGATTGAGGGCATTCTGGGTCAGGTGACACTGATGGATTACTTCTCCAGTCCCGCACGCAGCACGGTCAACCTGGCCCCCGGTCAGGTCAGTGCCTTGTACGCCAGCCCCACCCTGAACCCCGGACACGGCGTCAGCATCTTGCAGGACCTTCAGAGCAGTGGGCGAGTGGTCGTCAGCTTCGTGATGGCCGAAGCCAGTCTACCGATGAATGACGCCACGCTCCGCAGCCTTCCCTACCTGCCGCTGGACGGACGCCACCAGCGTGGCACCTTCCAGGGAGCGGACCGCCCGATGACGGCGCAACTTGGCCAACTGCCTGCCCGCGTGGTGATCGGGGACGGCCAACACGACCCAGTGCTGACAGGCCGCGACACCGTCACAGGCGCAGGGCAGCGTCTGGCCGGGAACTACGGCGTGCTGTACGACATGGAATTTACGGGGGCCAGCGGTACGGCGATTGCCCTCAGCCCGCGTGGGGGGCTGTACCGCGGCGCCATGCGAATCATTGACGGCGACCTGACCCAGGTCATCAAGCTGCCGCGAGAGGGCAATGCCTTGACTCCCGACGAACCCCATCTGCTGTGGCGCGCCAAATCGGACCGGGTCCGCATTCAGTTCATGCCGTCCAACGGCAGCGCCCTGCCGGTCAATCTGGTCTTTTACCGTCTGCCGGAAGGCACCTACAAGTGGTATCAGCCCTAAAGGTTGAAGAGGCGAGAGAGCAAGCAGAGTCCCCTCGCTTCGCTTGCTCCCTCGCTTCTTCTCGCTCCTAGTTCCTGCGCCGTGTGCGCCGCAAGCCGTGATCCGGGCGGATACCATCCGCAATCAGGTGGAGCCACTGGCTGAGGAAATAGCCCAGGGTGGCGGGCAACAGCACTTTCCACTCCAGCGGCTCCGGAAAAGCAGGTAGGGCCATCTCCGGCCAGACCGTCCGCAGCACCCCGATCACAATCGCGCCCAGAATGGCCAGGTAAACGAGCCGTGTCAGCGGCCCCAGCAGCCAGCTGTGCGACAGTCCCCGGTGGCTGAACATCATGCCGTAGGGCACCCACAGCGGCCCCAAAATGCCCCAGTTGCGCTTGGAATTGACCCGACCTTCGGAGAGGTCCAGGTCCGGCGACAGCAAAAATGTCCCAGCGAGGTAGGCCAGCGCGAAGTGTGAGGCCTGGACCTGGGTCACACTGATCATCCCCTGGCGAGACGCCCAGATTGCCCCCACACCCAGCACGGCAAAGGTGGTCATGTTGATGATGTTGTGTACGCGTCCGCTGGGCACCGAGGGCCTACTATGCCGCATCCTCGGCCCAGCCGACAAATAGCCAGACCGCGCAGTACACTGAATGTATGCAAAATTCATTCTGAGCGCCCTGTTGCTGGGCGGCGGAGCGCTGAGCTCATGTGCTCCGGCCACAACCGTTCCTGGGGTGACCCTGCCCCAAGCCACCACGCCCGCAGCGGCTGAAGCTCCCCGGTTGCTGTTTACGCCTGCCAGTGGCACGCGCCTGACCATCACCGAGACTTCTTCCCACGAGAGGTTGGCAGGGGACGTGCAGTACAGCGGTTTCATGACTGAACTGATGAGTGACGAGCGGCGGCGTAAATCCAGTTCAAGTCTGGAGCAAGACATCACCGAAACCACCCAGTCCCAGTCCACCCTGACCATCGGCAAGGTCTTCCCGGACGGCTCGCGCGAGCGGATCACCGAAATGACGGACCTGTATACGGGGACGCCGTTCGCGGGTGCCCGCGTCCGCATCACCGAAACGGTGCAGCCTGGTGGGAGTCACCGACGGGGCCTTTGAATCCGACGTGCCGGAACTTCAGGCCTTCTTGGACGGGGTCGCCGCAGAGTTCATTGACGACGAAGCGGAGCCGATCGTCGCCACCGTTCCGCACGGCCTACCGCTGATTCCAGGCCACAGCGTGACCGAAACTTATTCCACTGGCGAAATGGACCAGCACTGGAGCCAGCTGTTCTCAGATCAACAGGACTTGATCCTGCCGCTCCTGGACCCGGAAGTCGCCAGTGCGCTGGAGGACATGGAACATTCGGACGCCGAGCATACTCCGGCCACCATCACCACCACGTCCAGCTACGAGGGCGTAGACGAAAGCGGCAACCACGTTTTCCGCGAAGTCACCCAGATGTCGCCTTTCAGCTCTACAGTGACCACAACGACCTCAAAAGGCCTCACCGTGCAGTTTACGCTGGCGTTTACCCAAATAGCGCCGGGAGTCACCACGCTGGTCTTCGCCCCCAGCGGCCTGCCGGTCAGCTCGCAGGGCACGGCGGACACCCGAATGACCCTGGCCTGGAAGGGTTGGCCGGCGGAAGACCCCGGGGACGTGGGGGGCATGACCGTGACTTTCCGCGTGAAGACGGAGACGACCTTGCAGGCCGAGTAAACCAAACCTCTCTCCTGGCCCTGCCTCCAGCGCCGCGCTAGCCTGAGGGCATGACCGCTTTCAATTCCCAGCCTGACCTGGCGGCTCTGGCGCAGCTGGAACATGAGAACAAAGCCTGCCACGCCTGCGACTTGCGGGCGGGCTGTTTGCAGGTGGTGGTGGCTGATGGCCACCCTGCCGCCGAGCTGCTCATTATCGGCGAAGGCCCTGGCGGAGATGAGGACCGGATCGGGCGGCCCTTTGTGGGCCGGGCAGGGCAGTTGCTGGACCGCATTCTGGCCGGGGTGGACCTGACCCGCGACGACGCTTATATCACCAACATCGTCAAATGCCGCCCGCCTGCCAACCGTGCCCCCACCCCCGCCGAGTCGGACATCTGCACCGAGCTGTGGCTTGACAAGCAACTGGCCCTGCTGCGCCCCAAGGTCATCGTGACGATGGGCAACACGCCGACCCGGCACCTGCTGGGGACAACCCAGGGCATCACCCGTCTGCGGGGGCAGTGGCACCCTTACCGCCTGCCGGGCAGCGGCCTGGAAGCAGCCCTGATGCCGATGTTCCACCCCGCTTATCTCCTCCGCAACGATACCCGCGCCAAGGGCGGTCCCAAGAGCCTGACCTGGCATGACATTCAGGAAGTGGCGGGCGTGTTGCGCGGTGAGCGGCCCTGGCCCCTGAGCACAGCGCAGAGCAGCGCAGATCAGCCCTTACTGCTGTAACGTCCACTCACCCCAACGACGAAAGAGCTTCTCCCCGCACCCAGGGAGAAGCTCTTTATGGCTGCTGACCCCAGCACTGGGGGCCAGAGGACAGGGTCTAGCCCAGCACGCGGCGGGCGCCGACGTAGCGGTTGGCCCAGTAACTGTTGCCGAACATACGCTCGACCATGGAGCGGCCGTAGTAGGAGTTGGCGTTGGCCATCTGGTCGTTGCCCAGGTAAATACCAACGTGGCTCACGCCGCGTCCGGTGGTGTTGAAGAACACCAGGTCGCCTGCGCGCAGGTTACGGCTGCTCACACCGTAGCCGGTACGCCACTGACCAGCGGCCGTACGGGGCAGGTTGATGCCCATGGTCCGGAAGACCAGTTGGGTGTAGCTGGAGCAGTCCACGCTGCCGTTGCCGTTGCCGCCCAAGCGGTAGGGAATGCCCAGGAAACGGTTGGACGCAGCGCGGATGCTGGCACCCCCGCTGGCAGCGGGAGTTATGGCGGTGGTGGCACGGGCCTGACCACTTACTTCCAACTGCTGACCAATTTCGATGGTGGTGCTGTTTAGGCTGTTCATCTGCATCAGTTGCTGGGTACCCATACCATGGGCCTGGGCAATTTTGTAGAGGGTGTCGCCTGCACGGACAGTGTAAGTGGCAGCGTCAGCCGCTGAGCTGAACGCCAGAGCGGCTGTGGCGGAGATCAGGAGGGTGCGTAGTGCTTTCACAAGTAACGAGTGTACGCGGCATCCTTTTACTCGTCCTTAATAGTTCGGGGAAGCACTCACTTTTATGCAGCTATACGGCGCTTATGCGTTTTAGGTTATCCTAAATAGTAGTGGGCTTCCTTGAGACTCATCAGAATTCTCATCTTCTAGCTCATGTCCCCAAGAGCTATGAATTCACGTCTGGGACAAGGCTTTTCTACAGGCATTAAAAATGGTGTTCATGGACCTATCAGGTTCGTCCATAAATGGCCTGGGCAACCACAAAAGTGGATACGTTCCTACCATCACTTTTCCTCTCATGTATTTGCGGTAGGGGCAGTTGCGTAGCAGCTCTGACCTCGCTCATACTGGCCCATGCCTTCTGCCTCGCCTGCTTCTGCAGCCTTTCTGATTGCTCTGGCTGCGGCCCTGTGGGGCCTCCTGGGGATTTTC
Organism: Deinococcus radiophilus; assembly: GCF_020889625.1. Taxonomy (GTDB): domain Bacteria; phylum Deinococcota; class Deinococci; order Deinococcales; family Deinococcaceae; genus Deinococcus; species Deinococcus radiophilus. Next base: position 1,436,125 of record NZ_CP086380.1, read on the forward strand.
GGGAAGATGGCGCAGCAGGCTGGACTGGAACCCTTAGAAGTGGCCTTCTGGCGGGCACTGCTGGGTGGGGGCCTCTTTGCGCTACATGCCCTAGGAACACGTCAGCCGCTCCCCCGCGGTGCCGACCTCCTTTGGACCGTGCTCTTTGGCTTGGTGGGGGTCAGCCTCTTTTATGGGGCGTATCAACTGGCGGTACAGAGTGCCGGGGCCAGTTTGGCCAGTGTGCTGCTCTATACGGCTCCGGCCTTTGTGGTGCTGTGGGGTTGGCTCTTGCTGCGCGAACCCACCGGACGGCGTGAAGCGGCAGCCATTGCTCTTACGCTGGGCGGCGTGGCGCTGATCTCGCTAGGCGGCGGCGAAAACATCCACGTCTCCCCCGCTGCCCTGACCTGGGGCCTGATCAGCGGGCTGACCTACAGTCTGTATTACCTGTACGGAAAACTGTTTTTCGGGCGTTATTCGGCAGCAGGACTCTATGCTCTGGCCCTGCCCATCGGAGCAGCAGGCTTATTGCCCTTCACGGCCTTCAGTCCCAAGACCGCGGGAGCCTGGCTGACATTGCTGGGTATCGCGGTGCTGTCTACCTATCTGGCGTATCTGGCCTACAGCGCTGGTCTGCGGTACCTCAGCGCGGCGCGGGCCAGCGTAATCGCCAGCCTTGAACCGGTCCTGGCCGGGGGCATGGCCCTGCTGCTGTTCGGGGAGCGGCCTGGTGTGCTCGCACTGGTAGGGGCACTGGGAGTGTTAGGAGCTACGCTGCTGCTCTCAGGCAGCGGGACAGGCGACCAGCCACCCCAGCCACTCCGGAGTCTTACTGCGTTCCTGGGAAGACCGCCAACCAGAAGGTAAGATGAATCTCGAACGTAAAGGTTCCGTGTCCTGATGAAGCCGTCACCCAGCCCCACCCAGTTTCTTCGCCTGCTGGTGATGGGTCAGGGGGACCAGACCAGCTCACGCCCTGAGCGGAGTGCCCCGGACAGCAGCAGGCTGAGGCGGTCCTCCCAGTCACGCTGCACCTCTTCAGGAGTGCGGTGTTGCCCCTGAAGTAGCGCCAGAAGACACGAATCTACCACCAGATCACTCAGGACTCGCAGGTCCACACCCTCCCGCAGTTCGCCCCGGCGCTGCATGGAGAGCAGCACCGGCATCACCAGTGCGCCCAGGGCCGTCTGTGGCCTTTCCAGCGCCTCCGGCTCACGGCCTGCACCCTGCCGGGTCAGTGCAGCGGACGCCACGGCCCCCACCAGATGGTGATAGCGCACCCCCAGGTCAGCCATACGGGCAGCCACACCGCTCCAGATGGTCTGCGGCGATCGGCCTTCAGCCAAGCGGCGTAGCGCGGCCTGGCGGGTTTCCTCTACCGTCAGCTCAAAGTGAGCCAGCAACATGTGTAATTTGCTGGGATAGTAGCGGTAGAGGTTGGTCCGGCTCACATAGGCCGCCCGCGCAATCTCGGCGGCACTGATCGCTTCCAAGCCTGAGCGCGCAAACAGCTCAAAGGCGGCGCGTGCGATGCGTCTGCGCCGGGCGAGGTCTTGGTCCTGACGGTCCGTTTTGGTCATGGTAGGGGCAGGGGTGCTTACGTTGCAGTCAGCGGCTTGCGTAGAGCTGAGCACCAAGTTTCAGCATAGCTCACTGCCGCCGAACATACGGTAAGCCTACGGGCTGACGCAGGGCTGACACTAGGCTAGCCTGAGATCAGCACAAGACAACTCCGGTACAAACACCGCGCACAGGCACTTTTGCAGCTGACGTGCGCCTGCCAGCTTCCTTTCTTTGTTTGATTCCGTCGTGTGCTGAAGTGCAGGGAAGCTGCCCCGAAAGAGGTGAAGTTTAGTGAACATTGCTCAGCTTTCAGGCCGTGGCGTCGAGATCACTGATCCCCTGCGTGAATACGTAGACGAGAAACTCTCGCGCCTAGACCGCTTCAACGACCAAGTCACCAGCGCCCGCGTGACCCTGACCGTCCGTGATGTCAAGGACGCTGCCCGGCGCAACCGCGTCGAAGTGCAGCTGAATGTGCCGCACGGGATCGTCCGCGCTGAGGAATCGCACGCGGACATGTACGCCGCGATTGACAAGGCCAGTGATGTTCTGGAACGCCAGCTGCGCAAGTTCAAGACCCGGCTCCTCAAACAGCGCCAGGAAGGCGCACCGCAACCGGAGCCCGGCCCCGCTGAAATGGCCGCCCAGCAGGACGACGACCTGAGTGTCAACCCTGAAATTGTCCGCCAGAAGCGCTTTGATCTGCGCCCGATGACGGCCGAAGATGCCGTCTTTCAGATGGAGGCGCTGGGCCACGACTTTTTTGTATTCAAAAACATGGTCACCGACGGTTGTGGCGTGGTGTACCGCCGCAAAGACGGGCATTACGGACTGATCGAACCCAAGTAGTCAGAGGCGAGGCTAAAGCCGAGCCATGAGCAACGCGAGTATCGACCTAGGGGCGGCCCTGGGTCGTGTTCGCTGAAGAAGATGGAATTCAAGCAGGTGCTGAAGCGCTGCTGAGGGAAGAAAACTTAGGGCAGAAGGGACGCAGCAAGTCTCTTCCGCCTTGAGTTTCGGGCCATGAGGTTTGCAGGAATCAAGCAACCAGTTCGCTGCACTGGCGGCCCTTACGGGCCTTTCAAGTCTCACATCGCCGCCGGAACCTCTATTCCGATCAGGTCCAGGGTTTCTTCAAAGGCGCGGCGCACCCGGCCCACCAGGGCCAGGCGGGCTTCCCGCAGGCCTTGGGGGGATTGCAGCACGTTGGTAGCGGGCTTGCCGGCCTTGTCTTTGGCGTTGTACCAGCTGTTGAAGGTGGTTGCCAGGTCCAGCGCGTACTGCGCCACCACATGCGGCGAGTGAATCCGGGTGGCCTGCTCCACCACTTCGGGCAGGCGGGCCACCGCTTTGGCCAGCGCCAGGTCTATATCGGGCAGCGCGGCCCAGTCGGCCCCTGTGCCGTCCACCGCCAGTCCCTCAGCCTGGGCTTTGTGCAGGATGTTGCCGGCCCGGACCGCTGCGTACTGCACATAGGGCGCAGTGTCGCCAGTCAGCGCCAGCGCCGAGTCCCAGCGGAAATCAATCTGGCGGGTCGGCTCAGCCTTGAGCATCGCAAAGCGGATGGCCCCGATCCCGATGCGGCGGGCAATCTCGGCGGCGTCCTCACGGGCCGCCAGCGCAGGGTTGATCTCGGAAAGCAAGTTCAGGGAACGCTGCACTGCCTCGTCCATCACCTCGTCCGCAGCCACAGCGATTCCCTTGCGCCCACTGATGGTCTGCCCTTCCAATGTTACGAACGCGTAGGACAGGTGAATGGAACGTTCTTTCTTTTCCGTCTCGCCCGCCACGCCCAGTGAAGAACGCACCACCGTCTGCGGGTGGTTCTGGCGCGAGTCAATCACGTTGATCACCTCGTCGGCATGCCCGAAACGGCGCTCGGCATCCGGTTCACCGTCAGGAGCGCTGGTCCAGACGGTCTGGCCCTCGGGATCGGTGGTAAAGGGCCTAAATCTCATGCCCTCAAACAAGCCAAACTTCCAGAACTGATAGCCGATGTCCTTGGCCGCATACATGGCCGTGCCGTCCGAGCGAACCAGGACCACGTTGGGTTCTTCCAGACCCGGCATGAACTCGGAGACGTCCATGGTGAAGGCCCCGGCGTATTTGCCCTCGGTGGGCCGGGCGGTGTAAGGGCTGGCCTCCAGAATGTTCATGGCCTTGCTCAGAAACCCGCTGCCCACCACGTCGGATTCCCAGTTCAGCAGGTCGTAGCGCGCACCCAAGCGGAAGCAGGTTTGCAGGTGCGCGTGAACGATTCTCTCGATTTCGCCGCGCAGTTCTCCCGCTTCGAGGCGGTGCATGATGTCCCGGATGCCCTCTTCCAGCTCGGCTTTGGCGGGGTCGGCGTTCAGGCGCACATAGCCCCGGCCCATGAAATGGTCGTATTTTTCCTGGCCGTCCCACTTCAGGTCGTAGTGCGAGGCGGCGTACAGCGACTCGGCGGCCTGCCGCCCGGTGTCGTCAATGTAATTCTGGACTTCTACCGTGTGCCCCGCCGCCCGCATGATCCGCGCCAGCGAGTCGCCCAGCACCACATTGCGCAGGTGTCCCACATGCAGTTCCTTGTTGGGGTTCACGCTGGTGTGCTCGATCACCACTTTGCCGTGCTGCTCCGGCAGGGCGGTGGGCTTTTCTACCACGCCGCGTACGAAATCGGCCACGTCCACGAAGAAATTGAGAAACGGCCCCGCTGCTTCTACCCGCGCAATACCCGCAGGCAACCTGATCAGGCCTGCCAGCTCCTGCGCGACCTCGGCAGGATTGCGGCCCAGCGCCTTGGCGATTTGAAAGGCAGCAGGCGTGCCGTAGTCGCCCTTCTTGCCTGCCGGGGTCTCCTGAATGGCCACGTCCAGCTCGGCCCCCATCCCCTGGGCGGCTTGCTGAACAGCCTCTCTGAGTTGCGCCTTGAGTTCCATAGCTATGGATAGTAGCGCGGGGGCGGCGGGCAGACGAACCTCCACCCGCCGCGCCGCGCCGCTCCTCTACTCTGGCCTGGCCCGGTTACAGCGGAATGCTGACCGTCACGGTCTGCCGGCCGCCGCGCACCTCGCAGGCCACCAGCGGGTCCTCAAAGCCGCGCTGCGAGATGATGCGGGGTGAGCCGGCGGGGGTCGCGCCCCGGTTCCAGCAGCCGCGCACCTGCGCCGCCGTGATGGCCCGCCCCGCACCGGCCGAGGCCAGCTTGGCCGCGTTGACCGCGCCGTACGCCGAGCTGCCTCGGTCGTAGCGCAGGCGCACGGTCAGGCCGTGACCGGGCTGGCCGGGCAGGTGCAGCCGGGTTTCTTCCAGCCGCTGCCCCTGCGGCAGCACATAGGTGGACACGTTCAGCGGGTTGCCGGGACCGCTATGGTCTATCCGGCTGCCCAGCAGGCGGCAGCCCAGCTCACGGCACACCGGCGCCGCAACGAGAGAAGTGGTGCTGCCCACCACGGCGGGCGCGGCCTGAGCCGAAGCTTGAACCGTGCCCAGGGCAGCCAAGGCGGTAAGAAGAGACCTTTTGGTCATGCCGCCGAGCATAGAATGCCGGGCTGATGCCGGGCTAAGGGCGCCTTATGATTCGGCCGCCCTCGGCGCCTGTCCAGCTTCACCAGACCGTCAGGCGCTTGGCCTCGGCAGGCACTTTGATGGTGCCGCCCAGACCGTAGCCCGCAAACCAGCTCTCGACCATGTAGTCACCCTTGGGCAGTTCCAGCTCACGCTCCAGCTTGATGGTGCCGCCCGCTGGGATGGTGCCTACAAACATGTCCTGAGCGCATAGCATGACGTTGCCAGCACCTTCGGGGGGATACACGACTTTGCGGGTCCCGACTTCCAGCACCCGGACCATCGGACCAAAGGAACATTCCTGGCGGTTATCCCGTGGGCTGCTGATTTCCTGCTGTTTGCCAGTCAGGTTCTGAAGGGTCAGGGTCAGCGTGACAGGGCTGGAGGTGTAACGCTGCACATTCAAGCGGGCCGTCATGTTGTCCGGCACGACCACATGGGCAGCGTCAGGCGATATAGGGGGCATGATGGAAGGTCCGGTGGACTGCGCCAACGCTGCGCCACCCAACAGGCTGACCAGGATCAGTGGTTTGATGAAGTTCATACTGCTCAGGCTAGCCCAGCCGCTTGACGGCTGCCTGAATGAATCTGAACGGGCGTTCACACAGAGGCCGGTGTTGCTGCGGCCTCCGGCAACTCCAGCAGTAAGCGCGGCACACAACCCAGTGCGTCGGCAGCCACCAGATGCGCGGGAATACCACCCACCTGACTTACCGTGCGCCCTTCAGGAACACCATGCAGGTGACCGAACACGATCAGGTCGGCGCCGGAATCCTGCAGCACTGGCGTCAGCACGTTGGGCTGAAAGGGCGGGCTGGCCGGAGGGTAGTGCAACATCAGAATCAGGCGGTCGCCAGGCTGACGGAGCCGGGCCGCTGCCGCGAGGCTCAGGCGCAGGCGCTCGGCCTCACGGCTGAGGATTTTGGCGTCCTGAGCATCCAGCGGCAGGTGGCCGGGCGTGTCCCAGCCGCGTGTACCGCACACCACCACCCCGGCTCCCGGCGGCCCGAAGCGCAGCGCATCGTGCTGAATGGCGTGCATCCGCGCAGGCAGCCGTGAGCGCAACTTGGACACACTGGACCACCAGTAGTCGTGGTTGCCACGCAGAATCACCTTTTCGCCGGGCATCTGTGCCACCATCTCTAGATCAACCAGGGCGTCGTCCAGGGTCATGGCCCACGACAGGTCACCGGGCAGCAGCACCAGATCGGTGTCCTGAATGGTGGCTGCCCAGTGCTCCCAGATGACCCCAGGATGCCCCGCCCACCCCGGACCGAAGATCGTCATCGGTTTGGGGGTCACCGCAGACAGGTGAAGATCAGCCAGGGCAAACACGCGCACGCGCCCCAGCATATCGCTCAGACCGGACCTGTGTTCAGGCTGCTTTAAGGTCGGACGCATCCCGGCGCCATTTTGCTGACCTAGACTGTCCCCATGACCGGACATACCAGTGATGAAGTGATCCGCCCCGACGATGTGGAACCGCGTGACCCGGACGGCAGCCAGCGCGGTTACCCTGAGCGCGACAGCGGCGTGGTGCAAGACGGTCCCGGTAGCCCTGAGCGCGGCACCGACGGCACCGGCATGATGGACGAGCAAGGCAACCTCAAGGAGCGCGTCGAGTCCATGATCGACTAATCTGAGGAGGTAGAGTGCCCAGCCCACGCTTTACGCAAGGCTGGGCACTTTTTTGGATCAATCAACTTTGTTGAGAACAAGAGGCTATGGTTCAGTTGGCCCGACGTAGACTTTTTCCCCGCTTGGCTTCCCCCGCCAGCAGGTGCCGCTCCAACCGTGCTGCGACATGCCCGATATGATCGCCCAGCCGCTCCAGATTGCGGGCCATCCGGTTGGCGGCCAGTGCCACCTCATGGTCTTCGGGGCGTTCACGTAGTCGGGTCAGACTGGCCCGCAGCATCTGCTCGTACAGGGCATCTACCTGCTCAAAGTCCAGACGCTGCACGCGCTGCGCCGCTGCCAGATCACGCTCGGAAATGGCGTAGGCCAGCAGTTCCAGCATCTCGCTGAGGTGCTGCGTAATCGGCAGGACGTCCTGCAAGGTGGCGCTACGGGTCCGTGGGGCCAGATGTTCCAGATCGGTGGCCACCCGGAAAGCGTAATCCCCGACCCGCTCCAGGTGGGTCAGACTGCGGAAGACCATCACATAGAAGCCGCAAGCGACCTCACCTGAAGGCTGCGCGAAACCCTGCAAACACTGCTCCTCTATCTCACGCTCCAGAAGATCGGTTTCGGCTTCCAGACGGTTGGCCGTTTCGGCCAGTCCGGCAAATTCGGCCCGCTCCGAAGCCCCACGGACGGCCTCCAGCTGCTCTAGTGCAATAGAAATCATACGCAGCAAGCCAGCCGTCAGGAGGGTGGTTCGGGAAGAGGGCAACATAAACTTAGGCAGACTATGACCCGTAGGGGTCATCACACCGTCAGCGGACGGACAATGTTAGCTAAACTGTCCGCTGACGGGTAGAGCGACTTCAACCCTAGAGGTGTCCGGCCATCGGGCGGCTGTCAACGTCTGCTTGCCCGGTGGCTTGGCCCTGCTTATCGCTCTGCGGCTGAGTTTCACCCTTCAGATAAGACACCACATCGGCGGCGCTAAAGCGGTCCTGCCAGTGCGCCAGCTTGATTACATCGTCGCCACTGGTGAGCAGCGGCAGTTCTACTTCGCCGCCTTTTTGGATCTGCGGAAATCCGGCGTCGGCCATCAGGCCATTGCACAGGCACTTGCGGCCTACGGTGGCTTCCAGCGTGCCGCCTTTGCGGACATAGGTTTCGATCGGCTCGGAGGCGCAGCGCAGCCCGATTTTGCCCGTGCCGTCCTTACCCTCTTCCCAGTAGGCTTCACGCAGGTAGCCGATATCGCAGATGCGGGTGCGCTCGGCGTACAGCTGTGGGTTGGCCATGGTGTGCGAGAGCTGCACCACCTTGAAGGGAAAGCCGGTAGGCGAGGCCAGCGGGTCGGTTCGCAGGCCCGCGCCGCCTTTGATCTGACTCAGGGCTTCACGGCGCAGGCCGTCGTCCATGCCCGAATCGGTGCAGTAGGCAAACAGGGTCCCCACCTGAATGCCCGCTGCGCCTTCGCTCAGCGCATTCTGCAGACCCTCAGGGCTGCCACTGCCGCCCGCCAGCCAAAACGGCAGGCCCAACTCGCGCATCTGTTCCAGGTCGGCCAAGTCGCGCTCACCGTAAATCGGCTGGCCCAACTCGTCCAGCTGCATCTTGCCGCGTGGGGGGGCATTGTGGCCGCCAGCGGTGGGGGCCTCAATCACGAAGCCTTCCACGCTACCGCTCGCCTTGCGGGCCAGCGTCTGCGCCAGCACGTGCGACGTGATGATCGGCAGGAAGTTGGGCCGCTTCAGGTCGCCGGTGCCCAGCGTGACGGGGTCCAGACCATACTCGGCGGGGTCCAGGGTCAGACGGGTGCTCTGGTCGGTAGGTTCACCTTTCACGTCCAGCTTCAACACGCCCGGCTGGCCCACCGAGAAATTGTCCAGCACCGCCGGGATCTCGCGGGGAATGCCTGCGCCCATAATCACGAAATCCACCCCAGCCAGCATGGCACCCAGCAGGGGCGGCATGGTGTGCATTTGCAACTTGGTCAGCAGGTTCATGCCGACCAGGCCGTCATGGCCCTCCTTGGCCAGCCAGGTTTCTACGAAGCCGCCCACGATGGCCAGTTCCCAGGCCGGATTCAGCTTTTTGACGCTGGGCAGCGGTACGCGCTTGTAGGGCTGATCGGGGGCGCGGCCACCCTCGATAAAGTAGCCGTCCAGGGCACGCTGCACCATCTCCTGATTGGGGAAATGCTCCAGGGCGCGGCGGGTACTGCCGTCGAGGTCGCCGTCTTGCAAGCGGCGGGTCATCAGGCTGTCGATGCCGGTACCGGAGACGATCCCCAGCTGGCCGACTTGAGACACCGCCTTGGCCAGCCGCCAGTCAGAAATGGCCACACCCATGCCTCCCTGGATGATCTGCGGTAGGGTATCGGGCATTACAGGCTTGGTCATGGTGCTCCTTTGGACATGTGGTGAACATGTAGATGAATTGGTGGGCCAAGGGTCTTGGCGAGTGATGCTGAGATGCAAAAAGTCGTGCAGCCGAGGGGCAGGCCAAAAGTCTGAAGGCGGAAAAAATGAGAATGCGCCAGGGTTCTCAAGTTGGGGCAACCCGCCGCAGGGCAGCAGCGTAAGACGGCGCGGGTCAAGCTCTGATTAGACGTGCCCCAGGGTACTTCTTACTGTAATGCCTCGGCACGGAAAAGACCCTGCATTGGTACAGGGTCCAGGGCCGGGGTCACGCCCAACGCGCTTTGGCTGCTGCGTGCTTTAGATCATCTGCGCTTTAGCCGAAACGGCCCGACACGTAGTCTTCGGTACGCTTGTCCTGCGGATTCTGGAAAATCTGCTCGGTGGGACCGTGCTCGATCATGTCGCCGTTCAGGAACACCGAGCAGGTATCGCTGATACGGGCGGCCTGCTGCATGTTGTGGGTCACGATCAGGATGGTGGTGACTTTTTTCAGCTCGCTCATCAGCTCTTCGATCTTGGCGGTGCTGGCCGGGTCCAGTGCGGAGGTCGGCTCGTCCATCAGCAGGATGTCGGGTTCGACCGCCAGGGCGCGGGCAATACACAGACGCTGCTGCTGCCCACCTGACAGACCCATACCGGGCATGTCCAGGCGGTCCTTGACCTCTTCCCATAGGGCTGCGCCGCGCAGCGAGCGCTCGGCCACTTCCATCAGGTGGCGCTTGTCCTTGATTCCGGCCAGCTTGAGGCCCGCCACGGTGTTATCAAAGACGCTCATGGTGGGGAACGGGTTGGGCTTTTGGAACACCATCCCGATGCGGCGGCGCATGGCCACCGGGTCCACCTTGGCGCCGTAAATCTCCTGGCCGTCCAGCTGAATGCTGCCTTCTACACGGGCGCCGGGGGTCAGATCGTGCATCCGGTTCAGGGCGCGCAGGAAGGTGGTCTTACCGCAGCCCGAAGGGCCGATCAGGGCATTGACCGTGCCACGCTCGGCGTTCAGGCTGACTTTTTTGATGGCCTGAAAGTCACCGTAAAAAATGTCTACGTCTTTGGCGATCAGAATAGGGTTGGTCATATGTAGACTCCTTGGGAGAGATGGAAATGAGGGTGCAGCGTAGGTTGGGGGCGCTTATGTGCGCTTGTATTTTCGGGGGCCGCTGAAGTAACGGGCCAGCAGACTGGTGACCAGAATCAGCAGGATCAGCACCAGTGAGGCGGCCTGCGCCAGTTGACGGTCCGTTTCGTAGGCGCTGGTCGCCAGCTTGAAAATCTCGACCGGCAGGGCGCTCATGGGTTCCGAGAGGTCGGTGGTCACAATGTTGTTGCCAAAGGCGGTGAACAGCAGCGGCGCCGCTTCGCCAGCCACACGGGCCAGTGCCAGCATGATGCCGGTCACGATCCCGCTGGCGGCGGCAGGCAGCACGATTTGCAAGATCACTTTCCAGCGCGGCAGCCCGAGGCCCAGACCGGCTTCACGCACGGTGCGCGGCACCAGCTTGAGGGTTTCTTCGGTGGTGCGGACCACGATGGGAATCATCAAAAAGCCCAGCGCCAGCGCCCCGGCAAAGCCCGAAAATCCGAACTTGAGTACCAGCAAGCCGTACACCACCAGACCCATCACGATGGCCGGGATACCAGCCAGTACGTCACTCAGCATCCGGACGGTCGGCATCAGTGGATGCTTGGGGTACTCCGAGAGGAAGATGCCCCCAGCTACTCCGACCAGGATGCCCACCACGCTGGCCATCGCCAGCATGGTCAGGCTGCCGACGATGGCGTTCAGCAGGCCGCCGCCCGTCTCACCCAGCGGAGCAGGCGTGCGGGTAAAAAATTCGGGAGACAGGGCCTGAAACCCGGTGGTGATCAGGTAGTAGAAGATCATCAGCAGCGGCAGCACCACGATAAACGTGCCCAGCGAGATCAGGCCACCCATAATCATGTTGGTCACTTTGCGCCCGGAGCTGATTTCGGGCACGCCACGGCGCAGGGTGTCGGTGCGGGAGTGAACGGCGCTCATTTGATGCCCTCCGGAGTAAGTTTCTTGATGACCATCCGGGCCAGTACGTTTACCAGTACCGACACGAAGAACAGGGTCAGGCCCAGCGCCAGCACACTGGAGCGGTGCAGTTCTTGCTGGGCATCACCGAACTGGTTGGCGATGACCGACGCCATGGTGGAGAAGTTCTGCCAGATGGAGGTCAGCGGCGCCTGCGAGTCCCCGATCACCATCGCTACGGCGAGCGTCTCACCCAGGGCGCGGCCCAGCGCCAGCAGGATGCCCCCCATGATCCCGGCGCGGGCATAGGGCAGCACGGCTTTTTGCAGCACTTCCCACTTGGTCGCGCCCAGGGCGTACATGGCCTCGCGCTGGTCACGCGGCACCAGCCCGATCACGTCGCGGGCCACCGACGCGGTATAGGGCAAAATCATCACGGTCAGAATCAGGGTCGCCAGCGCCAGGCCGCGTCCGTCGGCGGCGGCGGGCGTGAAAAAGCACTGGAAGGATGTGGTGCCCTGCTTCCACAACTCCTGACAGGCGGTAACCTGCTCCAGCTTGCTGGGCTCCATGTAGTAGGTCAGCTGCCACGCCGCCAGCACCGGCGCAATCACTGTCAGCGCCCATAGGCCGTACACCACGCTGGGTACGGCGGCCAGCAGCTCGATCAGGTAGCTCACTGGCCCCTTGAGCCAGTTGGGCGCGTACTCGGAGACATACAGCGCACTGGCAATCGCCAGCGGCACGCTGATGGCCAGCGCGATCAGGCTGGTGACCAGCGTGCCGATGATCATGCTCAGGGCTCCGTAAACATTGTTGACCGGGTCCCAGGTGCGGTTCAAATAAAAGTCCAGCCCAAAGGTGCTCAGTGACGGCCAGGACACCCGGCCCAGCTGATACAAGCTGAGAATGAAGATCAGCGCAATGATCAGCGACAGACCGATGATGATGTTGCGAAACACCGAATCGCTGCGGTGACTCATTCCACGCCCCGGCTGCGGGGGTTTGGCGGCTTGACTCATGACTCACTTCCTTGGTCGGCGGTGGAGTTAGACGGGGGATGGTAGAGGGTGGACTGCATCCCTCCCAGTTGATAGGCAAAGTGTCAGCTAAAGGTCAGCCCAGTGGCGGTTTGGCCGCTCTGCAGGGCGTCGGACATGGGTCAGCCGACAAGTTTTAGGCAGATCAACTCGTACTTCCGACTTATTTTTATGAGTCCAGATTAAATCTGAAATGAATAGAGTGGGCCATCAGTCATCCTTCACTGCGCCTTAACTTACAGATAAATTTTCCTTCTGGGTCACGGTTTTTTGTAAGTCCAGATCTCTTTTGACCTATCTTGTAAGGGTTTAAATATTCCTTGGAACAGCTCTAGAAAAACAGCTTGGAGCTTCAAGACATCTGCGGGACCAGCGGGAGTGCCACTTGGGCTTCTGGTCATATGGGCCTTTACAACGCCAACATGGCCCGACTCCTACCGCTCAGGGCTGGCCGAGAATGCCGCCCACGCTTTTTCTCGGAGAAACGACCCTCCTGAGCCTGTCGCAGCGGCTGGTCGGCTGCGGCACCACTGCTCCCATACCTCTAGCGATACCCCTCCACCTCCTCAGGGTGGGAAAAAGTGAGACCTGGGTCATTCCGACAGAAGATGCGCCGGACCAAAACGCCTACGTGATCAACATTCACGGCGACCACCGCACTTTGTTGACCCGGTGCTTCCGGTGCAGGGCCATATTCAACTTCTTGACTCGGCTCTGCACCCGCGAACCACCCGTGCTGACGGCCCCTATCGTGTTCCGCTTTGCATGGCCAGCTACAGCGAAGTGCGGCCTGGCGAACGCGGGAGCGCCCTATCCACTCCGTACAAGTTCAAGTACGCAGGCTCCTGGCAAACTCAGATTGGTACGCGGATACAGGAACTTTTTTACCAGCCCCCGGACAACGTGGCACTGGCTCAGCACAGCCTGCTGCTCCCATGCCGCTGAATCCAAATTGGAGCACGGCAATGCCCTAAACCTCGCCCCAGCCAAAGAGAGCCCCCACCACTTTCCGGTCGGGGCTCTCTTGTTGGAGAGAATCAATAGAGAGGGGGATTACAGGGCTTGGCCGCCGTAGGTCATGCTTTTGATGACTTTCTCGACTTTGGGCATCACGCCAGCGGGCAGCTTGGCGTAGTCCAGGCCTTCGTTGTACTTCTGGCCGTCGTGGGTCATCCACCACAGCAGGCTCTTGAGGGCTTTGCCCTGGGCCTGGGTGCGGTTCCCGTACTTCTGCTCTTTGTAGAAGATGACGTAGGTGAAGCTGGAGATGGGCCAGGCCTGGGCGTTGGCGGAGTTCACGATGCTGACACGGGTGTCGCCCGGCATCACCACACCAGCAGCGGCAGCCGAAGCGGGGCCGTTGTCGGCAGTGATCCAGTTACCGGCTTTGTTTTTCAGCTGAGCGAAGGCCAGTTTGTTCTGCTTGGCGTAGGCCAGTTCCACGTAGCCCAGTGCACCGGGGGTGTTCTTCACGGCTCCGGCCACGCCGTCGTTGCCCTTGGCCGCGCTGCCCCAGGGCCACTTGACCGAGTTGCCACGGCCCACGCGGCTGGCGAAGGTGGAGTTGACGCCGCTCAGGTAATCCGTGAACACGTAGGTGGTGCCGGAGGAATCCGAGCGGCGCACCACGGTGATGGGCAAACCAGGCAGGGTCACGCCGGGGTTCAGTTCCTTGATGCGGGCATGGTTCCAGGTCTTGATGTTGCCCAGGTAGATCGAAGCCAAGACGTCACCGGTCAGCTTGAGGTTGCTCACACCGGGAACGTTGAAAGCAGGAACGACAGCGCCGATGGCGGTGGGCACGTGCAGCAGCGGCGCAGGTGCGGGAGCCATCATGGCGTTGGTCATGAAGTTGTCGCTGGCCCCAAAGTCAACGGTGCGGTTGATGATCTGCTTTTGGCCTGCGCCGGAACCCACCGACTGGTAGTTCACACTGACGCCAGACTGCTTCTTATACTCAGCGAACATCTTGGAGTACAGCGGGTAAGGGAAAGATGCACCAGCGCCAGTGATGGTCTGTGCAGAAGCGGAAGCGCTGGCGGCGGCCAGCAGGGTCAAACCCACGGTCAGCAGTTTGTTCATGAACCTAGCCTGAAGGCCAGTCGTCAGCTTCATGTCAAGCTCACGTCATGCTCATGTCAGCCTTTGGGTCGGTCTTTCATCCAGGCCATTGTCGGCTCACGGTGTGGGCTCTGGCCCCTGCTTTAGACTGCCTGCCATGACCGCCAATCCCAACACCACGTCCTCCGAGACCCGGAGCCGCCCAGGGCCCCCCCGCGCCGAACTGATTCAGTGGCTCAACGACTACCTCGACACCGACGCCTTTGACGATGTGAGTCTCAATGGCCTGCAAATTGAGGGCCGTGACACCGTGACCCGCGTGGCTGCCAGCGTGGACACCAGCCTGCGCTCGCTGCAAGCTGCCGCCGACGCCGGAGCTGACCTGCTGCTGGTGCATCACGGCCTGTTCTGGGGCAAGCCGCTGCCGCTGAGCGGGCCGCACGGCCAGCGTGTGCGCTTGGCGATGGAGGCGGGGCTGAACCTATACGCCTCGCACCTGCCGCTTGATCACCACCGCGAAGTCGGCAACAACGCCATGATCGCCCGCGCCCTGGGCCTGGAAGACCTGGAGGACTTCGGAGAGTACGGCGGGCGCAAATACGGCTTGGCGGGCACCCTGCCGCGTGAGCTGGATTTGCAGGACTTCGCCGACCGGGTCCAGAAACTCACCGGCGAAATCTGCCTCGTGCACTCGGGCGCTCATCCCTTCGTGCACCGCATCGGGATCAATTCGGGCGAAGGTGCAGGCCTGATTCCCGAAGCGGCGCGGATGGGTCTGGACACCCTGCTGACCGGCGAACCGGAGCACAAATACTTCCATGACGCTTTCGAGTACGGCCTGAACGCTGTCTTTGCCGGCCACTACGAAACCGAAGTGTTCGGTGTGCGCGCCCTGGCGGCCAAGATCGAGGAAGAGTTCGGGTTGCCGTGGCAATTTATTCATCAGCCCACTGGACTGTGATGGCAGAGGGAGGGGACTACCACCTACCATTCATCACCTTCGAGGGGCCTGAAGGCGCAGGCAAAAGCACCCAGCTGGCAAGGCTGGTCGCGCGGCTGGCTGCACTGGATGTGCCGCACACCGTGACCAAGGAACCGGGTGGCACGTCTGCTGGGGACCGCATCCGGGCAGCCGTCCTAGACCCTGAGCTGCACATCGAACCGCTGGCGGAATTTCTGCTGTACTCGGCCAGCCGCGCTCAGCTGGTCCGTGAGGTGCTGCGCCCGGCACTGGCCCGTGGCGAGGCCGTGATTTGCGACCGCTACGCCGACTCCACACTGGCCTATCAGGGCTACGGACGCGGACTGCCAATGGACTTTCTGCAGACTGTGACGGCCGAAGCGACTGGCGGTCTAACACCCAACCTGACGGTCCTGCTGGACCTAGACCCGGCACTGGGGCTGGAGCGAGTAGTGGTACGTGGCCAGAAAGATAGGCTGGAACAGGCCGACTTGGGCTTTCACGGACGGCTGCGTCAGGGTTTTCTCACGCTGGCCGCCGGGCAGCCGGAGCGCTGGCTGGTCCTGGACGCCACGCGCCCGGCGGATGAGCTGGAAGAGACAATCTGGGGACGAGTTGAGGGCCTGTTGGCCCAGTAAGCCCGGTTATTCCCCTCTGACCTTCACCTCAAACAGCAGCGGCCAGCGCTTGCCGGTGAGGTAAAAGTGGCCGCTGTCCGGGTTATAGGCGATGCCGTTCAGCACGTCGTCGGTGGTTAGGGGCCGCCCCTGTTTCTCGGCCTGCTGGCGGGCTTCTTCGGCCAACGCGGAGGCGTCCAGCCAGCCGGTGACCTTGCCACTCTCCGGATCGATTCTAGCGATGCGGTCCTGCATCCAGACATTGGCCCAGACGGACCCTTCGGCCCACTCCAGTTCGTTCAGCTGCGGCACGGGCTGGCCCGCATCACTCACGCCGACGGTGTCCGTCACACGGAAGGTGGCAGGATCGCGCCAGAACAGGCTGGCACTGCCGTCGCTCATGATCAGCGACTTGCCGTCCTGGGTCAGGCCCCAGCCCTCACCCTGGTAGCGGTAGGTTTCCTGCAATTTCAGCGCCTCGTCAAAGCGGTAGGCTTCGCCGGTTTGCCAAGTGATGTGGTACACCTGACCGTTCAACCAGGTGGACCCCTCACCGAAGGCTTCGGCATTGGGGGTGGCTGTGTGCACCTCTACTTCGCCGGTTTCAGGCGTGACCCAGCGCACGCCCGATTCCCCGACCTGCCCTGTACTTTCCAGCAAGCGGCCATCTACCCACTGCAGCCCCTGGGTAAAGGCCGCCGGGTCGTGTGGATGGCGCGCTACGATCTCGGCGCTCAGCGTAGCCGGGGTTGCGTCAGCAGTCGGCTCGGCGGATGCAGGCACTGGAGAAGTGTCTGCCTGGGCTGCAGGAGCCGAAGGCGTGGTTCCCACCCGCGCGGCAGGCGGCTGACAGGCCAGCAGCAACAGCGGCAGCATGGAAGTCCAGATCAGGCGGGACAGAAGGGGTGACATGGCCCCAGTGTAGGGGGCAGATGGTGAGGGTGGATGGGTCTACGGCTACTGCCCACCTATAGGAAAGGCCCTGAGCCGTGAACCGTCCTCCCCTACTCCAGTTCCAGCACTACCGGAGCGGCGCTCGGCACCTGAACGGTCGCCGTCTGCGGAGCGTAGCCGTCAGCGCTCACGCGCACACGGTACTTGCCAGGACCGGGCAGGGCGACCGTCCCCGGTGCCGCAGTGGTGGTCTGCTCAGGCGTCAGTGTGAGCAGCGGCGGCGCTTCCAGGGCCCGGACACGCACCGGCACACCACGGCCTGCGCCGCGCACCTCGTAGGTCAGCTGGCAGCATTGGGGCACAGTGGCCGGGGCATTCGGCACACTCAGCGCCCTGGAAAGCCACAGCGACCCACCCAGCAAGCCCAGCGAAACCAGTCCACTCAGCAGCCACGGCCACAGCGCGGGGTGCGGGGCAGGCGCCAGCACTGCCGGTGTCTCCCACTCCATCTCTACTCGTGGTACAGGCCGCCGGGTCATTGCCTCTCACTATAAAGGCGGGGCCGCGTGGGGAGCGACAATTGGCCTGGGGGAGCACGCCTATGCTGAGGGCATGACTGCACCCCCGGTTATCCTGACCCAGCAGCTCCGCAAAGCGTATGGCCCTAAGGTGGCCGTTCGGGGGCTGGACCTCCGTGTAGAGCGCGGCGAAGTCTTTGGCTTTCTCGGTCCCAACGGCGCAGGCAAAAGCACCACTGTCAAGATGTTGCTGGGGCTGGTGCGGCCCACTTCCGGCGCAGTGCAGGTGCTGGGCGGCTCGCCGGACAATCCGGCAGTCCGCGCCCGGCTGGGGTTCTTGCCCGAACAGTTCCGTTTTCAGACCTGGATGACCGGGCATGAATTCCTGACGTTTCACGCGCAGCTGGCCGGACTGGGCCGTGCAGAGACGCGTACCCGGATTCCTGAGGTGCTGGAGCGGGTGGGCCTGGGAGGACGCGGCGGCGAGAACCTGGGCGGTTACTCCAAGGGCATGCTGCAGCGCGCCGGGCTGGCCTCGGCGCTGCTGGCGCGGCCCGAACTGGTCTTTCTGGACGAACCGACCAGCGCCCTGGACCCGATTGGGCGCATGGAGGTGCGCCGGATTATCGAGGACCTGCGCGCAGAGGGGGTCAGCATCTTTCTGAACTCGCACCTGCTGTCGGAGGTGGCGCAGGTCTGTGACCGGGTCGCGTTCGTGCGTGGGGGCGAGGTGCTACGCCAAGGCCCAATGCGTGAGGTGATGGGCAGTGATCTGCGGGTGCGGGTCCGGGTAGATGAACTGACGCCGCCCGTGCTGGCTGCCCTGACCGAATTTGGCCCGCTGATCAGTCAGCAGGAGAACACCGCCGAAATCGGCCTAAGCAGCGAAGAGCAGCTGCCGCAGCTGGCCCACCGCCTGGGAGACTTGGGGGCGGCGCTGTACGAACTGACCCCGCTGCGCCCAGAACTGGAAGATATTTTTCTGGAGCTGGTGGGACAAAGTGGGGACGCCTCGCACGCCCACGCCGCGCAGGAGGCCGCCCATGCCTAAGGCCAGTGACCTGACGCTGGACCCGCGCAAGGTGCGCCTGATTGCGGGCCTGTCGCTTAAAGAATCGCTGCGTAAGCGGCTGGTGGCGGTGCTGCTGATTCTCACGGCGCTGTTCGTGGGCTTTTATCTGTACGGCATCTACCGCATGTACCTGGATTTTCAGACTCGGCCCGGCGGCCTGGATCCGGTCACCGGCGAGCTGGGCAGCGCCCTGTTTCCGGTCAACTTCGCCACCATTTTCGGGATGTACCTGGTGGCCTTTTTAGGGTCACTCATGGCGGTCCTCAGCACCGTGGGGTCGGTCAGCGCCGACGTCGAAAGCGGGGTGGTGCAGAGCGTGGTGTCACGCCCGGTCAGCCGCGCCGAACTGGTGATGGGCCGCTGGCTGGGCTTTAGCGTGGTAAATGTCGGCTACGTGCTGCTGGTCAGCGTGGTGATGCTCGCGGGCATCTACCTGATCACTGGGTTCTTGCCTCCCTCACCGCTGGCGGCCATCTCGCTGATGCTGCTGGGCATCTTGCTGATTACGGCGCTGACGGTGCTGGGCAGCACCCTCTTTACCACGCTGGCCAACGGCATCGGGGTCTTCGTGCTGTACGGAGTAGGCATCGCCGGGGGCATCCTCAACTCCATCGGGAACATGGTCAACAGCCCCACCATGCTGACCCTGGCCCGCGTCGCCAACACGCTGATGCCGACCAACGAGATGTGGCTGGGGGCCAGCTATTTCTTGCAGCATCCAGAATTCACGTCCACCATGAGCATGTCGCCTGCGCCGCTGCCATTTATCGGCACCGACCCGGTCGGCGTCGGCATGATTCTGTGGAGCGCAGCCCTCACGGTGCTGGCGGTGCTGGCCGCCATGTGGCACTTTAGCCGCCGCGACCTGTAACGGCGAACGGCGCGGGGGGCGGCCAGTGGTCTATAGTTGGGGGCCGATGACCACCCGACCCACCACCTCGCTGCTCCGGGACGACCGCACCTGGGGCAGCACTTTTATCATCGCCGGAACCACCATCGGCGCGGGCATGTTGGCCATGCCACTCACTTCCGCTGGCCTGGGCTTTGGTCTGACGGCACTGGCATTGATCAACATGTGGGCACTGTCGGCCTACACGGCGCTGCAATTTGCCGAGATTTACCGTCACCACTCCGCCAGCGATGGTCTGGCCAGCCTGACCAGTCATTATTTTGGCGCAGCCGGCAAATGGTCCGTGACTGCAGTGTTGCTGCTGTTCATGTACGCCATCTCAGCGGCATATATCAGCGCGGGGGGTGGGCTGGTGAGCGGTGTGTCGCCACTGGCAGAAGCTGGCGGTAGCGTGCTGTATGCGCTAGCGGTAGCGGCGGTGGTCTTACTGGGCGCGGTCAGTGTGGACCGCCTAACACGCGTACTTTTTGCGGTGATGGTGCTGGTCTTTGCCCTGCTCATGGCATTGCTGCTGCCCCAGATGGCGCCGGACCGTCTATCGACCGGCCCCGTAACGCCAGGCCTGTATTTTTCGGCGCTTCCGGTGCTGTTTACGGCCTTTGGATTTCACGCCGTGAGGTAGTGGTACGCGAAATCCTTCCACATCAGCCCCACTTTTTAGGAGGGTGGGGCACACTGGAGGGAAGATATGGGAAAACAGCGCAAAACTTGGTCACCTGAACTCAAGGAACAGATTGTTCTGGCTGTCCTGAGCGGGGAGCACACCATCGCAGAAGCTGCTCGTGAATACGAGGTCAGCGAGAGCTTGATTCACACCTGGCGTGCCCAGTTTCTGGAAGCGGGCCGTGCCCGCCTCCAGGGAGCCAGGCCGGATGCGGCTCAAAAGAAGCTGAAGAAGGAAGTCCAGCAGCTCAAGGCCATCATTGCGGATAAGGAATTGTCGCTCTACATCGCAAAAAAAATCCGGGGTCTCTGAGCGTAGATGAACTCCTGGCGTGCTATCAGGAGTTGCTCAGAGACCACCCGAAGCTCAGCCTCAGTCAATTTGCGGCTGAGGTTGAGCGTCCATATCATGTCCTGCGCGATGCCCGGCAGAACGCAGAGCGTTCTGCACAGCGGACGGAGCGACGTCAGCACGTCCTGGAAGAGGTACGGCTGAAAGCCCTTGAAGAGCCACTCAGCGGCTACCGTCTGATTTATCAGGCCCTACAACAAGATGTTCTGCGGCCTGCTCCGGGCCTCCATACTGTTCGTCGCTGCATGGTGGAGTTGAAGGTGCAGCGCCCAGTCCCCAGAAAGAAGCGCCGTCTGCCGGTGTCCCCTACGCCTATCGTTCTCTGGCCAGCGGGCCGCCGAATTCAGATGGATGCCACACGGCTCAGCCTACCGGACGGGATCTGCTGGGCTTATCTTGTCCTGGACGTAGAAAGTCGCGCACTGCTGCACATTGAAGTGGTCCGGAATCTCTCTGCCAGCAGCGCGGTCACCGCGCTGCAACGAGGAGTCCATGTGCTGCACCATCTCGGCATAGACGAGCAGCTCCTGATCATGACTGATGGTGGCTCAGATTTTACGTCTGGCGCATTCCAGGCGGCCTGTCAGGAGCCGGGCAACTGGGTACGGGCCAAGGTCTCACAGAAGCGAGGAATGGGCATCCTGGAAAGGCTCAACCGGACCTTCAAATATGACGGCGTCTTCCGGGAAGAATTGACGAATATTGCCCAGCTTCGTGCGTTCAGCACGAAGTTTAAAAACTGGTACAACTCTGGAAGGAGACATTCCAGTCTGGGGTATGCCTACCCCTGGGTTAAACTGCTGGAAGCTACGGAATCTTCGAACGTGGCCTGAAGGATTTTCCGTACCACTACCTGATGCCCAGCGTCACCGAGTATCTGGAAGGTGACCAGGCAGGGCTGCGGCGCGCCGTACTGCTGGGCACCGGCATTCCGCTGGTGGTCTATCTGCTGTGGCAGTTCGCCATCTTTGGCCTGATTCCGCAGGCAGAATTGATGCAGGTCCGTGACCTGGACGCGCTGAGCCAGGTCATGACCCAGGCCACTGGCAATCAGAATCTCGGTCTAGCAGTGCAAGTGTTCTCGGCACTGGCGCTTACCACTTCGGTGCTGGGCGTGGGTCTGGCGTTGCTGCACTCGCTACGCGACGTGCTGGGCGGGTGGCTCGGGAAGGCCCGGTGGCTCTGGTTGGGCTTGCTGACCTTCGTCCCCCCTACCCTGCTCGCCACACTGTATCCCCAGGGCTTCGTGGCATTACTGGGGTATGCAGGCATACTGGCGGTTCTGTATACCGTGCTGCTGCCGGGTCTGCTGCTGCTCAGGGTCCGCCGTCAGCACCCAACTTCAGCGCCGCGCCTGGGTGGACAACCCGCCATCTGGCTTAGCCTGGGCCTAGGAGCTGCCATCATCCTGATTCCGCTGCTGGTGCAAGCGGGCTGGCTGCCTGCAGTTGCTTCCTAACTGCCTGGTGGCTGAATACAGAGAACAGGGAGGCCCGGACGACTTGGCCTCCCTGTTCGCATTCAGGCCCATGGCTGGCATGGTCGGTCAGCTACGCCGCTCGTCCGCTTCGAGATCATCAACCGTCAGTACCGACTCTTCCGGTTCAATCTGGGTGTCGAAGGCCGCGTTGCCGCCCACCACTGTCGCTTGGTGCTCCACGCCGCCCTTGTCCAGCCCGAAGAAGGTGTCCCGCTTCTCGGTTTCCAGCGCATGCACGATCCGGGGTGGCTGCTCGCCAACCGTAAACGAGTCAGCAGCGCTGGGCACTGTGGTGTCTGGGAAGTTCAGGTCCAGCCGTTCGCGCTCAGCTTGGAGGTGCTGAACACGCAGTTCCTGACCGACTTCCTGACTTTCGAGCTGTCGCTCACGCACCTGAATATCACGCTCGACCTGCGCGATTTCCTGCTCAATCAATGCCAATACCTCCGGAGCCGAGCGGTGGTGATAGGCCCGGCCCAGACGGGTATACAGGCTTTCAAGGTCGCGGCTGTACTGCGAGACTTCCAGCCGCAGCTTGGCGCTGTGAGCCAATTGCCCACCACGCTGGCGCACTTTCTCGGTGCCGCTCATGACCTTCTCTTTCAGGGTGTCCAGCAGGCCCCCTTCAGCATGGGTATCCTTGAGGCTTTCGGTGGAACTTTCTTCAATCTCTACCCCACCCGTTTCAGCCGAGTAGGTCACGGTTTTGACGGCTCCAGTGTACACAGGAGCCGACAGCGTATCTTCACGGCGCAGTTCACCCTCGGCAGGTAGGTCGCGGCCTGCTACGCCCATACCTTGATCGGCGCTGGCCTCGGCGTACAGCGGCTTGCCTGCGGGATCGCTGGGCGCGGCCCAATCGGCGGTGTCAGCCACGGTGTCAGCAGTCTGCTCAGCGCTCAACGAATCACGCTCGGGACGGTCAGGAGTGGTCATGCTGGCATTCTGAGGGCAGCAAGGTCGGCAGCGGGTGAAAAGAGCTTAAGCACGTCCTGATCAGGACCGGGCAGTACGTTATCTGTTTAAGAAACAGCTGCCACAGTGTCCAAGCGTGCCCGACTCTTTCACCGCATTCAACTACCGTTCGCAACGCCTCTGACCGCTATGCTGAGGCTGTGGCCCTGACGACCCGTTCCATCCTAGGTGCAGCTTTACTGGGCGCTCTCAGCGTCAGGCTCTGGCCGCACCGGACCCGGCGACTGCACCCACCGCTGGGCCGTTTGCTGGACCTCCCTTCGGGGCAAGTACACCTGATAGAAGGTGGTCCTGTAAACGCACCGCCCACCGTATTGATTCATGGCAGCGATGGCGTCACCCACGACTGGCCCACCTCGCCGCTGTGGGAACGTTTGGTGGGGGACCTGCGCTTGATCGCCCCGGACCGCCTGGGGCACGGCTACACCCCACCGGGGCCTGAAGTGACCGTGGCGGCGAACGCCCAGCAGCTGTCCGAAGTACTGGACGCACTTAACCTGAAACGGGTCACGCTGGTCGGGCACTCCTACGGCGCGCCGATTGCGTTGGCGCTGGCACGGCAGCAACCGGAGCGGGTCGGCGCACTGGTGCTGATCTCGCCCCTGGCCTACCCGGCGCCGGGCCTGACCCGCTTGCTGGCCCGACTGGTCGCCTGGCCGCCCCTAGAGTGGCTGGTCACCCGTATTTTGCTGATCCCACTCGGTTACGCTGTGGTCGAACTGGAAGGCTCGCGGGCCTTCGCCCCGGTCCCCATGCCCCATGCCTGGCGGAGGATGATGCGGGCCTTCTCGCTGCGGCGCACCCAACTGCTGGCCCTGGCCGAGGAAAACCGCACCATCTCGCGTGAGTTGGAAGGACTGGTCCCAGGCTACGCGGCGCTACGCTGTCCAGTGCTGATTCTGGCCGGACAGCATGACCGTCTCTCCCCTGCCGAGGATCATGCAGTGCCACTGGCACAGGCCATCTGGGGGGCCGAGTTGAACCTCTTGGACGGCGGCCACCAACTGCACTGGACCCACCCGGACGTGGTCGCGGACACGGTGCGCCACGCCACTGCTCTTGGCCAGGCGGGTGAGCGCTGATGTGGGAACAGTGGCTGGACCGCCTGGCCGATATGGGTACGCCAGAGCCCCGCTATACGGCTCAGCGCTGCTTGCGTGAGCGTCAGGCTATAGGTGGATGTGACCTGTGTGCCCAGGCCTGCCCACATGAGGCTGTCATTCTGGGACCACTGGGGAACGCTGTGACGATTGATCCCGACCTCTGCACCGGCTGCGGGCTGTGTGTGCAAACCTGTCCCAGCGGCGCGCTGGAGTATGACCTCAGCGGTCCTCTGGGAAGCGTCCGCGAGCAGCGCAGCGGGCCAGAGGCCACCACCCCGAATTCTGAAGCCACACTGACCTGTTCGCAGAGCGGCGCAGGTGGACCAGCCGTGACCTGCCTGGGCCGCGTGACTCCGGCACTCCTCTCAGCGGCGGGGGCCTGGCAGGTACCGCTGACCCTACTTCACGGCGACTGCGCGGCCTGCCCGGTGGGAGCAGCGTCGGTCCCGCAGCGTCTGCACCGCGTGGTGCAGGATGCAGAGCGGCTCAGGGCGGCCACTGGGCAACCGGCCCAGGTGACAGTCCGCCGCGCCGAAGCCCAGGATGCCGAGCGGGCGCAGCGCGTCACCCGCCGGGGCGCCTTGGGGCAACTGGTCAGCAGTGGCCGGCGCGAGCTGGTGGGTCTGATTCCTGAACGTCCTTTGCCGTTCGTGGACTGGAGCGAACCGGAACAGCGCACCCCCGAGGAATGGCGCTGGCGCAAGGCCAGTCTGCAGCCCACTCCTCCGCCCGGTAGCGCGGTGTACTGGCCTGCCCCGCTGGTGGACGACAGCTGTATGGACTGCCCGGTCTGCTCTAACGTCTGCCCGACCGAAGCGATTACCCGCACCCACGACGCCGCAGGAACCCTGCACCTCACCCTGGACCTGAGCGCCTGTACGGGCTGTATGGCCTGTGTGGACAGTTGCCCACCCCGCGCCATGCACCGCCAGAACCACTGGCAAGCTTCTGCCCTGGAAGCGCCCCTGATCCTGTTCGAGAAAATGCGCTGAGGAGCAGGCCTCAGCGAATGTTCCTCTGGCTGCTGGCCGCCACCTTGATGCCAGGAGAAGTGTAGGGCAAGGCCGACAGGCCCCTGTGGGTTTGCCAAGCAATAGTTGGTTCACTTACAACAGCATTACGCCGTACTGGATTACTATTGATAGCGGCGCAAGTATGCGCTGCTAAACTCCAGGGACCATGGAATGGCAACCGAACCAATATTCTCGTGCCCAACTTGAGGAGCGGCGCCTGGCTGCTACCGAGTGGCTGCAGCAAGGCAGCCACACACACCGCGAAATCGCTGCTCACTTTGGCGTCTCCGTGCTCACGGTGACTTCTTGGAGTGCTCGGCTCAGAAAGAAGGGAAGCTTGCAAGCGACGGTCAGCTCTGGTCGTCCTGCTCGACTGACTGAGTCTCAGCACGACCAGCTTCGCACCCTCCTGCAGGAGGGTGCTCTGCAGCATGGGTTTCCTGACGAAACCTGGACGACAAAACGTGTGGCAGAGCTCATCGGGCGGCACTTTGATGTGTGGTACCACCATGATCACGTCCGCAAAATCCTGCGCAAGTTGGGTTTCAGCCCACAGATGCCAGATGGGCGGGCCGCTGAGCGGAACGAACTTCGGATCGCATCCTGGCGGGAACAGGTGCTGCCGGAGTTGGAAAAAAAGGTCGCTGAGGGAGCCACAATCATCTATCTGGATGAAGTCGGATTCTCTCTGAAAGGAGTCCAGCGACGGACATGGGGGGTGAGGGGCGTCACGCCCCTGGTCAAGCTCAGAGCAAACTGGGAGAAGCTTTCAACGATTGGGGCGATCACTTCAGATGGACGATTCTTCCAGCACACAATATCCGGAGCGATCCGGAGTAGAGAAGTCATACGATTCTTTGGGCACATCCTGCGCCAAGTTCAGGGGAACATCGTCGTGGTGCTGGACAATGCGAGAATTCATCACGCGAAAGTAACCCAGGCGTTCGTGGGTTCCCACGAACGCCTCTCTCTGATCTTTCTGCCTCCGTATGCTCCAGAGTTGAACCCGATCGAGTTGGTGTGGGCCTACGTCAAGCGCAATGTGTTGGGGAACTTTTGTGCCCACTCCATAAGAGCGCTGAAAAAGAGGCTTGTCACCGCCTGGCAGCGGGTCCGCTATATTCACCTGCCCCGTCAGCTTATGGACGCCAACTTACGCCGTTATCAATAAGTAGCCGTTCCCAGACCCTACGACCTACAGGGTTCACCCTTTTTTGCGAAATGGATTCCAACGTGCCAGCAGGCCCGGCGCGGCATCCGTTTCAGACTCAGGTTCGGTCAGTACTGGCGCTGAGGCTTCATGCTGCGGCGCAGCATGACGGCCCAGCACTGGGCCACTCGGCGCAGCAGGTTCGGGCCGTGCGCCTACCTCAACATCAGCGCCCAACCATTCATTCAGCGCAGCCATCACCTCAAGTAAGTCGGGACGGTCGTCAGGATTCTTGGCCAGGGCTTGTTGCAGGGTGCGGGCCACCAGGCGTGGCAGCTCTGGAGCCAAATGTGCCAGGGAAGGCGGCATCGCATTGAGGTGCTGGGCCATCAGTTCGTTGTAATCGTCACCCTCAAAGGGGCGTTGGCCCGCCAGCACTTCGTAGGCCAGCACCCCCAGCGAATACACGTCGCTGGCGGCTGTTGCCTCTTCGCCCCGGTAGATTTCGGGCGCCATGTAAAACGGACTCCCGCCCACCCGGCCCCCCTGCCCCATCATGTAGGAACAGCCCAGATCGGCCAGTACGGCACGGTCGCCATCCAGGTAAATGTTCTGCGCCTTGACATCCTGATGCACTGCGCCCTGGCGGTGCATATAGTCCAGGCCCTCGGCCACTCCCCGCAGAATCCTGGCTGCCTGCTCAGGCGGGAGGGGCCGACCTGGCTGGACCAGGCTATCCAAGGCCCCCTGGGGAAAATACTCCAGCGCCAGATACGCTCCCTCATCGAATCCCTGCCCCCCATAGCCGCGCACCAGATGGTCGTGCGTGAGCTGCATGGTCATACGGACCTCATTGGCGAACATTCCGGCAGCGTCGGGATATTCCTGGCGTTCATCCTCAGGCAACAGGACCTTCAGCGCCACCTGACGCCCCTGGCGGTCATCAGCCAGATAAACCCGTGCTGTGGCTCCCCGGCCCAGTGGCCGTGTAATGCGGTATCCGGAAATGGTGGGGGGGTTACTCATCACGCTACGGAGTTAGTCTAACAATCTCCGCTGACCAGTCACGCACAAATGGCCAAACGACGCCAGATAAAGGTGGCGGCGCGGCGAGGGATGAGCCGCTCACCGCGCCGACCCTGGCTGCTGGCGTCAGTCGTCGTCGCCGCCGTCTTCGGCCACGCGCTTGCCGGCTTTCCATTCCAGACCTGCCCACATCAGGTCTTCCAGTTCGCCGTCCAGCACGTCATCCGGGTTGTACTGCATCAGGCCAGAGCGGTGGTCTTTAATGTACTGCTTGTCCAGCACGTAAGAGCGCATCTGGCTGCCCCACTCCACGTTCGCTTGCTGCCCACGCGCCGCCAGGGCTTCTTCTTCACGCTTACGCATTTCAATGTCGTACAGTCGCTGCTTGAGAATTTGCAGCGCCAGTTCGTGGTTCTTGATTTGCGAACGCGTAATCTGACAGGCCACCGCGATGCCGGTAGGCAAGTGGGTCAGCCGCACCGCCGAGTCGGTGGTGTTCACCCCCTGCCCGCCCGAACCCTGCGAGCGAAACACGTCACGGCGTAGGTCCGAATCGGGAATGTGAATGTCGATTTCCTCTTCGGGCACTTCGGGAACCACGTCCACACTGGCAAACGAAGTCTGGCGGCGGTTGTTGGAATCAAACGGCGAGACGCGCACCAGGCGGTGAACCCCGTGCTCCGCGCTCATCATGCCGTAGGCCTTCTCGCCCCGAATGATGAATTCGATGGACTGATACCCGGCCTGATCACCCGGCTGCTCGTCGAGAATATCCACCTTGAAGCCCCGGCGCTCGGCCCAGCGCATGTACATCCGGGCCAACATCCCGGCCCAGTCCTGCGCCTCGGTGCCGCCCGCACCGCCCTTGACCCGCACGATGGCGGGGGTATCGGCGTGCTTCATGGTAAACAGCGTCTCGCGGTACAGGTCGTCTACACGGGCCTGGATGCCACTCTGCTCCTCGGCCAGCAGCTCGCGCTCCTCGTCGCTTTCGGCCAGTTCCAGCATCTCGCTCAGGCCGTCCAGGTCCGAGCGGAGGCTGCGGTATTTCTCCACCACACCGCGGACACTGGTTGCTTCTTGGTTGATGGCGCGGGCACGGGCCTGGTCGTTCCACAGGTCCGGGTCGGCCAGAAAATGATCCAATTCGTTCAGGCGGCGTTCCTTGCCGGGAATGTCAAAGATACTCCCGGAGGGACGCCAGTTTTTCTTGCAGTTCTTGCATGGCGCTCACTCCTTTGTCGCCCCGGTTCTGGCGGGGGTCACTCCTTGCGCCGCAGCTTGAGTCTGCGGCAGACCAAAGTTCAGTATACGGCTTAGGGGAAAATGGATGACGGTTCCTCAAATTTGACAGCCAATTCGTTCCTCCAGATCTAATCTGGAAGTGCAATGAGCAATATTGATAACGAGACTAAGGCTCGAATTGAAGCCGAAGAGAACTACCGTGCCCAGGTACGTGCTGAACAAACAGCGAAAAACCAGCCTCAGCCCAAAAAGCAGGGCGGCTGTGGTAGATGGTTCCTTTATCTCAGAACTTGCACCTGAATACGTAGACAAAAAGCGCTCCCAGAGCTGAACATCTGGAAGTGTGCACAAACAGGTTTCAGGGGAGCGCGCCCATATTCTCTCACAGCGGATTCTGGACATTCCAGAGACGCTGTACCAACGGCGAAGCCTGGAGGCTTCGCTGCACCTTTTCCACAGTCCAGGCCAGAAGATCAAATTCAGCCAAGCTGAAGGAGCCAGCCCCAGTGCACTGAGTCGCTTCTTCAACGTCTATGACTGGGATTCAGACCGTTGCTGGGACGAAATGCAGGACATCCAGTGGCGCATTTTGTTGGACGTAGCTCACTCCAAACGCCGACCTCGGTTGCGGCTCAGTGTGGATCTGACCACGTTGGAAAAGGTGGGGACTCAGCTGCCCTATGTCAGCGTCTACAATGGCAGGCACGGTATCCATCTGGTCGCCTTGTTTGCCGAATATGGGGCACTTCAGTTCTCCATTTCCTACCGGGTGTACCAGGGCAAGCACACCAGCACGCCCGTCACTCTGGCGCTCGACCTACTGGAAGGCGTGCGGCACCTCGATTTCGAGTTTGTGGTGGGTGTGAGGAGCAACCGGCGCACGGACCATCCTGGGCGGGTGACGGTGGCGGACTGTCCGCATGGAGGCTATGTCAACCTTGCCAACTGGTCTCTGGAAACGCTGTCTCTGGGGAGAGTAGACCGTGGGGACCGTGAATTCTTCGCGGTGTCGTCTGAACTGTTGGAGGGGGACGAGATCGTTGCTGAGGGTGCGCATCGCTGGGGGGTGGAATCCTTTTTCAAGGAAGGTAAGCACCAGTTTGGGTTGGCGCAGTTCGCGCTGCGAACTGCCAGGGGTCTGGACCGCTGGATTCTGATGGTCTTTCTGGCCTTCACCCTGACCATGCTGCATCGCTCAGAAGGGATGACCTTGAAAGAGGCAGCACGCCTGGCCCTCTACACCCTGTTCCCCGTAGTCAGGCTCAACCATCTTCTGAGTCAGCTCCAAAAAGAACGAGAATTTCTTCTCCAGCACGGCTATTCGCTCAGCTACGCAAGGTGCAAGTTATGAGTTTATGGGTTGGGAGGATTGGTCCTGCTAGGTGTAATTGGTTCACTTCTCCCTGACTCAAGCACTTCTGAGACAGTAGCAACGACCACACAAAGCGAGCCTGCAACTGTCCCCACATCGGAAGCTTCTCCAGTACAAGCAGACACACTTGATTCAGGCGACGCTACGCTCAGTAGGTGACAACTTCGTCTAAAGGCGCTCCTGGTGGGCAAAAGGGCTGGGTCAACAGGTCTAGGACAGCCATGAACTGTTTGGGTTTCCACCGTAAGGCATCCACGAGATGCTGAGCACCGTGCCGCACCAGACTGACCGCTCTACGACCATGCTTGAGAACGGGGATGGGCTGGGTCTGGCCCAGCCAGACCCCCAGGCGCAAGCAGAACACCCAGGCCAGTGTCACCAGGCCAAAGAGCCGCTGTAGACGGCTCCTTTCCGTCATCCCAGTCCGCTCCAGGTCGAAGCCTCGCATCTTGAAGCTGCTGAAGGTGCACTCGATTGACCAGCGCTGCTTGTACAGCTTCCAGGTCTTCCGAGCGCTGAAATCTGTGGCAATGATGACGAGGTCACCTGTGGATGACCTCGTCGCGACCACCCGCATGAGTTCGCCAAACACGAACACCTTTTCGTCGATTTCATGGAAATGACCGTGCTGGACGTGCTTAAACCATTCCTTCCCATTCGTGTCGTCCAGCATGTCGCTGTGCCGAATGCGGATCGCCCGCTTGATGCCTTGACGACGGAGAAAACGGAACCACTCCGCACCGATGAACTCACGGTCAGCCACCAGGCCTTGCCAGCGTTTCGCTGGCAAGACGCGGAGGAGCTTCAATACCAGCCACATACGGGCATAGGTATGGCTGTTCCCAGACTCATCAAGAGGAACCCAAATCAGGGGCAGGGTGAAGCCATGAACCACGGCTCCAAGCACCAGAAAATTGATGGGCGTTTCCCCATGCTCCCAGTTGGTGCGGTCCAGACTCAGCAACACCTTCCCCGGTGGAAGATGGACGACGAGCAGAGCGATGAAAAAGTCCATGTCCAGCTGCTCATCCCGGAAGGTTCGGTCCGCCCTTCTTTTCTTGGCTTGCGGCGTGCTGATACCGGGCATGTGAGGACTCAGGTCGTGATGATTGATGCTCCTCGCGGCAATCATCGCCAGAAGCACATCGATCAGCCGCTGAAGGGTGTCAATGCGGAGGTGACTCGCGTGTGCTTTGAAGTGGCGGGTCAGTACGGTAGCCTGCTGGGCGGCGGATTCTGTTGTTTTCACACTCTCAGGAAACCGTGAACAGTCGGCCCCATCAAGCTTGATGGGGCCGACTGTTGGTTTTTGCCGTCTAGGACAATGTGAAACTGAAGTTGTCACCTACTGAGGACGCTACGTTAGAAGCAGATGGCAGCCAGAGTATCGGGGTATGGAATGTCAGCAACGTTAGTTGGAATGCAACGAGCAATGTAGGCGGTGAGTACGGTGAAAATGCAGACGATGGTGAAACATTTATCATTATTGACTTTACCTTGAAGAACACTACGAACGAGACCCAAAGCTATTCCTCTATGCTGGATCAGCCACAAATTATCCTTGAAAATGGTGGCTTGATTGATGCAGATACAATTTTGAGCATCCAAGCGGGTGATCAGCTGATAGATGGACAAATTGCACCAGGGTTGAATCGTACAGGACGCTACGCTTTCCGCGTCCCAAGTGACCAGTCAGAAAACATGCAGTTTCAAATCCAGTTCACTAATGGCCAGCGTTTAGTGACGGAGTTTGCACAATAATTAATCTGAATTTAGGGTTTGGTTTTTATATTAATGAGCCCATAAATCTCCAGAAACCGCGCCGAGCGCTCTTCCAGTGTGGGCAGCAGGGCCACCTCGCCGCAGACCCAGTCAGGGCTATAGCTGCGGCAAATGCTAGGTCGCTCGGCGTAGATACCGCACAGGCAGTCTGCGCCCAGATGCACGCACGGCTGACCCAGCGGCTTGACCAGTGCGGCAATGTCTGGCGCCGTGCAGCAGGCCCCGCAAGCGGTGCAGACGCGCCCCGTTCGCGGCCAGGCCGAGCGAGGCGAATAACCGAGTGGCACTGGCTCGCCTCTGGATTCGGTCTGGTCAGGCGACATGGGAGTCACTTTAGGGCAAGGCCACCCGGCAGCTCCGTAACGCTCAGCGAGCTTCGGCAGCAGCGGCCAGAAAAGCATCGTTCTCCTCTGGCGTGCCCACGCTGACCCGCAGGCAATCACCCAGGACGGGCAGTCCTTTTTGGAGCCGCACCACCACGTCCCGCTCCTCCAGATACCGGAAGGTGGACGCCACGTCCCCGCTTTGTAGCAGGAAAAAGTTGGTCCGGCTGGGCCAGACTTTCCAGTGGGGGTGCCCGGTCAGCGCGGCCAGCATCCGTGCCCGCTCGCTGATGGCTTCCTGGGTGCGCTGGATGACGTAGTCAGGATGTTCCAGTGCCACTTCCAGCGCCGTCTGGGTCAGCACATTGATCGAGAAGGCTGGCACCAGCTTGCGGATCTGCGCCGCCAGCTCGGGTTGGGCCAGTGCGTAGCCCAGGCGCAGGCCCGCCAGGCCCCAGGCCTTGGAAAAGGTTCGCAGGCTCAACACGCCCGGACACTCACGGACCAGCTCACGGTAATCACTGCCGGCAAACTGGTGGTAGGCCTCATCAATGACAGTCAGCCAGCCCTCCCCCGCTGCCACTTCGACCAGTTCCCGCACCGTTGCCGGATCGTCCAGATGTCCAGTCGGTGCCTGCGGCTGAATCAGCACGAACAGGCCCGGACCACGGGTCTGTAGTTCTGCTTTCAGGGCCTTTAGCGGCAGCGACAGGTCAGCATTTACCGGCACCTTGACCAAGTTGGCCCCCAGCAAGCCGCTTTCTAAGGGGTACACCGAAAAAGTCGGATCAGTGGTCAGAACCGTCTGCCCGATGCCAGCCAGTTCGGTGAGCACTTTGATCATCACGTTGCTGCCGGAGCTGACCACCACACCGTCCGTGTCCCAATCCTCCAGCCGAGCAATGCCCTGACGCAGCGACGATGTGTTCAGATCGGTGTACCGCTGCCAGGGTTGCTCGGCCATACGTTCCAGCGCCAGCCGCTTGAGGTCCGCCGGAAAGTCGTAGGGGCTTTCGTTCTGATCCAGTTTGATGCGGGCCTGACTGGGCGTGTAGGGGTAGGCAGCGACGTTTTGCACGCTCTGGCGGACGCTGGCGAGCGGCGAGGGCTTGGTCATGTCTTTGTTTTATCACTCCGCCTGTGGGTGAGCCGGACCCATGCTAGCCTGCCGCACATATGGCGCACGAAACCGTCACTGTCAATGTCCGAACGGCCCTGAGAGATGGTCAGGCCCGCGCTGCACGGACTGGCCGCACCCAGCAGATCGAACTGGGCGAGGACCTGTTTATCCGCATCGCGCCAGGGGGCCGTAAGTTCTTGCTGTTCTGCCTGGGTGACGGTCACGAGCCAGACCAGGCCACGGCTCGTGCCGCCGCCGAAGTGCTGGGCCTGCGTGATCCGCAATATGGCTGGCATCAGGGTCAAACGCTCCGCAGTCTGACGGTGGTTGAGGCAGATGAGACACTCCTCTCATACTCCTAAGCAGTTCTCATGATTTTCTTATTCTTGCCAAGGCTAGACTGGCCCTATGAAAAAAGCCCTGTTCCTGCTGGCCGCTGCCCCACTTACCCTGGCTTCCTGTGACCAGCTGGGTCTGCCCAATCCTAACCTTCCCAGCGTCTCCGGCACGGTCACCGGCACTGCCCCCCGGGAGGGCGCGACTCGCATCGGCATGCGGGGTATCAGCGCTGCAGGATTTGTCGCCGCCAACCCCAATCAGATCGCCATCAACCTGGATCAGACTCGCTATACAGCCGAACTGCCCCAGCTCAACGCCGATGGGGCCATTGAAGTCTTTGCATTTGTTGACGGTAACAACAACCGGGCCTACGACTCGGGTGAGCCGCGCACCGATGGTGTGACCTTCATCCATGTCCAACAGGAAAATGCCCTGAACCGCTTGACTGGCCTGAAGCGAGGCTGGAACCGGGTAGAGGGACTGCGTGCCGTTTCAGGAACCAAGTTCAGCAACGTGAACTTCGTCTGGTAACTCATCCATAGGACAAACCAAAAACGCCCCGCAGAGGGGCGCTTTTTTAATCCTATTCAGCTCAGTTCTTAGGCGCGGTACCGCCCTCGAAGGCGGCCTTGAAGCGCTGCAGATCTTCTGCAATCTGCTGGCTGGGTTCTTCGCCGAACAGCTTGGCGACAGCGGCGCCCAGGACACCGGCGGGTGGGCGGTAGCTCAGGGCCACGTGGACGCGGGTGCCGCCACCCGGCATGCTCTCAAACTGCACGCTTCCCGCGTTATCCACAGTCGCGCCGGGCAGCGAGTGCCAGCCAATACGCTCACCGGGCTTGTCGTTCACAATTTCGGCTTCCCACTCCACATTGGTGCCCAGTGGGGCTTTGGCCACCCAGCGGCTGCGGCGACTGTCCAGCTCGGTCACGCTTTCGAGGTGGCTCATGATCTGGGGCAGGTTTTCCAGCCGGCGCCAGTAGCCATACACATCCTGGGCAGGGCGGTCAATGACGACCGAATGCTCTACGAAAATCGGCTTGGCAGCGGCACTGCTGCTGCCCAGGCCCGCCACTTCCATCACCGGATCAGAGCCGGTTGCAGCCTTATACGCCAAGTAGCCGCCCACTGCAGCCATACCCATGCCCAGCACGCCACGGCGTCCCAGACCCAGCATCAGCAGGGCGCCACCCGCAGCGCCGCTCAGTAGACGGTTCTGGTCAATCTCCGAGAAATCAGTCTTACTCGTCTCTTTGGTCATATTCGTTTCCTCCGTTCGTATCACTGTAATGTATGTGCGCCCAGCAGCGCACCGGGTGAAGCTTGCCCCAACATCTGCTTAATAGCGTGTGCAGCGAAGCCTATAGTGGCCACACCATGCGTCCTACACGACACGCTGTTCCCCGCACCGCACCACCCGCGACCGTAGGGCGGTGGGACACCTGGTCCTTGGCCGCTGCACTGATCACCATCCTGTTCTGGGCCTCTGCCTTTGCAGGTGTGCGCGCCAGCCTCACCGAGTTCGGTCCTGGGCCACTGGCGCTGTACCGCTTCACATTTGCCAGCTTGGCCCTGGGGCTGTACGCCCTGGTGGCCCGAATTCCGCCCCCACCTCTCCGGCTGCTGCTGCCGGTGACTGGGGTCAGCCTGATCGGGATCACGGGCTACCACCTGCTGCTGAACTACGGTCAGGTCAGCGTACCTGCTGGAACCGCCAGCCTGATTATCGCGACTGTGCCGATCATGACCGCGCTCCTTTCACTGGGCCTGGGTCAGGAGCGCCTCAGTCCGCTGGGATGGCTGGGCAGCCTGATCAGCCTGGGCGGGGTCATGCTGATCGTGCTGGGACGCGGGCAGGACATGAACTTCACAGCGGGGGCGCTGCTGGTCCTGGCCTCGGCACTGGCCAGTGCACTGTACTTTGTGCTGCAACGACCGCTGCTGGCCCAGGTCCGGCCACTGCAGTTCACGGTCTGGAGCCTGATCGCCGGCACCTTGCCGATGCTGATCTTTGCACCGGAGCTGCTGCGCGAGCTGCCCACTGCGCCCTGGCAAGCCCACCTGACCGTGCTGTATATCGGGCTGTTTCCAGCGGCGCTGGCCTACCTGACCTGGAGCTACGCCATCTCGCGGGTGGGGGCCGCCGCCTGCACCAACCTGATGTACCTGACTCCGGTGCTCGCGTCAGTCATCGCCTACCTGTGGCTGGGCGAACTGCCGACCCGCCTGACCCTAGTGGGCGGGGCCATCGCACTGGGCGGCGTGGTGCTGGTCAACACGCTGGGGCGGCGGCCTGCGCCTAAACAGCCCTGAAGCGCTGCCCTCCTAAAACGTTGCACTGCGGCGCAAACGCTCGGTCCAGTTTTCTAGAGAATAGGCGGATGCGAACTTCCGGTGCTCCCACACCCAGCCCTGTAACGCCCCGCTCAGCGCCTCGGCGTCCGGCAGGGTCAGCGGCGGCAGGGCCGTCCAGGCCACCACGTCGCCACTGACATGCCAGCGGCGGTGCTGGGTGACCGTGTAACCCGGCAGCTGCCCCCGCAAGAACAGGTCTGCTTGATTCACCAGCGCAGCCGGGGCACCGGGGGCCAGTTCCAGTAGCTCGGTGGGCAGGTCACGGCGGGGCGCCAGCCGGGCCGCCAGATCACGGGCCTCCAAGACGAAGCGGCGCAGCTCCAACAGGTCGCGGGTGCGCCACTCACGCAGGGTGGCCTGGCCCCCGGTAATAGACAGAATGAATTGACCATCCGGATAGTGTCCATCAGCTACCCCAGATTCATCAAACCAGCCCAGCGATAGGCAAAAGTCTGCGCCGTGATAAAAGACCTCGGCCAGGTGGCGGTCTAGGTCATGCTGGCGGTCCTGCTCGGCCAGGGAGCTGCCGAAATCCAAGTGCATCACGAAGCAGATGCTCCCTCCATAGAACCGGACATCACTCAGCCGCTCAGGCAGAGTCATCAGGACCGTCCTCCTCACCCTCAGCGATGGCCTGAATCAAGGGACGCAACTGGGGCAGCTCGTAGCGGGCCGTCTGCCAGACCAGATCCAGGTCTATGCCGAAATAGTCGTGCGCCACCAAGTTACGGATGTCGCGCAGCAGCGCCCAGGGAACCTCAGGGTGCAGGTCTTCCTGGCGCTGGGGAATGAATTTGGTCGTCTCGCCTAGCCGCGAGAGATTTCGCAGCACGGCGTCTACGGCCATATCGTCGCCCTTGAACGATTCACGGTCATGCGGGGCCGTGTAGTCCACGATGCGGTCCAAAGAGTCCAGCAGGTCATAGACGCGCCAGCGCCAGCGTTTGCGGCGGTGGGTACGGTGCGGGCGCTCCGGCACCGCCATGATGTCCACAGCGTCGGCCAGGATGCCCCGGCGCAGGGCAGGCTTGATGGCGCCTTCAGTCATGGCATCTATGCGGGTCTCAAGCACATCCTCAAACAGATCCTTGGCTGCCATCAAGTCCAGCAGGCCCGCACCGGGACGCAGGTCCAGTAATAGGTCCACATCGCTCAGATCAGTGGCCTCGCCGCGGGCCACCGAACCGAACACCCGTACCCGCGTCACCCCCAGCCGCCGCCACCCCTCCTCGGCGCTGCGGAGCCGGGCAGCCACGGCCCTGAGGCTGGAGTCACGGAGTCTACGCGAAGGTGCAGATGGGGGCGGCGGAGCGGCACGTTTGGCAGGCGTCATCTTCCCCAGGATAGCGGCCCCAGCCAGACCTTCTGACCCACGCCCAACCTGCTCCCCTTACAATGCAGCCGATGGAAGTTAAGCCTCCGCCAGTCAGTCCTCCGCCAGAACGTTCCGGTCGCCTTCCAGCAGGCTGGGCCGCCGGATTGGCAGGGGTGTTGGTCGGATTGCTGGGCTTAGGAACGGCTTTCTGGGCTCTGCGCGACAGCAGCGAAGTGACGGTCATCGGCACCGACGGTCTACCGCAGGCTACGCCGACCACGCTGCTGCCCACTGAACCAGCACCCAGCGCGACTGCCCAGACCAACGACCTGAGCGCCTCTCAAAGTGGCAATCATTCTGCCTTGCTGGAGATGGACATCCCGACCGGTTTTGCCCCGCCGGAACTGCAGACACTCAGCTTTACGGACGCCTTTGCCCAGGCCGCCGCCTACCGTGGCTGGCGCTGCGGACAAACCGAGGTGATTCTTTTCTCCCAGAGCCAGCAGGCGGTTCCAGCGGTACAGGAACAGCTCCTGAATCTGGGCTATCAGGTCACGCCCACCGAGGCAGCCCTGGGCGAAGATGAAAGCTGGCTGGCCCACCACGCCTCCAAAAGCACCCTCTTCGGCAGCTTTTCTACCGGCGAAGAGGGCCGCGGCAACGTCAGTGTCTGCGCCACCTTGCCCTGAGCTGACCCGCTTGGTTTCATCAAGTTTTCATAATTTGGGAAAACAATTCTGTGACGCTTAGGCAACTACCCTGAGTGCTGGGAGCCTCCATGCCAGACACCGCACTGACCGCCAGCTACCATACCGCCCTGAACGAACTGACCCGCCTGGAGCAGTCGCAGACTGGCCTGCAGCCTGGACAGTTGCGAGCTGTGCTGGATACCACTCTGGAGCAGCAGGGCCTGAGTGGCCGGACGCTTGAAGCCGATCAGCTCGAAGTCCTGCTGTTTCCAGAGCTGGACAGCCGCCTAGAAAATGCCATAGACACTGGCGTACTTTCTGCCGAAGATCGCCGCGCTGCCCTACGCCATATTTCTGAACTGCTGGCCGCCCAGCAACTTGAGGCCATGATGCCTGGCGGCGCGGCTCAGCAGAATGCCAGTGCCCTGGACGATCTGGCCGAGGATGACTGGGAATTTGGCGAGGACGACTTTGAGCTGGATGATCCGGAATATGTTTCGGCACCGAGTCTGCGCCGCTATGACCTCAGCCAAAGTGCCGATCAGGACCGACTGATTACCGAGCTGGGCCGGGTCAGCGGAGTGCAGAGTGTGATGGTCTGTCGCCAGAATGGCGAGGTCGTCCAATCGCGCTCACTGAACGACCTGACCAAGCTGGGCAGCGTCGTGGCTGCGACCGTCATGCTGCTCCGGGGGCGTTCGCTGCGGCTGATGTCGGCCCAGGTCGGCGGCACCGTGGTCTGTGTACGCCCCATGGGTGAACACGCTGTGGCTGTCCTGGCCGACCCCGGCGTCAACATCGGACGTCTGCTCAGCGAACTGGGGCAACTGCAGGAAGCGGTCTGACCCCTGATGCGGGGAGCTGCCATCATGCTGCTGAGCGCTGGGCTGGGCTTTCTGCCCGCAGCACAGGCCCAGCAACTGGATGCCTACCGCACCCTCAATGGCGCCCTGAGCGCCGCTGCTGCTGCCCGCAATGAGAGTGCCGCCAGTGCACTGGACCAGCTGAACGCCGCTGACCGGGCACTGGCCGAATTGAATTCCAGCCTGACTGACCGGCAACTGGCCAGCACCCTTGCGGGTACGCTGGGTGAAGCCCGCGCCGCTCTGGCCCGCCAACCTGCCGACTTGGAAGCCCAGACATTGCATGCTCGGGCGCTCGCCCGGCAAGCCCTCTATACCCAGACCACGGCTGATCTGCTGCAATATGGCCTGAATGGCGAGACCCGGCCCCGCCTGGAACAACTGGCCGCCGACTTCGACCTTGATCAGGCACAGAGCGTGGCACTGCTTGCGGCTGCCAACCGTGGCGACATTCCCGATGTCACCACCCGCCTGCAACAAGCTGCTGCACGGCAAGCGGTCCGGCTGCTGGAACCCTGGAGCCTGAACGCTACCTTGTCACAGTCCGAGGCTTACCTAAGGTTGGTCCAGGCCAATGGCTGGCATTTCATCCTTCAGGAAGCCCGCGACATTCCCAGTACCCAGGCCGACAGTTATGCCGAAGTGATTGCCCTGGTGGCCGACCGTGAAGCGGCCCAGGCTGCGCCACAAATCCGTGCGCTGTACTTTGCCGCGCTGCAAACGGCCCAGACACGTGAACGGGCCATGCAGCCGGTTAACCTTCCACCACCATCGGAGACGGCAGGCGCTAACACGACTGCGGCGTCTACCACATCCCTTTCGGAAGAAGAACAGTTGACGGCTGCCCTCTACGGCACCCTGGCCCGCGCCCTGACCTCAGCCATCAGCAATGAGCAGGCACTGACCCGTGAACAGCTTCAAGCAGCTGAGGCCCTGGCCCGCGCCCTGCCGCAGGACTGGCAGGGTCCGCAGGCCGAACAACTCGCAAATCACCTTGCCAGCCTCTC
Organism: Deinococcus radiophilus; assembly: GCF_020889625.1. Lineage (GTDB taxonomy): Bacteria > Deinococcota > Deinococci > Deinococcales > Deinococcaceae > Deinococcus > Deinococcus radiophilus. The sequence continues at coordinate 1,475,500 of NZ_CP086380.1, forward strand.
TGACCGCGCTGGCCTGCGCCCTGGGGACATTATCGGCAGCATGATGGAAGTGCGGGCACTCGAACGTCACGTTGGCGGCCTGCCCAGCGATGAGTTGCCTGCACAACGCTGGGTGGCGACCTTTTGGAATGGAGGCATGCAGGCCCTGGCCTTCTTCCTGCTGTCAGTTCTGGTGCCGCTGCCCTTCTATTACAAGGCGCGGGCGCTGGGACGGCGTGGCGCGGCCTGGCGAAAAGTCTCCTTCGGCATCGGGTTGCTGTTGGCCCCACTGGTCCTTGAAGGTATCGCCTCCGTGGCGACTTGGCTGGGGGATGTGCTGGGTGTGTCCGCTTTGGGCCTGCTAGGCAACCTGAGTATCCGCCAAAGTCCACCTGGACAGCTGGCCTGGTGGCTGCTAAGCCTGAGCGGCCTGATCCTGCTGATTCTGGGCTTCCGCCAACTGGGACAACCGCGTGACCGCCTGGCCTCGGCGCGGCAAAGTTGGGACGCATCACGCCATAATCTGGAATCCGGCACCACCCAGAGTGGCGCAACCCCGCTACCCGACGCCAATACCCCGTCCAACAAAACGTTCTGGCAGCGCTGAGGGTATAGGGTTCCTTCCATGTGGCTCAGGCAGATCTAGAAGGAACAAAGGAAATCGGCCACCCATATCAACAGAGCAAGAGGCCAGGGCGTACACCCTGGCCTCTTGCTCAGCTTCCCGCTTCTCGCGTTCAGCCTGCTTCTACTCTCAGAAGTCCATACCGCCCATGCCGCCCATGTCGGGAGCACCTGCGGAGGCTTTTTCGGGTTCGGGCTTGTCAGCCACGATGGCTTCGGTGGTCAGGATCAGGGCACCGATGCTGGCGGCGTTCTGCAGCGCGGTGCGGGTCACCTTGGCAGGGTCCACGATACCGGCGGCGACCATGTCCTCGACGTACTCACCGGTGGCGGCGTTAAAGCCGTAGCGGGCCTGGTCGGAGTTGATGACAGCGTTCACGATCACGCTGCCTTCTTCACCGGCGTTCACGGCGATCTGGCGGGCGGGTTCTTCCAGGGCACGGATCAGGATGCGTGCGCCGGTGGCTTCATCGCCTTCCAGGCTCTCGGCGGCCTTGCGGACCGCAGGAATTACGCGCAGCAGGGTGGTACCACCGCCGGCCACGATGCCTTCTTCCACCGCCGAGCGGGCGGTGGACAGGGCGTCCTCGTAGCGGTGCTTCTTCTCTTTCAGCTCGGTTTCGGTGGCGGCACCCACGCGGATCACGGCCACGCCGCCGGCCAGCTTGGCCAGGCGCTCTTGCAGCTTCTCGCGGGCGTAGTCGCTGTCGGTGGCGTCCAGCTCGGCTTTAATGGCGTTCACGCGCTGGTCGATGCTGCTCTGCTCACCTTTACCGTCCACAATGGTGGTTTCGTCTTTGGTGATGCGTACGCGGGCAGCGGTGCCCAGCATGTCCATGCCGACATTTTCCAGCTTGTGGCCCAGGTCCTCGCTCACCACTTCGCCGCCGGTCACAGCAGCGATGTCGCGCAGCATTTCCTTGCGGCGGTCACCGAAGCCGGGAGCCTTCACGGCGGCGATGTTCAGCGTGCCGCGCAGCTTGTTGACGACCAGGGTGGCCAGCGCTTCGCCGTCCACGTCTTCAGCGATGATCAGGAGGGGGCGTCCAGTCTGGGCCACTTTTTCCAGCACGGGCAGCAGGTCCTTCAGGGCGCTGACTTTCTTCTCGTTGATCAGGATGAAGGGGTCTTCCAGCACCGCTTCCATGCTCTCGGTGTTGGTGATGAAGTAGGGGCTGATGTAGCCCTTGTCGAACTGCATGCCTTCCACGACGTCCACTTCGGTGTCGAAGCCCTTGCTTTCCTCGATGGTGATGACGCCTTCTTTGCCCACCTTGTCCATCGCGGAGGCGATTTCTTCGCCGACCTGGGGATCGTTGGCGGAGATGCCAGCCACCTTCTTGATGGCGTCGCTGTCTTCCACCGGCACGGCCAGCTTCTGAATTTCTTCGATGGCGGCGGCCACGGCTTTTTCGATGCCGCGCTTCAGGGCGAGGGGATTGGCGCCGGCGGCCACGTTACGCAGACCTTCTTTGACGACAGCCTGACCCAGCACGGTGGCGGTGGTCGTGCCGTCACCGGTGATGTCGTTGGTCTTGCTGGCGACTTCTTTCAGCAGCTGTGCGCCGATGTTCTCCAGCTTGTCTTCCAGCTCCACTTCCTTGGCGACGGTCACGCCGTCTTTGGTGATGGTGGGGCTGCCGAACTTCTTCTCAATGACCACGTTGCGGCCACGCGGGCCGAGGGTCACTTTCACGGCGTTGGCAACGGCGTTGACACCGCGCTCCATGCTGCGGCGGGCGGATTCGTCAAATACAAGTTGTTTAGGCATGGTGGTTGCTCCTTGAGAGGGGGCGGCAGACTTCGGTCACGCTTTAAGCGACTGCTCGCCTCAGGGTTGATTTTGTACAGAGGTCATGCAACAAAGCGGCCCTGACGGGCCTTACAGTCACTCTACGATGGCCAGAATGTCGCGCTCGGACAGCAGGGAGTAGTCCTTGCCTTCCACGCTGACTTCGGTGCCGCCATACTTGGCGAAGTAGACAGTGTCGCCCACGTTCACTTCCAGGGCCACGCGCTCGCCGCTGTCGAGCAGCTTGCCGCTGCCCACAGCCACGACTTTGCCGCGCTGGCTTTTTTCTTTGGCGCTGTCGGGTACATACAGGCCCTCGGCGGTCTTCTGCTCAGCTTCCTCGATAATTTCGACCAGCACACGGTCTCCTAAAGGTTTCAGCATTTACGTTCCTCCTTGAATGAAATGAATGTCTACGAAGAGGGAGTGGGAATGTCCCGCCTACCCAGATCTTCTTGAGGCCCAAGGTAAAGGCGAATCACAGAAACTGTCAAGTGATCAATCCAACAAATCTGAGTGCGTCATACTCAAATCTCGCAGATGACAGGGTTTTCCGAAACTGCGTTCTCAGCGATGTCCTATGATGTATATATGTCTAAGATATATAGTTCATCTCCCCTTAGGGACACCTTCTAGGTGGCAGCACGTCCTTCTCTGCTGGGTCTCACACCCTGGACCGCAGCGCTAGAGGTGCTAGGCAACGCCCCTGTGAGTGTGGCCCGCATCAACGTGGATGCCTTCGGCCGTCTGAGCGAGCAACTGGGCCGCAGCGCCGCCGAAAGCCTGCTGCGTGGGCTGGAACGTGACCTGTCTACCCACTTTCCGAGTGACGCCCTCTTGGGACAGCTGGGGCCAGACGAATATGGCGTGATTCTGCCCGAAACCTCGCCTGAAACTGCCCTGCGGCTGCTGGATGATCTGGTGCGCCACTTTGCCCGGCACCGCGACCCGCGCTGGCCGCCTGGTGTCGGCCTGAGTGCCGGGATCGCCAGTCGGCCTGCCCACGCTGGGAGTGCCGCTGATCTGCTGTTACATGCCGACGAAGCCCTGCTGCGGGCCAAGCGCGAGGGCCGGGGCCGCGCCTGCCTCTATACCCCCGCAAAAATGGTCCTGAAGGCCAACTACTATCCCCGCAGTCAACTGGACCGCCTTAAAAAGCGTGCCCGCGCCGAAGGCCGTAGCGAAGCCGAACTGTTACGGGAGGCGCTGGACCGGTACCTGCAGAGCTGAGCGCCTCCGACTCCCACCTGCTGCCCTACTCCAGCAACTTCACCAGCGCCCTCATCCGCGAGGTATCAACCTCATCCGCCGTGATGTCCATCATGACCGTATCGAAACGCTCGGCACCCAGCCGCACGGCCCCACGCCGCCGCCCGATTTCGCGGAAGCCCACCTTCTCGTAGGCGCGAATGCCGCGCACGTTGTACGAGAAGACGTTCAGCTGGATGTTATGCAGCCCCAAGAAAAACATGCCGTATTCCACCAGCAATCCAGTGGCTTCGCTGCCGTAACCGCCCCCCCAGTATTCAGGGTTGTGAATGCTGATGCCCAGCTCGGCAGTGCCGTGGCGGTGATGGATGGACCGCAGGTCGGTGCCGCCGATCAAGCTGCCGCTCTCGCGCTCATAGATGCCGAAAGTAACGCCTTCTGCACTGCTTTTGGCGATGCTCTCGAAATAGGCTTCTTCGTCCTGAAGACTGAAGGCACCGCCGTAGGCTCCCAGATAGGTGGTCAGTTCCAGATTGGCGAAGCGCCGGGCCAGCTCAGGAATGTCCTCGCGGCGTAGGCGGGCCAGAATAACTTTTTCTCCGGTCAGCACAGGGTGTAGTTCACTCATGGCCCAGGCTAGCGCGGGTGAGCGCGGTCGGTCATACGTCAGGTGGCGTAGTGGGGAGGAGCAGGGCAATCACAGCGCACGCTGGCTTAACGGCATCACGTCGCCTCTTGCCCGGCTTGTTTTGCGCTAAAAAGAAAAGTTATGAGTGACGCACCTTCCATCTATCCCATTCGGCTGTACGGCGACCCCGTACTGCGCCGCAAGGCCCGGCCACTGGCGCATACCGACACCTTAGAACTGCCAGGCTTTGGGCCACAGAACTTGCGCCAGGTGGCCGACACCATGCTGGAAACCATGTTCGAGGCGCGGGGCGTGGGCCTGGCTGCGCCGCAGGTGGGCCTGGGTGTGCGGATGTTCGTGGCGGTGGAATACGAGGACGACGAAGAAGAGAACGAGGGCCAGGAGACACCGCTCAAATCGCGGGTCCTGCGCGAGTTCGTGATGCTGAACCCTCGGCTAAGCGTCATAGACAAGAAGAAGGTCCGCTCGGAGACCGAAGGCTGCCTGAGCATCCCCGACATCTACGAGGAGGGCGTGCCGCGTGCCCGTGCCGTACGGCTGGACTACACTGATCTGGACGGCCGGATGCAGAGCGTGGAGGCGGAGGATTACCTCGCCCGTGTCTTTCAGCACGAGTTCGACCATCTGGAAGGCAAACTGTTTATCGATTATCTGCCACAGGACACTGTGAACGAGTACCGGGGTGCTCTGCTGGCCATGCAGCGCCAAGCCAAGCAACATCTGGACCGGCTGCGTCATCAGGCCGCCGACGGACACCGCCATGAGCGCCTCTGAGATGACAGGGATCCGCCGCGTCGCCTTTTTCGGGTCGCCCGCCTTCGCGCTGCCGGTGCTAGATGCACTGCACGCCGCCTTTGAAGTGGTCCTGGTCGTCAGTCAACCAGATAAGCCGGTGGGACGTGGCCTGAAACTGACGCCGCCCCCGGTGGCCGCCCGTGCCACCGAGTTGGGCCTGCCATTGGCGCAACCGACCAAGCTGCGCGGCAACGCCGAGTTTCAAGCTCAGCTGCGGGCCAGCGGCGCCGAGGTAGCCGTGACCTGCGCCTATGGCAAGCTGCTGCCCCAGAGCCTGCTGGACGTGCTGCCCTACGGCTTTCTCAACACCCACACCAGTCTGCTGCCCGCTTACCGCGGCGCCGCCCCCATCCAGTGGGCGCTGATTGAGGGCGAAACCGTCACGGGCACGACCATCATGCAGACCGACGTGGGTATGGACACCGGAGACATCCTCTTGCAACGCGAGCTGGAAATACAGCCGGAATGGAGCGCACTGGAACTGAGTGCCAGCCTCTCACAGCAAGCCGCTGAATTGGCGGTGCAGGCCGTACGTGAGAGGCCCCTGCTAACGCCCAGGTCGCAAAACCACGCACAGGCCACCCATGCCCCCCTACTCACCAAGGAAGACGGCTTTGTCCGCTGGGACGATCCGGCGCAGCGTATCGTGGACCGTTACCGGGGGGTCGCAGCTTGGCCGCAGACCACAGCTTTCGTGGGCGGGCAGCGGGTCAAGCTGGACGGACTGACGGTGCATCCAGATACCACTCCAAACGGGACGGTGCCTGGTCAGATTTTGGGTGTTGACGGCGATAGCCTCCAGGTTGCCACCGGAGACGGCATCCTGCGAATCGCCACGGTACAGCCTGCCAGTAAGAAGCCGCAGCCCGCCGCACAGTGGGCGCAGGGACTGTCAGAGGGCGCCAGCTTTGACTGGGAACCCAGCCCTGGCCGGGCGCGTACCTGAGGGCATGACGATCCAGAATGTGGCCTTTCCCGTGCAGATGGAGTTCCGCCTGAGCATCCGCACCGAGATTCGCGTAACGGATGCACAGGGCCACTTGCTGGCCGTTGTCAAGGAAAAGATGTTTTCGGTTCGCGATGAGGTCCGCATCTACGCCGACGATGCCAAGCGTAATCAGAGCTACTCCATCAAGGCCAAGCGCCTGCTGGCCGGTGCGCTGGATTGGAAAGCCCAGCGCCTGATCGTGGCCGAGGGAGGCCGCCCAGTAGGCACACTGGCTGCCCAGGGGATACGGACCATGTGGGGCGCGGCCTATGAGGTGCTGGATGGGCACGGCCAGCGTCAGTTCACCATCAGTGACGATCAGCCCTGGATGAGCGCGGTGGAGGGTGTGATCGGTGGCGTGCCGCTCCTCGGCGACGTGGCCGCCGCTGCCTTCGATTATTTCGTGAATCCCACCTTTACGGTGCGCGACGAGCAGGGAAACCCAGCGGCGCGAGTTCATAAGCAGAGGCCCTTTTTCTCGCGGCGCTTCATGGTAGAAGAGCTAAGCCCGATCAGCGACGCAGAGGCCGAGTTGTTGCTCACCAGCTTGATTCAACTGGTCCTGCGGGAACGTGAGCGAGGCTGAGAGAGTCGTCAGACTTAGACAAGCAACCGCCCAGGAGCCAGGAGTTCTGGGCGGTTGCTTGTCTAAGTGTATAAGTCGTCTCAGATTGGGTCGATAGGAGGCAGTGGGTTAACGTCACCAGGCAGCTCGCACACGACGGTATCACCCAGGTCTCCCGTCAGATCACGTGGGGCACGCCCATTGCCGTTCCCGTTGCCCTTGTCGGCCTTATGCTCGTGCCGCAGGTGGGCGTCGGCCGCATGTTCAGAGACATGCAAAATGACGTAGGGGTTGTTGTCCACAGCGCTGGTGGCGTGGCAAACAAACGCCTTGTGGGGCTGGTCCTGATTGCCAGGATTTCCCGGATAATCACGGTTCTGACCGTGCCCTGGAGCCGCCAGAGCTGCACCCGCCATCAACATACCGACCATCATCAAATTTCTGATGGCTGCATTCTGCACCCAGAGCTATCGTGCCGTAGTCGCCTATGAACAACAGATGAGAATCACTGGGCTAACACCACTCTGACAGCCCTATTTTTGGAATGAGGGCACTTTGTTCCCGTACACCGCGTAGGCGTCACAACGCTCCCGCAGGACGCATTTTTCGCATGTGGGATGGGACCACTGACAGACCTGCTGACCATGCGACAGCAGATTGACATGGAACTGGTACAGCAGCGGTGGGGCGGGTGGCAATAGTGCCAACAGCGCCCGGTGGGCCGCCTGTTCGCCCATTTTGGGAATGCTCCCCACCCGCGTGTTGATGCGGTGAACGTGGGTATCTACCGGAAACACTGGGCGGGCATAATTGAAGAGCAACACGAGTGAGGCCGTTTTCACCCCTACTCCTGGGAGGTCGGTGAGCCACGTTAGAGCCTCTTTCACCGGAAGCTCGGCCAGAAAATCCAAGTCGTAGCCGCCGCGCTTCTCGCAGATGGCACGCAAGGTGGCTTGTATTCGGGAGGCCTTCTGCTCCGGGTAATTGCTGCGGCGAATGGCATGAGCCACCGCTTCGGTGGGTGCCTGACTGATCGCGTCCCAGTCGCCCAGAGTACGCAGTTCCTGATAAGCCGCGTCCTCATCACGCCAGTTGGTGCGCTGCGACAAGATAGTACTGATCAGCTCATGCATCGGCTCACGGCGGGGAACCAGCGGGCGCTCGCCATATTCCGCCGTCAAACGTTCATGCATCCACAGCAGCAATTCCGCTCGCTCCGGAGCGCTGGCTTCAGCGTTCAGAGGGCGGGCGGAAGGAAAAAGCGAGTCAGTCACTCCTGATCGTCACCGGGAGTCGCCGTATCTTCTACCGCGTCGCGGCTGCCCTCAGCGGGCGCTTGGCTGGTCACTTGCGGCACATCCTGCTCGCTGCGGTCCTCCTGACGCTCACCCTCGGCAGCGTCCTGGCTGGAGGAGTTGAAGCCGCTACTGTTCTTCAGGTCTTCAGTGTTGGTCATGGCTTTAGCGTGGCATAGCGGCGGTCTCCCAAAAACAGCAATCTGTTCAAGGCCACTTTAGTGTTGGGAGTAGAGGTAAGGGCAACTCGGCAAATCGGCCAGGGCAGAGGGCCAAAAAAATCCCCACCGAGAAGCGGGGATCGGTGATGCAGACAGAGCATCACTCCTTCAGCCACTGCGGGGCAATGCGCCCGACTCCCAGAGCTTTTGCTCACGGATCAGGGTCTGCTCGTGGACGGCCAAAATGGCGGCGTTGCCCTCAGCATTCTGCTCTTCCAGAGCGCGGGCCGTGGCGGTATCCAGATAAGCCATCCGCAGCAGTTCGGCGCTACTCAGGCCGTCGCGGGTGTTCTTGACTCCACGTTCGCGGCGCAGGGCAGTGCTGTTCATGCCCAGCACCGAGCGGTTGCTCAGACTGCCCAGCTGGCGGTACACCGCACCATGTCCACCCCGGCGGGCCACCGTGCTCATCAGTTCACGGCGGGCCTCGGTGCTTTCTAGGCGGGCGGCCAACCAGCGACGGGCGTCAGGATCGGGATTGCGCTCGGCAATCTGGGCGGCCAGCTTGACATCCCCCGTCAGGGCGCTGGCCAGCAGGTCTTGTGAGCGCTTGCGCCAGCGGCGAGCTGCTGGGGTATCAAGTTTGAAGGCCAGGGCCACGAACTCCGGCACGCTGAGGGTCGGTTCCGGGCCTGCCCCGAAGTCACGGGCCGGACTGGTCAGACCGTGGCGCTCACGGAACCAGTCCCAGTCCACCTTATCTGCGCCCAGCTGCGCCAAAGCCCCACTGGCCTGCAGCAGGCCGTCGTGGCTGGCGGTCAGCTTGGTGCTGCCAAATTCCAGAGTCAGAGGAGCGGTTTTCATACAGATAGTTTAGCACAGATTATGTAAATGACATAATAAAGGAGCAACGGTGCTGAGCGCCCTGGCAGCGTCCTTTGGGAGCCAAAACACTAGGAAATGGCACAAGCAGTAAGCTTGCCTACTCCTTCTGACCCAGCACCTGCATCATTTCAGCCGTTACATGTGCCATCTCTTCCGGTGTCCCCAGAGACAGACGGTTCCAGCCCTCATAAGCTGCAAAATCACGCCCCACGATCACATGCCGCTCACGCATCCGCTGGCGGTAACTGCGGTTGCCCCCCAGATGAGCTGGCAACTCATGAAAGACGAAGTTGGCCTGCGGGTCGGCGTAGCGCAGTCCCAGACGGTCCAGGGTGTCCAACACCCGGCGGCGGGCCAGCAGGGTCTGATCCAGGCTACGACGCTGGAAGTCCGTATCGCCCAGTGAGGCGCGGGCGGCCAGCAATCCCAGCAGGTTGACTGGCATTTCCGGTAAGAAAGTGGCGAACAGGGCGGCATTTTCCTGGCTGGACAGGCTGTAGCCTACCCGCAGCCCCGCCAAACCGTGCAACTTGGAGAAGGTGCGCGCCACAGCCACATTCGGCAGGCCGTCACGCACCCAGGCATCCACAGGCTGGAAGCGCGAGTCCGTCACGTATTCCACATAGGCTTCGTCTATCAGGAACAAAGTCTGGGGTGCGGCTTCTACCCAGGCGCGCAGTTCCGCACTGTCCACCACCGTACCCGTCGGATTGTTGGGGTTGCAGAGGTACACCACACTCTGGCCGTCAAAATCCTCGCAGGCGGCCTGCAATGCAATCAGGTCGGCTTCCAGATTGCCGCGGAGCGGTATGGCCTGCACCGGCAACCTCCGCGCTGCCGCCGCTGAGGCCCCAGCATCGAACGTGGGCACCGGCATCACCACCTGAGTCGGCTGGCCTGCATCCTGCGCGCGGCGGGCCACTGCCCCGACAATGATATGGATGATCTGCGACGACCCGCTGCCCAGCGTGACCTGTTGCGGTCCCACACCATGATGCTCGGCCAGGGCCACCGTCAGTTCGGCGTGCGGACGGTCCGGGTAGCGGTGAACCTCTGCCAATGCCGACAGCAGCGCCTCATGGGCCAGTGGCGAGATGCCCTGGTTGTTCTCGTTGAAGTTCAGTTTTAGTGGCTGCTCGGAGGTAGGAGGCCGGAACATACCCGCAGTGTAATTCCTGGCCGCAGCAGACAGACGCATGACATGCCTTTCACCACACGGCCCAGCGGGTCACCTACCCTAAAGGCATGAACAAAACCCTCTTGGCCGCTGGCCTGACCTTCCCCCTGCTGCTGGCCGGCTGTCAGACCGCTCCCAAAGCCCCTGCCGACCACGACGTGACCGGCACCATTACGGGTGAATGGCGCGAAGGAGCCAAGCTGCGTCTGAACCTGGTCGGTGTCGGTTTCCCTACCACCGTGACCAGCACCTCTAACCTCAAACAGAACGTGTCTGCGGGAGAAGAGGGCTGGACCTTCGGCGTGGACCTGCCTGCTTACCCTAACCTGGCTGGCGTCTATCAAATTGCTGCTTTTGACGATACAAGCGGGGACGCCACCTATGATCCTGGCGAGCAGTTTGCGCGCAACACACTGTATCTGGTGTTCAGCCCTGCCACCACCGAAGTTGGCCCGTGGACCTGGGAGCCCGTGACCATCCCCAAGATGAACGTGGAGCGTGGCTGGAACCTCTATGACAGCAGCGAAGACCTTGGGGCAGCCAAGCCTCGCTCTGTCACCAAAGTGACCTCCTACAACCTGCACCGGGGTAAGACGGAGCAGTAAGAGGTCATCAGGGTGCAGTCTCCGCAGCCGCCCTCTGAAGCGGGGGGCAGAGACTGCTTGCGTTCATGTCTACCCGCTCTCCTGCGGAGCTGGGCCAGTCTGCTCGCGGAACATCATAGCAGCGCGTTCATCTCTACGATATTCCGGGGCAGCCTCTACTTACTGGGGCCGTCTACGTAAGCTTCCAGCGCTTCCAAATTCAGCACAAAAGGACTGCGCTGGCGGATGATCGCCCCTTCACGCTTCAGCTTCTGCAACGAGTGGCTGACGGTTTCACGGGTCGCGCCGACCATGCGGGCCAGGTCTTCCTGATTCAGCTTAAGGTTCAACTCGGTGCCCCCTTCATGTGGACGACCGAACTCGCGCCCCAAGCGGGCCAGTAGGCTGGCCACCCGCTCGGAAGCAGAATAGGCGTTGACGGTGGCGCTCCAGTGCTGAGCGTCAAACAGCCGCGTCGCCAATACTCCGATCAGTTTGAGCGCCAGATCAGGCCTCGCCTGCAACAGCGCCTGCAACTCGGCCTGGGGCACTGCGATCAGCCGGGTAGATTCAACAGCTTCGGCCTGGGTCGGGCGGCGCTCCTGTGGACGCATCAGCAGTTCGCCGAAGCTGCCGTGTGGCCCAATGACACTCAGGATCGCTTCCTTGCCATTGGGGAACAGCTTGCTGATTTTCACCATGCCGCTGCGCACCAGATAGAGCGCGTCGGCAGGGTCGTCCATTCGGTAAATCACTTCACCGGCACGGTAAGCCCGCATCAGCGTGGTGGACGCCACACGCTCCAGCTCATCCAGTTCGACATCGCAGAAAAGTTCTGTCTTCTTGAGGTGCCAGACCAGGCTGGGGTAATCCTTATCGTTCAACATGCTTCGCTGCTCCAAGATCTTGATTTCTCCAGTTCAGGTCCATACTTCCGAACTTCCAGTATCGGCCTACAGGGCGGCTTCCTCTCAGCCGCCTGAACCGCCGCCCCTGAGTCATTCCCACCAGGCAAAAGAATGAAGCAAGTCACTCTTTGTTCAAAACACAATCGGTGTGATTGTAAATCGGCATTGATACATTCAGGGCAACCAAATGCACGGTTTTAAGACAGCCGAGGAGGGGGAAAATTCGGGACATGACCTTCAGCTTAGGTGTCATGGTGTCACAGCGCTGTGAAATCTTTCGTCCCCTAGCGCTTTCTGGTGGCCGCTGAAGGAGGATAGGCCAAGTGATTGACCGGGTCTAGGCAAAATATTAGACTGGGTTCAAGTTTTTGCGCCTGTGGTGTCGGGCCGGCTTTCGGCCCTGCACTTTCCAATGCCGGCCCGCACTTGCTTTTGGATTTCGCCAGTCATCCCCCACCAAGGAGACCCCTATGCCACAGTACAAAGCCCCCCTGCGCGACATGCGCTTTGTGATGAACGAACTGCTCGGTGCCCCCCAAGCGCTGAGTGAAATGCCCTTTTTCAAGGATGCTGAAACTGCCGACAGCGACCTGATCAACCAGGTGCTGGAAGAAGCGGCACGCTTTGTGGAAGGTGAGCTGCTGCCGCTGAATCAAGTCGGGGACCAGCAGGGCTGCACCCGCAGCGAGGACGGCGAAGTCACCACCCCAGACGGCTTCAAAGCGGCTTACCAGAAGTATGTGCAGGCTGGATGGCCCGCGCTGTCCGCCGATCCGCAGTGGGGCGGCCAGGGCCTGCCTCATCTGGTGTCCAACGCAACACTCGAAATGATGAACAGCGCCAACATGGCCTGGGCCATGTACCCGGGCCTGACCCACGGCGCCGTGGCAGCCCTGAGCGAAGTGGGGAGCGAGGAACTTCAGGCTCAGTATCTGCCCAAGCTGGTCAGTGGCGAGTGGACCGGCACCATGTGTCTGACCGAGCCGCACGCTGGCACCGACCTGGGCATCATCCGCACCAAAGCAGCCGAGAACGGAGACGGCACCTACGCCATTACCGGCACCAAGATCTTTATCAGCGCGGGCGAGCACGACCTGACCGACAACATCGTCCATCTGGTGCTGGCTCGCCTGGAGGGCAGCCCCGAAGGGACCAAGGGCATCTCGCTGTTCTTGGTGCCCAAGTTCATCCCGAACGCCGATGGCACCCCCGGCGAGCGCAACGGTGTAGTGTGCGGCAGCCTGGAACACAAGATGGGCATTCACGGCAACGCCACTGCCGTGCTGAACTTCGACGGCGCCAAAGGCTGGCTGGTCGGTGAGATCAACCGTGGCATGAACCACATGTTCATCATGATGAATGCGGCGCGGCTGGGCACCGGCATGCAGGGCCTGGGCCTGGGCGAAATCGCCTACCAGAATGCGGTGGCCTACGCCAAGGACCGCACCCAGATGCGGGCCACCCCCCGCGTGAACCCCGGCGAAAACGCCGACCCCATCATCATTCACCCCGACGTGCGCCGCATGCTGATGACGGGCCGGGCCTACAACGAGGCGGGCCGCGCCCTGGCGCTGTGGCTGGCGCTGAGCCTGGACACCGAGGCCCACCACCCCGATGAGAGCAAGCGGAAAGAAGCTGCCGATACGGTGGCGCTGCTGACGCCCATTGCCAAAGCGTTCATGACCGACAACGGCTTCAACGTGGCCGTGCAGAGCCAGCAGGTCTTTGGCGGGCACGGCTACATTGCCGAGTGGGGCATGGAGCAGTATGTCCGCGACGCCCGCATCGGGCAGATCTACGAAGGCACCAACGGCATTCAGGCGCTGGACCTGCTGGGCCGCAAGGTGTTGATGGACGGCGGCAAGAAATTGCAGGCGCTGGCCGGCACCCTGCAAGCCTTTGCCGACAAGCACGAAGACGACGAAGTGGTGGGCGATTACATCAACCAGCTGGGCAAAGCGGCCAATCAGCTGGCCACCCTGACCATGTTGGTCGGCCAGAAGGCGATGGACAGCGGCGACAAGGGACAGGACGAGGTCAACGCCGTGGCGGTGGACTATCTGCGCTACTTCGGGCATGTGGTGTATGGCTACCTGTGGGCCCGTATGGCGAAAATCGCCGCTGACAAGGTGGCTGCTGGTGAGGACGAAGGCGGCTTTTATCAGGCCAAGCTGGATACGGCCCGCTTCTACTTTGACCGCCTGTTCACCGAAACCAAGAGCCTGTCACAGACCATCAAGGCTGGCGGCGAGAGCCTGGACTTTGATCTGAAGGGCATGTTCGGTTTCGAGCCAGAAGGCGCCTGAACGCGCCCATCTCCTGCCCCCTGCCCAGTGGGTGGGGGGCTGTTTTTACATCCAGAGGCAGACCCAAGGAGCGTCACTGAAAATCAATTTGAATGGGGTTACCGTCCGCCGCACTGAGCCGCAGTCCGACAAGATTGCCTGCTTCATCTTTTACCGCTTCCCAGGTGTAGCCATGAGCCTGTAAGGTATCGGCCAGACTGAAGGCAAAAAGGCTGTGGTGGGTCGCCTGCGTCAGCCGATAGCGCGCCACCGAATCGCGCAGCAGTTCCGCTGTGGTGGGTTGGGGATGTTGGGCCAACGCTTCCAACAGCGGCCTGACTATGCCAGGCTAGAAGATGCCTTGTTCCAAGTTGCTTGCTAGCGCTTCGCGCAGGTAAGGCATGGCCGCTGCGCCCAACTCGCTCATCAGTTTTTCGGTAGCAAATGGAACATGCGTGGACGCATAACTCCCCTCTTCTACCAGGGGCGTGAGCAGTGGCAGCAACGCAGGGGATTCCCCCACTGGGCATAGCTTCAGCAGATTCGCGGACCAGTAGTCATATTCATAAGCGGTCTGCGCCTCCGCTAAAGCCGCTTTCGCCTCAGCAAACGCCGCCAACTGCTGTGTGTCGGCTGGCCCCTGATTCGGAAAGTCGGTGGGATAGCAGTACTCCTTGTCTTGCGCCGCCTCTATCATGGCAGCATAAAAATTTTCCAATGAGCGCCACTGTGGGGCAATGCTCCAGGGAATTTCATGATGCAACTCGCCCACCATGCCACGCCGCGCCCCTCTCAGGAAATACACCATAAAGTTGCCGCCTACGTCACCCCACAGCACCACGATGCCCTGCTGCAAATCAGGCAAATCGTCTAGGAGTGGTACATCCAGAGTCATTTCTTCGTGGGCCGCTATAGCTTCAGACACAGATAAGAGGCGGAAAGGCATCGCCACCCCTTTTCCCTCGGGCTGACCGTCGTGGTCGCAGTACAGAGTATGCAATTCTTGAGGAAGTTCTACGCCCCACACGTCTTCCAACGCATCGAAAGCCGCTTGAGTCACGGGAGGGTTGACTGCCAAACCAGCGCGGCGCACCTGTTCGGCAGGAGTAAGCTCGGCAGACATACCCAAATCGTAACGCAGGTTAGGCTTGTCTCAGTGCTCACAAGTGGTCTGCGGCGCGGCCCACCCCCGCCCTCTGCTCCTTCCCGCGCCTTGTGGGTACAATAGATACGCCCAAATGTGGGCCGCAGCCTGACTTTCTCCGTCTTGTGCGGCCCCCCTTGCTTGTGAGCGCCTGTTTCCAGAAACGAAGGAGGTGAACCGATGAACCCTACACAGACCGACTCAGAACCCCCCAGTTCCGGCTTAGCGGCCCTTCATCTTTCGCCCCTGACCCTGACTTTCTGGGAGGCCCACCCATGTATCACCTCACCGACCTGAGCCACCGCCTGCCGCTGAACCCGGAGGCCCGCCGATGCTGACCTACTACCGCTCCGTGGGAGGCAAGCTGACGACCATCCAGGGCTACACCGACGGCTGCTGGATCAACGCCACTGACCCCACCATTGAGGAATTGGCCCGCATCAGCCGCGAGACTGGACTGGACATCGATGTGCTGAGCTATCCGCTTGACCCGGACGAACGTTCCCGTTTCGAGCGCGAGGACGGCGAGCTCTTGATCATCATGCAGACCAGTTACCGCTTGCCTGAGGACGAAAGTGTCCCCTACGACACCGTGCCCCTCGGTATTCTGCACACCGACCACTGCATCGTGACCATCTGCGCCATAGAGAACCCGCTGATTCGCGACGTGGTGAGCGGTTTCGTGCGGCGTATCAGTACGGCCAAGAAAAATCGGCTGACGCTGCAACTGTTCCTCCGCAACGCCCAACGCTTCCTGATCGACATCCGCCAGATCAACCGCGACGTGGAGCAGATCGAGGACCGGCTGGAAAACAGCACCCGCAACGAGGAACTTCTTGATCTGCTGAACTTCGAAAAGAGCATGGTGTATTTCATCACCGGCCTCAAGGCCAACGAGGCGATGATGGAGCGGGCCAAACGCGACCGGATTTTCCAGACCTACGAGGACGACGCCGACCTGCTGGATGACGTGCTGATCGAGAACCTTCAGGCGATCGAGATGGCGACCATCACCTCCAACATTCTGGGCAGCATGATGGGCGCCTTCGGCAGCGTGATCAGCAACAACGTGAACCAAGTCATGAAGACCCTGACGGTGGTATCGGCCATTTTCCTGCCGCTGACGTTTATGGCGGGCATCTGGGGCATGAACTTCGAGCATATGCCGGAGCTGAACCAGCCCTGGGGCTATGCCGCTGCCCTGAGCAGCATGGCCGCCGTGGCTGCTGGGATGTTCGTATTTTTCCGGCGCCAGGGGTGGTGGTAGCGCTTAAAGCATTTGACAAAAAGACACCGTATCTTTTTGGCGAGCAGAGCGAGTACAAAAGGGTGAGCAGGACGGAAAATGGAGCGAGTAAGAGTGCCTTTCTCTTGCTCGCGTAATTTGGACTGGCACAGCTCCGCAGGAGAGAACTGCTCTAGCGGGTGGCCGTGTGCCCGTGTTCACAACTCTGCCCGGCTTCAGGAGCCGTAGGCGCATCCAAGAACTCGCCAATAAAATGCTGCAAGCGGGGATCTGCTGCGCTCTCGGCGCTCAACTGGGCGTTCCAGGCGGTGACCACCACCGGGGCTGTCTGCTCTGGTTCGGGGCTGAGCAGCACCTTGTGTCCCTGGGCCAGTGCGGCCAGCGGCGCCGGGTCCACCACCCGATCGGGGCGGTAAGTCAGCCAGACTGCGCCATGCGAAAGGCTGTGCAGGGCGTACTCAGGATGAATTGGGGAGGTGTACACCCCGCAGCTCTGCCACAGCGCATTATGGTTGCCATAAGGCGGCGGTATGAGGTCATAGGCCAGCGACCCGGAACGGTGCTGCCCGGCTGGAGCCTCATAACGCAGTACTCCTGCCAGATGCCGCTCTGGAGCAGGCCCACAGGCGACCAGCAGCAGCAAAGCGATCAAGAAGGAGCGATACACGCAGAACATACTAAAGCTAAAGGCAAAGGGCAGAGAGCCCATATGCTCAGCCCTCTGCCCTCTGCTTCAAGCGGCGCGTCAGCGCCCTAAGCTTATCTGCCGACCAGGAAAATGTTCGGCCAGGCGCGGTAGTTGCTGGTCAGGGTTTCCTTCTTGAAAGTCTGACCGTTCCTCACGAACAGGCGGTCCACTTCCAGCGTGCCGCCAGGGGCAGCCCAATCCACCTGCTTGCGCTGACCAGAGGCCAGAGTATCGGTCTGGATGGTGCGGTCAGCAGGCGCAGGCGTGCTCTTGATCACACGCGGCTCGGACAGCTTGACCTGGAAGTCACGCGGCTTGCCGAAGGAATACACGTTGAACTCGCCGGTTTCGTCATTCCAGTCGGTCTGGAACCAGATGGCCCCGCCAGTATCGTTGGCGAACTTGAGGTCCAGGGTGGGTTGATAGATGGCGGCGTCCAGGCCCTGCGGCTTGTAGTAGCTCACTTGATAAGAGTGCGTATGGCGCTCACGCACCGGCAAGCCCGCCATGTACAGGCTGCGGAACACGGTGGTGCTGACCTGGCAAATACCGCCGCCCAGGCCCTCTTCGGTACGGTCCCCGGCGATAATCAGGCCGTCCACATAGCCATTGCCCCGGCTGATCGGCCCCAGGAACTGATTAAAGGAAAAAGTGCCGCCTTCAAACAGGCGGTCCTTGAACTTGGAAGCGCCCACGTGAATGTTGGTCATCCGGGCCTTGGAGCTGCCCTTGTAGTTGGTATTCCCGGTGCCCAGATGCCCAGTGATCCCCCGGCTGATGAAGTAGTCCAGGGTACGCTGCGGGTGACTCTGCGCGGCGACCTTGGCCTGAGCGACCTGAATGCTGGGGTCCTTGATGGCGGCCAGCAACGCGGCACGGGTGGCGTCAGCGTCCAGCTTGAACAGATCGTGCTGCACCAACACCCAGCCGCCGCCCTGCTGCTTTTCAAAACGGGCACCGCCGCCAGCATTCAGCTCGGTCATCCAGCGGGTCAGGCCCTGTTCCAGGCTCTGGGTCACGGTCCCACGCTGGCGGATAATCTGGGCGCGGCCCGCAGGAATGTTCATTTCCTTGGTCACGCGCACCTTGGTCTTCTGACCCGCAACGTAGGCAGGCACGTCTGCCTGAAAACGCAAGACCAGCGGCTGGGCCGGAGCAGTGAGCGTCTGCTGGGTAGCTGGCGTGGGTGCCGAGGGGCTAAACACCTGCGCTGGCAATTGAATAGCAGTGGTGCCGCTCTGGGCCAGGGCTGTAGCGCCGCCCATCAAGAGGGCAGCGCTGACCAGGGTTCGTGTGCACATCATGGCAATCAGTATCCCAGTTGGGGCTGATCCAAAAGTGACGGCAGTACTAACGTTGAGTGAGCCGTGTGAAGCCTAAGCCTGACCTGCGGCGCTGGACTATGACCGAACTGAAGCTGTCCCACGCGGCTGACCACTCACCAGTTGCCGGGCAATCTCAGCCACGGCTTCTTCGGCATGGATGCGGCCATTTTCGATAAAGACCTGATTGGTCCGGCCAGCGTAACCAGCACTCCCGGCCACGAACAGGCCCGCCACGGTGCTTTCATGGTGTTCGCTCAGGACCAAGCAGTCGTCCGGCTGGGTTTGCAAGTCCAGACCTGCCAGGAACGACAGGTCCGGCAGATACCCGGTCATGGCGAAAGTGAAATGGGTCGGCAACAGGAAGGTGGTCCCGTCCTCACGCTGCACCCGCACGCTGTCCGCCAGGATTTCTACCACTTGTGAGTTGAAATAAGCCTGAATGCGACCTTCTTTGATGCGGTTCTCCAGGTTGGGCTTGACCCAGTATTTAACGGTAGGCTTGATGCCGTCCGCCCGGACCACCAGCGTTACATTGGCTCCGGCATTCATCAGGTCCAGGGCGGCGTCGGCGGCGGAGTTGCCCGCCCCGATGATGGTCACATTCAGGCCGAAAAAGGGATGCGCCTCGGTGTAGTAGTGGCTGACATTTTCGCTGTCCTCGCCGGGAATGCCCAGCGGCACGGGGCTGTCGTAGTAGCCGGTCGCCACGATCACGCGCCGCGCTTCGACCACGCCCTGTGTGCCGTCCTGCGCCTCCACTTCCAGGGTGAATCCCGCCGGGGCCGCGTGAACTCGGTCCACCCGGGTGTACTGCCGCACGTTCAGCGCTTCAGCCTGCGTCACCTTGCGGTAGTACTGCAGAGCATCCGTACGCTTAGGCTTATCAAAGGGGCTGACGAATGGATGCCCGCCAATTTCCAGCTCTGGCGCAGTGGTGAAGAAAGTCATGTCGGTGGGATAATCAAAAATAGCGTTCACCACGCAGCCTTTTTCCAGGATCACGTAGCTCAGGCCCGCACGCTTGCAGGCGATTCCGGCAGCCAGGCCCACTGGGCCGCCGCCCACAATGGCTACGTCGTACAGGCCACCAGTGGGTTCAGTGTTGGGAATATCAGGGTTAGGGTTACTGCTCATGGACCACAGTATTCCACCCACCGGGAAGCTGCGTAGGTGATGGTCGCTGGAGTTGAGGGTCAGGAAGTGACCGCAGGGAACACCCTGGCATCACCCTCTGTTCTCTCGGGAGCGGCTTCCTTTCTGCTATACTTTCCGTTTGGGTGCCGTCCGTGACCTCTGGCCCCGCGCTGCTCAAGCGTCAGCGCCGGGAACTGGCTCCTACATCGCCCGCCTTACAGGGGCGGGGGCTGGCACGGCAAGCGGCAAAATTGAGGCCCGACAACGCTAAAAGGAGACTTCTATGTCTTACATCAGCATGAAGCAACTGCTGGAAGCCGGAGTTCACTTCGGTCACGAAACCAAGCGCTGGAACCCCAAGTTCGGCCGTTTCATCTTCGGTGAGCGCAACGGTATTTTCATCATTGACCTGCAAAAGACCCTCAAGCAGGTGGACCGCAGCTTTGACTTCATCAAAGACCTGGCTGAAAAGGGCGGCACGATCCTGTTCGTGGGAACCAAGAAGCAGGCCCAGGAAATCGTGGAGCTGGAAGCCCGCCGCACCGGGATGCCCTTTGTGACCAGCCGCTGGTTGGGTGGAATGCTGACCAACTACCGCACCATCCGCACCCGCGTGGACCGTCTGGACGAGCTGGATGAGCTGTTTGAATCCGGCCGCATCAACGACCGTCCCAAGGCCGAGCGCATTCAGCTGGGCAGCGAGCGTGACCGTCTGCAGCGCTTTGTGGGCGGCATCCGCAAGATGAACCGTCTGCCCGACGCCATCTTCGTGATCGACCCCACCAAAGAAGTCATCGCCGTCAAGGAAGCCAACAAACTGGGTATTCCCGTGATCGCACTGGCCGACACCGACTCCGACCCCGATGTCATTGACTACATCGTGCCCGGCAACGACGACGCCATCCGCTCCATTCAGCTGATCACCCACCGCGTGGGCGACCTGCTGGTTGAAGCCCGTGGCGCGGACGAAGACGTGAGCGCCGGCAGCGAAGAGGGCGGCGAGCGCGTGAGCGAAAGCACTCCCGAAGTCGAAGCCGCTGAAGCTGGCGAGAGCGTAGAAAACGTTCAGATGACCAGCAGCCAGGGCCGCTCCTAAGCACCCTCGTCTGGGGAGAGCGGCCACGCGGTAAGCGGGCTTCTCTCCCTTTTTTTGCAGCGGTACATGCTGCTCAGGTCAGGTTTTTAAGCTGAAGGAACGCCTAGGTCGTGTGCCCTCCCTTTCTGGTGCGGCCAGCCGCTAGAATCCTGAAGGCTGGTGGGGCCTACAGACAGCAATATTCAGGCTCAGGCTCTCCCTCTGACCACTCATCCCCGACCACAGACCCTAAGGAGGTCACCCCCATGATGGAATCAATCAAAAAAGTGCGCGAAATGACTGGCGCTGGCATGATGGACGTGAAAAAGGCCCTGGCCGATGCCGAAGGCAACGAAGAAAAAGCTGTGGCTCTGCTGCGCGAACGCGGCATCGTCAAGGCCGCCAAGAAAGCTGACCGCGAAGCCAAAGAGGGCCTGGTCCGTTTCGTGGTGGACGGTGGCAAGGCCGCCATGGTCGAAGTGAACAGCGAAACCGACTTCGTGGCCCGCAACGCCGACTTCCAGAGCATGGTCGAAGGTCTGGCGCAGGCCGCCCTGAAAGCCGGTACCAGCGACCTGGAGACCTTCCGCGAGTTCCAGATGGACAGCGGTGAGAAAGTCGGCGAAGCCGTGGCGGCTCTGTCCGGCAAGATCGGTGAGAACCTCGTGCTGAACCGCGTGGCCTACCTCGAAGGCGACAACCTGGCTGGCTACGTTCACTCCAACGGCAAGATCGGTGTGCTGACTGACGTTCAGGGTGGCACCGAAGCCCAGGCCAAGGACGTGGCCCTGCACGTGGCCGCTGAAAAGCCTGACTACCTGACCCGCGACGAAGTCAACGCCGAAGACATCGAAAAAGAGCGTGAAGTGCTGACCAACAAGGCCCTGGCCGAAGGCAAACCCGAAAACATGGTCGAGCGCATCGTGGGCGGCCAGATCGGTAAGTTCTACGAAGAGCGCGTCCTGCCTGAGCAGAAGTTCGTCAAGGACAACTCGCTGACCGTGGAGAAGTACCTCGGCGAAGCCAAAGTCAACAAATTCGTCCGCTTCGAAGTCGGCAGCAAGTAACGCTGTCAGCGGGCTGGGGTGTTCTCCCCTCCCGCACGTAGGAGCAGGCCGAAGTTCCTCCTCAGCCTGTGTGCTGCAAGGGGGAATTTTTTTTGAAGTTGTTCCTATCAAGGCCCATCCCCAGAGGTAAGACCATGTTCAAACGAGTGCTCCTGAAACTCTCCGGCGAATTTCTGTCAGACGACGGAGGCTACGGCATTGACCCTGAAACCACCCGGCAACTGGCTACGCTGATTATTGACGCCCTGGACGGCACAGGTGTGGAACTGGCCGTAGTGATCGGCGGCGGCAACCTATGGCGCGGCGCCCGCAACGGCAAAGGCATGGACCCGGCCACGGCCGACTACATCGGCATGTTGGGCACGGTCATGAACGCCATGGCCCTGCAAGACGCCATGGAAGCGTCGGGCAAGCCTACCCGCGTGATGAGTGCCATCCAGATGCAGGCCGTGGCTGAGCCGTACATCCGCCGCCGTGCCATTCGCCATCTCGAAAAAGACCGCGTGGTCATCTTCGGTGGCGGCAACGGCGCGCCCTTCTTCACCACCGATACCACTTCTACCCTGCGTGCCCTGGAAATCGGGGCCGACGTGGTGCTGATGGCCAAGAACAAGGTAGACGGCGTCTACGACAAAGACCCCCAGAAGTACGCGGACGCCGTGCGTTTCGACAGCCTGAGCCATATGGATGTGGTAGAGCAGCGCCTGGCCGTGATGGACGCCACGGCGCTGACCCTGTGTATGGATAAAGGTCTGCCAATCGTCGTGTTCGACATTTTCCAGGAAGGCAACCTGCGCCGCCTGTTCCAGGACGAGCGGGTCGGCACGCTGATCAGTAGCCCAGCCTAAAGTCCGGGCAGGCTGCCCCGCGCTAGACTGGGGCAGCCATTTCACCTGAGGAGGAACCGCCATGAGTGATACCAACGCGATTTACAAGGATGCCCGTGACCGCATGGGCAAAAGCATCGAAGCCCTGGAAAGCAACCTGGGCGTGCTGCGTACGGGCCGTGCCCACCCTGGCCTACTGAAAAAAGTGATGGTCGAATATTTCGGCTCCACCATGCCACTGGATCAGGTGGCCAGCGTCAATGCCCCCGATGCCCGCACACTGACGGTGACGCCCTGGGATAAGGGTGCTCTGGCACCCATCGAAAAAGCCATTCGTGACTCGGACCTGGGTCTGAACCCCAACAACAAGGGCGACCTGATCTTTATCTCGATTCCCTCGCTGACCGAAGAGCGCCGCAAGGAAATGGTCAAGAACGCCAAGCACTATGCGGAAGAAGCCCGTATCAGCATTCGTAATGTGCGCAAGCAGTCCTTGGACGAAGTCAAGAAGCTGAGCGATATGGGCGAAGATGAGCTGAAGCGTGCCGAAGGCGAAGTCCAGAAAATCACTGACGAATACGTGAAAAAAGTAGATGAGGTCTTTGACCGCAAAGAAGCTGAAATCCTGGGCTGAGGCCAAACTGCGCAGCTGCAATGTGCGGGGGCCCTTCTACGGTTCCCGCATTTTTGCTGCCCTGAGTCGCTCCCCGCCGCAGCCGCTATAGTAACCGGGTTGCCTCCTGGCCCCACAGGCCACGGCTGGCCCTATTTTCCCATCCCCGGAGGCCGTACCCCTTGGAAACTCTGAGTAGCCGCGTTAGCACTGCCGTCATCGGCTTTCTGGTGGTCAGCGCCGTGGTGTATCTGGGATGGTGGGCCATGCTGCCGGCCCTGCTGCTGGTCGGCGTGATGGGTCTGTTCGAGTATGTCCGCATGCTGGACTACAACGACATTGACGTGCGGCGCGGCACACTGGCTACCTTTGGTGCCGCCCTGATCCTGGCCAGCCTACCAATGCTGCCGGGCGTGCCCTGGGAAGGCGGGTCCTGGCGCGAGGCGGTACTGACGGTGGCGATCGGGTATCTGTTCGTGATTGAGGTGATCAAGCCCGGCGAGCGCCCGCTGGAGCGGATTGTCTACTCCGCTTTCGGCCTGCTGTACATTCCCTGGCTCCTGGGCTATTTCCTGCTGCTGCGCTACACCGAAGGGCCGGACATGGGCCTGCTGTATTTCGCGCTGCCACTGCTGGCGACCTTCGCAGCGGACATCGGGGGTTTTTTCGGGGGCTACTACTTCGGGCGGCGCAAACTGGCCCCCGAAATCAGCCCTGCCAAGACGGTGGAAGGGGCAATCAGCGGCCTGGCCTTCAGCTTCGTGGTCATCGTGATCCTGACCGAGTTCATCTGGCAGATCTGGACGCCAATGGAAGCGCTGCTGTACTCGGTGCTGGTCGCCAGTGCCAGTCAGCTGGGCGACCTCTCCGAAAGCCTGCTCAAGCGGGCGCTGAACACCAAAGACACCGGCACCAGCTTGCCCGGTCACGGCGGATTTCTGGACCGCTTGGACAGCCTGCTGTTCGCGGTCCCGGCCACCTACCTCTATCTGAACATCAGCGTGCTGGGCGGCGGCTGAGGCGAGAGCAGTTCCAGGCCTACCGTCCCCTGCACGCACCCCTGCCGCGCAGACCGCCACTCTCATCCTGATTGACGGTGAACAGTTCGCGGGCCTGATGATTGACTATGGCGTGGGGGTATAGACCCGCGAAACTTACCGCATCCGGCGCATTGACAGCGAATATTTTGACGGACTCTACCACTTACGCCACCCGCATCTGCGCCAGATACGCACTCACCCGCTCGTCATCCTGCGTCGGGTACGTATGTCCACTGCACGCCGCCACCTCCTGCGCGGCGTCACGGAACAGGGCGGTCATGGTCAGCAGCGCGTCCCAGTTGGCCCCGGTGTCTGCGCCCGCGTAGGTCTGCTCCAAGCGGGTCAGCCAGCCTGCGGGCAGCACGCCGCCAAAGCGTGAGCCGAACTTGCCGGGATTGGCTGCCCAACCCGTGCGGCAACCGAAGGCCCACTCCAACATCCGCAGCAGCTCACCGCGCATCAGGGAGTCAAGGTGATACTTGGCGTAGCCGAGCTGCCCGCGCCGCAGTCCCTTGACCACGTAAGGGGCCAGCCACCAGAACTCGTTGCAAGAGTCAGCGTAAGCCTGGGCGCTTGGCGGGGTGGGGAAATGGTCCCCCCCGTGGGGGGCGGGCAGGTCAGGAAACAGGTCGTCCTTATCCAGCAGCACCCGGCTAAGGCTTTCAGGCGGGAACTCGGCGCGGAGCTCCACTGGAATCAGGCCCAGGTCCAGCCGTGAGCCGTCCACAAACTGCATCAGGTAAGTGATGGGCGAGGTGTGGTCGTACTCGGCCCCGCCCATCAACGCCGGAATCTGAAGGATCATGCGCTCGCCAAAGCGGTCTATCCAGCGGTGACTCTGGGTAAACGAGGGCAGATCACGGACATACAGAGTCACGTCGTAATCCTGAAAAGCGTCAGGGACAGCTTGTGGATTCACCCGTGACCCGCTCAAGATAACGGCCCGGACGCGGCTGTCTTGGTGCGCCAGGGCCAGAACTTGGTGCAGAGGGTCGGCCATACCCCAGTCTAGGGTGTCAGAAACAGGGCGTTGGTGCTGTAGCGGACTGCTCACACACATAGTTTTTGCCCAACCAGGACTTGTGGAACGGCTCCCAGCCACCTGGGTAACCCAAGTCAATCCGTCCACTTTCTGTCATGGCAAACAGTCCAGCCTGATTCAGGACATCGTCGTGAGCCATGTTGACTGGCAAACGCGACGTGTTGTACATCTGGTACAGATTCACTGCGGCGCAGGGCCATTGGGGCAGCAGTTCAGTAATAAGCAGTGAGGCTTCGCGGTGATCGTGGTGATCGCCTTCGTTGATCACTGGATCAGGATCCGACAGGTGGAACCGCAGGGATGTGCTGGAACGGCCCTCATATTCCACGATGCGCTGGACGGTCGTGCGCAGATCGTTCCATCCCCGATAGGTACTGAGGGAATCCAGCGACTTGAGCTGGCTCCGTTCGCCCTGGTGAAGTTCCTGCAGATAGGGAGCGTCTAAGCCATCGGGGAGACGCAAGTAATAACTGACGGTCGGGCCGTACTCCACCCGGTAAATGAGGTGGGGGCCAGCCTTGGCGAAGCCACGCACCGTAGGCCCATGCAGCTCTCGGCCCGCGTCCACCATGAACCGCACGCTGCGCCGCGTACCTTCCTCACGCGCCAAGACATAAGAACGTCCCGGCACCATTGAAGGCTGCCCCGCGTCACCAGCTGTCAGGTAAATAAAGACCAGCTTGGTGCCGTCTGTGCGGGCGTCACGGTAAGCCTGCGGGTTCATGAACAGTTGCCAGTCGTCCTAATGGGCCACCACATAGAAGCCCACCTCGTTCCACTGCGGACTACCCCCTCCCTGAACAGAGACACCGTCCAGCAATACCGTGGCACCACTCTGGTCAGGCGAGGGCGGTACGGCAGAACGAGGCGGGGCCATATGAACGGTATCGGCGGCGACCTGTTGACTCCCTGCCCATGGGGAATCGGACGGCAGCTGCTCAGCTGGAGGCACCGGAGAAACACCAACCGTCCCGTTGGGCTTCCGGGCAGAATTGCCTTCTTGGTTCCCGCAGCCAGTCAGCAGGAGGATGAGGCTAAGAGCAGCGAACTGGACTTGACGTGCATTCATGGTCATGGTGCCTCCTAGACGCTGCTCTGGCGAGTTTACCCACCTCAGCGTGTTCTCAGCTTTTCATAGCTTTGGCCTGGCAGCAGCTCACCTTCCTTTTAATTCGGGGGGGATACGGCATGATGGTCGGCGTGAAGCTCACCGTTCTTGGCAGCACCGGCAGTATCGGCACCCAGACCCTGGAAGTGGCGCAGCAGCGCGGCTGGGAGGTGGCCGCCCTGGCGGGCGGGCGCAATCTGGATCTGCTGGAAGCCCAGGTGCGCCAGTGGCAACCCGAAGCAGTGGCCGTAGCCCCAGAGGCCTACGCCGAGGCCAAAGCACGCCTAAGCGGCGCCGCAGTGCTGCCGCTGGAAGAACTGGCAGTGCAGCAGGCCGATGTAGTAGTCAACGCCATCAGCGGACTTCCAGGCCTGTCCCCCACCCGCGCTGCCCTGGAAGCGGGTCAGGCGGTGGCCCTGGCGACAAAAGAGGCGATGGTTACGGCGGCCCCACTCATCTGGGCCGCAGCGGCGCAGGGCGGGGGCCGCCTGGTCCCGGTGGACTCCGAACACACTGGGATGTATCAGTGTTTGGTCGGTGAGCGCCTCTCGGACGTGGCCGAGCTGATTCTGACGGCGTCGGGTGGCCCTTTCCGCCTCTCCCCTGCCGACCTGAGCAGTGTGACGCCTGAGCAGGCGCTGAATCACCCGAGTTGGAGCATGGGCCAGAAGATCACGGTGGACAGCGCTACCCTGATGAACAAGGGGTTGGAAGTGATGGAGTGCGCTGCACTATACAGTCTGCCACTTTCAAAGGTGCGGGTGGTTATTCACCCACAGAGTGCCGTGCATTCGGCGGTGCGCTGGCACGATGGCAACCTGAGTGCCAACTTTGGTCCCGCCGATATGCGCCTGTTTATCGCCTACGCGGTAGAGGCAGCGGTGGCGGGCGGCATGACCCGTCCCGGCGAGGTGACAGGCGCGCCACGTGGCCGGGGCAGCACCGAACAACTGGCCTGGGCGCTGGAAGGAAAGTGGGAGTTCAGCGCCCCCGATCTGAACCGCTTTCCGGCGCTGGGCCTCGCCTACCGCGCCGGCGAAGCAGGCGGCTTGCTTCCCGCCGCACTGAACGCCGCCGACGAGGTGGCTGTGCCTGCATTTCTGGCCGGGAAGATCGGCTTTCTGGATATCCCACGCGTGATTGAACAGGTGCTGGACGAGTGTCCGCGAGCAGAGCTGGGCTGGGACACCCTGGCGGAGGTACAAGGCTGGGCCACCCGCCGGGCACAGGAACTGTGTGGAGTGGAAGCGTGAATGTCGCGCAGGCCATCGCCGCTGCCCTGACCCCACAGGGCATCTTCTGGACAGTGCTGCTGCTGGGCCTGATTACCTTCCTGCACGAGCTGGGGCACTACTCCGCCGCCCGGCGCCAGGGCGTCAAGGTGGACAGCTTCAGCGTCGGCATGGGGCCGGTGCTGGCCCGGCGGCAGTGGCGCGGAACCGAGTGGCGGCTCTCGCTGCTGCCGGTTGGCGGCTACGTCATGATTGACGGCATGGCCCCGGAGGAAGACGAGCACGGGCAACTGCGCCACTCCACCACTGGCTTTGCGCGGCTGCCGGCGCTGGGACGCATCGCGGTGCTGCTGGCGGGGCCGCTCGTGAACCTGCTGCTGGCGGTGGGGTTGATGACGGTTATGTTCAGCAGCCTCGGCGTGACGGCCAATGACCGTATCCGGGTCAGCGAGGTGATCGCCGGGTCCGAGGCCGAACGGTTAGGTCTACAACCCGGCGACGAAATCATCGCGCTGGACGGCCAGGATATTCCTGAGCGCACGGAGATAGACGGCCAGCCACAGCCCGGCTACCTGCAACTGGGCGAGGTGCTGTCCCAGCCTGGACCGCATACCCTGACGGTGCAGCGCACCCCCGGCGGCGAACAGCGCGAGCTGGCCTTCGACTGGACCCCCGTGCTGAATGGCGAGCGGCAACTGCTGGGCATCCGCTACGGTCCCGGCAACGATCCGGTCGGCGTGCCACAGGCACTGGGAGAGTCGCTCCAGACCACTGCCGAGGCCGTACCACTGGTGCTGGGCAGCTTTGGCAAGTTGCTGGGCGAGATGTTCACACTGGACCTGAAAGGCGAACAAACCGATGACGTGGGCGGCCCGATCCGCATCACCGAAACGGTCAGCCAGGCCGCTGCACTGAACGGCTGGGCGCTGGTACAGATCGCCGTGCTGCTGAACCTGTCGCTGGCGGTGTTCAACCTGCTGCCGATTCCGGGCCTGGACGGGGGCCGCATTGCCCTGGTGCTGATCGAGATGCTGCGCGGCCGCCCGCTCACCTTTCAGCAGGAGCAGAGCGTCACCGCCGCTGGGTTCCTGTTCGTGATGTTCCTGATGGCCTTCGTGCTGGTGCGGGATGTGACGCGGTTCTTCTGAATCTGGGCCGATAGGCGGGCGGGAGCTGTTAAGCTTCAGGCATGTCAAGCCCCGAAACGGCCACAGAGCAGGTGCTCTGGGACTTTGTTCACGCCTATGACCCTGGTATAGAGACGCTGCCCGACGCCTTTCAGTTTGGCGACTCGCCCGACATGGCAGACCGGCTGCTGGCCCTGGTCCTGTCGGGCCAGAAGGTCGCCACCACCGGCTGGCCTGCCGACCCCAGCATTCACCCTGGGATGCTGTCGGTGGTGCTGGACGGCCAGGGTCAGCCCGCCGCCCTCATCCGAACCGTCAAGGTAGAGCACATTCCCTTTCTGGACGTGAGCGCCGAATTTGCAGCCTCGGAGGGCGAAGGCGACCTGACGTTGGACTGGTGGCGCGACGCCCACCGCACATTTTTTGGCCGTCAGCAGGCGGACCGGCCTTTTAGTGACGCTGAGCAGGTGCAGTGCGAAACGTTTGAAGTGGTGTGGCCTGAGCCTGCTGCCCCAGCAGCCCCGAACGCTGACTCGCCGGTCAACCGGAACTTCCCGCCCAGGGACCACACCGAATAAGGCGGTATTCCCGGCCCAGAGCGCGTTCCAGTGCATCCAGGAACCTCCCAACCTCGCCGTGAAAGTACGCCTCTTCCCCTTCATTCCAGGGCATAGGCGGTCCATACCACCCTACAGCGTCGTCCCAGCGTTCCATCAGGGCTTCTCCCCAGAGGGTCAGGTCACGCGGCAATATCAAGTCACGCAGAGGCACCGGATAGCCAAAACAGTGCCGGGCGTCCTCATTGGCACTCCACAGGCAGACATGGACACCGGCCTCGAAGAAGAACCGGAACTCGTAGAACGGTTCGCGCAGGTCATCCACCGGAATAGAGCGGACAGCGGGCATATGCGGAGTCTAAACTCTGGACATGACCACAACTGATTTCCCTACCCCCCTGGTCAGCGCCGAGTGGCTGCAGGCCAACTTGCACCACCCTCATCTGCGGCTGCTGGACTGCCGCTTTGACCTGCGCGACGCGCTGCTGGGGCGCATGGCCTACGCGGAAGGCCACCTACCCGGTGCCGTGTACACCGACCTGGAAATGAATCTCAGCGGCCCAGTGACCGAATCGGGCGCGGGCGGGCGTCACCCCCTGCCGGACCCGCAGGCGCTGGCAGCCTGGCTGGGCGAGCAAGGCATTGGCCCAGACAGCCTGGTGGTATGTTACGACGCGGGCGGAGCGCAGGGGTTCTACGCAGCGCGGGCCTGGTGGCTGCTGCGCTGGCTGGGACACGAACAGGTGGCCGTGTTGGACGGCGGCCTGACGGCCTGGCAAGCAGCGGGCGGTGAGCTGACGTCCCAGGAACCGCAGCCCACTCCTGCCACCTTTACACCTAAGGTGCAGACGAGCTACCTGGCAACCGCCGATGAAGTGGCCGCGCTCAGCGACGACACCCTCCTGATTGATTCCCGCGCCCCAGAACGCTACCGGGGCGACACCGAGCCGCTGGACCGCAAGGCTGGGCATATTCCGGGAGCAGTGAATCGGCCCTGGACTGAGGCACTGGACGGGCAGGGCCGCTTTCAGGCCGCCGAGTCACAAGCAGAGCGGCTGGGGGCTGCACCTGCCCAGGCCACCGTCACCTACTGCGGCAGCGGGGTCAGCGCCACCCCCAACCTGCTGGCGCGTGAACTGGCCGGAGTACCCTTAGGTCCAGACAACCGCCTGTACGCGGGCAGTTGGAGCGATTGGGTCAGCGACGACGCCCGGCCCATCACCACTGGCCCGGCCAGCACCTGATCCAACTGCTCAGCCCCCGCGTTGCCGTTCATATGGCTGTTTCCCCTAGGGGCTGTCAGATGGATGCCACACCGGACCGGGCACCTTTACGTTATCTATACCTACGTGTTAAAACTTGACATGCAAACCACCGTACCTGCTTCACAATCTACCTGGCAGTCCAAGCTTGCAGCCCTGGGGCCAGGCCTTCTCATGGCATCGGCGGCCATCGGGGGGTCGCACCTGGTGTCCTCTACCCAGGCTGGAGCCATGTTCGGCTGGCAGCTGGTCGGCCTGATTCTGCTGGTCAACCTGCTCAAGTACCCCTTTTTCCGCTTCGGCACCCAGTACACCGTAGAAACGGGGCACTCGCTGGTGGAAGGCTACGCGCAAAAAGGCCGGGGCTACCTGTGGGTCTTTTTCATCCTGTGTGTGGTCTCCAGCGTGATCGCGCTGGCCGGGGTGGGGCTGCTGTCGGCGTCTATCCTGCATTTCGTGCTGCCAGGCGTCAGCGTGCCGCTGCTGGCCACCCTGATCATCGGCAGCACCTTCTTGATTCTGCTGGCGGGGCACTTCAAGGCGCTGGACGGCCTGACCAAAGCGATCATGCTGGCGCTGACGGTGACCACGGTGTTGGCGGTGCTGTTCGCCGCCAGCCGGGGCGCGGCGGCCCCCGCCGACTTTGTGGCGCCCAGCCCCTGGACGCTGGCTACACTGCCCTTTTTGGTGGCGCTGATGGGCTGGATGCCTGCGCCCATCGAGATCAGCGCGCTGACTTCCATGTGGGTGCGCGAAAAGCAAAAGGACAAGGCCTCCTCGCTGAATGACTCGCTGTTCGACTTCAACACCGGTTACATCACCTCGGCGGTGCTGGCGATCTTTTTCGTGGCGCTGGGCGCGCTGCTCCAGTTCGGCACCGGCGTGGAAATCCCCACCGCTGGCGGCGCTTACGTCACCCAGCTGATGAACATGTACGGCGGGGCCATCGGTCAGTGGGCCGTGCCGCTGATCGCCTTTATCGCTTTTATGTGCATGTACGGCACCACCATTACCGTGGTGGACGGTTACGCCCGCGCCTCCGGCGAAGCGCTGCGGCTGCTGCAGAACAAACCCAGCCTGACCACCGGGCATCTGAACGCCTGGATTCTCGGTATCGGGCTGGTGGGGCTCTTTATCATCATCGCCATGCAGGCCCAGCTGGCAGGCATGCTCCGCTTTGCCATGATCGTCGCCTTTATCACCGCTCCAGTGTTCGCCTGGCTGAACCTGACGCTGGTCCGGGACGAACCCAGCTTGACTCCCGGCCTGCGCTGGCTGTCGTACGCAGGCCTGATTTTCCTGGCGGGGTTCACCGTGCTGTTCCTGCTCAACCTGGCTGGCATCGTCAAATAATCAAAGTCAGTCCGCACAGATCACCTCGCCTCCCCACAAGGAGGCGGGGATTTTTATGTCTTACGCCCTGGGATAACTGCCCACCACCTTGAGGAAATTTGCCCGCTGACGCATCTCAAGTAGCGCCTGGGCCACACTGGGGTCGTCGGCGTGGCCCTCAATATCAATAAAAAACACGTACTGCCACAGCCCACCGCGTACTGGGCGGCTTTCGAGCTTGGTCATGGAAATGCCCAGACGGCTGAACGGTTCAAGCAGGCGGTGCATGGCCCCGGCATGATCGGCCTGCGGGGCGGCGACAATCAGGGTGGTCCGGTCTGCGCCGCTGGGTCCGGCAGCCTGGTGGCCCAGGACCAGAAACCGGGTGGTGTTGTTCGGATCGTCCTCAACGTTCTGGTCCAGCACATTCAGGCCGTACAGCGCCGCGGCCTGCCCCGGCCCGATGGCCGCCGTATGCGTCTGCTGCGGTTGGGCGGCCAGACGGGCCGCTTCGGCGTTGCTGCTGACCGCCACCTGTTCAGCCTGCGGCAGACAGCGACTCAGAAAGTCCCGGCACTGCGCGAGCGCCTGTGGATGCGCGTAGACCTGGATCACTTCCGGCAACTCCTGTGCCTGCGACATCAGCAGATGGTGAATGCGCAGCGTCGCTTCACCGCAGGCGCGCAACTCGGTACTGGTCAGCAGGTCCAGTGTTCGGTTCACCGCGCCCTCGCTGCTGTTCTCAATAGGAACCACGGCGTAATCGGCCTGCCGCGCTTCGACTTCGCGCAGGGTTTCATCAATGGTGGCGCAGGGCTGGAGCAGCGCGGCACTGCCAAAATGCCGTGCCGCCGCCTGCTCGGTAAAAGTGCCGCGTGGTCCCAGATAGGTGACGGTCAGCGGGCGTTCCAGGGCCAGACACTCGCTCATCACCTCGCGGAAGATACGCTGCACTGCGTTTCCGTGCAGCGGTCCTGCGTTCAGTGCCGCAATCCGGGCCAGCACCTGTGCTTCGCGCTCCGGGCGGTAGACGGCGGCCTCACCCTTGAGGGTCCCGATCGCCCGCGCCTGGTTGGCCCGCTGGTTCAGCAGTTCTAGCAGTTGTGCGTCGATCTGGTCGATCCGCTCGCGGTGCGGCGCGATGGCCTGCGCCAGAGCTTCGGGGGTCAGCGGTGGGCGGTCAGGCTGGTCAGACATGGTTCATTGTAGTGGGGTAAGCGTGCTTAGCGGCCCTCCACCGGCAGCAGGTAATGAACCGATTCATCCCGCGTGAATCCATAACGCTCATACACCTGCTGGGCAGCGTGATTGTCGGCCCCGGTTTCCAGAACCACGCGGGCCGCGCCGCTCTGGGCCGTCAGATCGCGGGCCGCGTCCAGCAGCGCCGTGCCGATGTGCTGGCCCCGAAAACCGTCACGGACAAAGAGATCGTTCAGCACCCGGATGCGCCGCAGCCCCACACTGGAGAACATCCGGTACAGCTGCATGAATCCAGCGGGCTGATCATCTACCAGCGCCAGAAAGATCACCGCTTCACCCAGCAACAGTCGCTCCTGCAAGAAGGCCCGTGCTCCTGCCGGGTCCGAGGGCTGGCTGTACCAGACGCGGTATTCGTCAAACAGCTCGGTCAGGGTGTCTAGGTCGCTCAGGCCCGCGCGGCGAATGCTCAGGGTCATGCGGGCAGTGTAACGGGCCGGGGTGCCGGGAGCGCCGCAGCAGCTCGGCCCCGCAGGGTTCAAATCCCAGCGAGGCGTACAGCGGGCGGCTCAGGTCGGTGGCGGCCAGGCCGACCACCCGGATGCCCCGCTCACCCGCGGCCTGAAGCGCCAGCCCCACCAGCTGACGTGCCGCGCCCTGTCTGCGCCAGTCCGGATGGGTCCAGACGTTGACCACGCGCCCGCGCCAGGGCTGGGGATCGCCACGGGTGGGGCCCCATTCCAGCAGCGTCAGGCCAGCTCCGGCCACCACGGCTCCTTCCGCCTCGGCCACCCAGCCGAGGTAAAGGCCCCGCCGCATCGCCCCCGGCAGCCAGTCGGCATAGGCCAACACATCCGCATCATCCAGCGGCAACTCCGGCAAGCGGTGGGCCGCAATCACGCGGGCGTCGGCGGGACTGGCGCGGCGGACCTGCCAGCCGACTGAACCTCTACTCACTGAACCTCAACCCCGATCTCGCCGTCGGCCAAGTGGAGGGTCAACGCCTCGCCACTGCCGACCTGTGCGGCGCGGGTCACGGGGCGTCCGTCCGCGCCGCGCACCAGTGCATACCCACGCTCCAACGTGCGCTCAGGCGACAACCCCACTGCCGAGCGCATCAGCCCGGTCACGTCACGCTCGGCACTGTTCAGTCCACGCTGCACGGCCCCGCGCAGACGGTCACGCAGCCAGCGCACCGAGGCGTCGGCGCCCACCGCTTCTTCAGCGCCCACCCGGCGGATGTAGGTCCAGTCCGCCTGCGCCTGGGCTGCCGCCTGAGTCACCGTGCGGACGATATGGACGGCGGCCTTGCTGGGCGTATCGGTCCGCAGCGCCGCTAATTCGTCGGGGAGGGTGTCGTCGCGGGCGTGGCCCAACCCGGTGATGACCGGCGCCGGAAACTGCGCCAGCGCCCGCCCAAAGGGCAAGTCGTTCAACCAAGCCAGATCGGTGGTCGCACCGCCACCGCGAATGACCACCAGGGCGTCCAGCGGCTGCCCCACGTGCAGGTCATGCGCCGCTTGCACCGCCGCCGTCAGGCTCTCGCTGGCGGTGCGGCCCTGAAAGGTGGCCCGCAGGTAATGCAGCTCCAGCACCCCAGCCGCTTCCAGCGGCGCTACTTCGCGGTGAAAGTCACCCAGCCCAGCGGCACCCTCCGGCGTGATGACGGCGAGGCGCGCGTAGTCGCCCGGCAGAGGTCGGGTGCGGTTCAGGCCATACACACCCTCGGCCTGGAGGGTCTCGCGCATGGCATTCAGGCGGGCTACGGCCTCTCCCAGCGTGAATTCAGGGGCAATGTCCTGCACATGCAGCGAAAACCCGTACTGCGGATGAAATTCGGCGGTGCAAAACAGCAGCACCGACATGCCCGCGCTCAGACCACCGCCGGTCGCACGCTTGAGCTTGCCTTCCAGGGCGTAGCGTTCGCGTGCCCAGATCGCGGCGCGGCATTTGGCGACCTGCTGGCCGCCTTCCAGCTGCACCAAGTCCAGGTAGAGGTGGCGGCGGTCGGTCAGCTCGGCAATTTCGGCGCGAACCCAGATGGCCCCAGGCAGCCCTCGCCCCAGCACCTGACCCACGTAATCCAGCAGTTCCGACAGTTCCAGCCACTGCGTGGGCGGCGGGTTCTGATCGGCTTTGCGGCGTGTCGGCTTGCGGGTCATGGGGGCGATTCTAATCGGTCAGCTGGTCTCATGCCGTAAGCGCAATGCCCGAGTCAGCGCCTAGAAGTACGCTTTTGCCTCCAGATCACTGAAGGTCAGCACGGTGCCCGCTGGCACGCTTCCTTCGGTCAGGCGCAGCCCCAAGTGCCCTTCACCGCCGTGGGCCAGGGTGTTCAGCACCTCTCCGCCCAGCCGTAACTCAGCGGCTTTCTCTCCTGCGGCAAATACGGCCTTTCCGATGCTCTGGCCTCCTGATGTACAGAGCTGCGCCGGACCGTATGGTACACAGTCGGCGGGCAGCTCACGGGTCAAGAGCACATCCATCACCAAGCGGGTACTGGCAGGCGTGTTCAGCCTTGCCTGACCTGTGACCGACAGGTTTTTCAGGCGGGCATCCACCGGCTGGGCAAACAGCTCCGTGCCTGCAAATAGACGCCCGACTGAACCGTTCAAGGCCACTGGAGCCGTGAGTTCAACATCTGGCAGGGCGACGGGTGGCAGCGGCACTGTGCCGCAGCCAGTCAGGGTAGGCAGGGCAAGCAACGGCAGCAAACGGACTGTCTGGGTCAGCATTTTTTCAGCGTACTGGGCTACACATCGCATCTGACTGACGGAAGCCGCCTCACGGGAGTTGATCGCCAGCATGGAAATAAAAAGCGGAACCGTCCCACCCGCGTGATTCGGCACACTGCCTTAGCCCGCCGCGATACACCAGTGCTGCCAGTTGCCTCTGCCAGGCTCTCCCATACGCGAGAACTCCACGGCGGTGTACCGCTCCGTCTTCCAGCCGCGCAGTTCTACCGGGCCCAGGCGGGTGCGCAGGGGCCGCGCCTCCTGTAGACGGGCCGTGTACACGAAAAAAGCTTCCAGCTGCCCCCGCAAAGCCTGCTGCTCTGCTGCAGGCAGACCGAAGCAGGCCGAAGCCACCCGCACCCCCAAATCGCCGATGGCGCGCCGCTGGCCAGTGTTCAGAAATGTCCCAGCCCGTGTCGCTAGCTGGACCGTATACCCGTCACCACGCCAGTTCTCTGTGGCAAAGAGAGGCAGCGCCGCCCCACCTGGGACGGGCAGGGTGAGCAGGGAAGTCTGACCCTCACCAAGGCCTGCCAGGGGTTCTCCAAGGGGTGCTCCTGAAACATAAGGCGCGTAAAGGTCTTGCCAGCTGGTGGCCACATCAGTCTGGGCCTCGGCCATCCCACTCCAGAGCGACAGGGCCAGGACAGACACAG
The DNA here is from genome assembly GCF_020889625.1 of Deinococcus radiophilus. Taxonomy (GTDB): domain Bacteria; phylum Deinococcota; class Deinococci; order Deinococcales; family Deinococcaceae; genus Deinococcus; species Deinococcus radiophilus. The sequence goes on from NZ_CP086380.1 coordinate 1,511,803, forward strand.
TCAGAGTTGTGGGGTTCATGCCGCAGTTTAGCTGAGGGGTGGTCGGCCCTGGGTCAGCCAGAGGCCCAGCAGCCGTCCCAGCACTGCGCCCAGCAGGCCGCCGCCCACGCTCAGGGTCAGGTACAGCGCCGCTTCGCCATACGCGCCGCGTCCCAGCAAGCTGTCCAGATCCACACTAAAGGTGCTGAAGGTCGTGAAGCCGCCCAATACCCCAGTTCCCAGGGCCAACCACGCCCAGTCGGGCAGCACGCCGCGCCCGACCAGCCCCAGCAACAGGCCCAGAAGAAAAGACCCCAGCACATTGATCAGCGTTACACTGACCGGCCAACCCAGCGCCGCCGCCCAGGGACCCAACGCCTGGGCGGCCCAATGACGCAGCACTGCCCCGGCGGCGCCTCCCAGAGCCACCAGCAGGTAGGCGCCTGCACCGCTCAGCCCATCGCTCCTTCCCCGGTCAGGCCGCGCCCGGCGATCAGGGTGTGAATATCATGCGTGCCTTCGTAGGTGTCCACCGTTTCCAGGTTCAGCATGTGGCGAACGACTGGATACTCGGTGGTGATGCCGTTGCCGCCCAGCAGTTCACGGGCCAGACGGGCACCTTCCAGGGCGCGGCGCACGTTGTTGCGCTTGACAATACTAACCTGGGTGTAGTCCATCTGGCCGCTGTCCTTGAGGACACCCAGCCGCCAGGCCAGCAGCAATCCTGCCGAATGGTCGGTCGCCATCTTGACCAACTTGTCCTGCACCAGCTGACGCGAGGCGGTGGGCTGCCCAAAGGTCACGCGGGTCTGGGTATAGCTGACGGCGGTGGTGAGCATCAGTTCCAGGGCTCCCATCGCACCCCAGCCGATGCCAAAGCGAGCACCGGTCAGGCACGAGAGCGGCCCCTTGAGACCACGCACGCCGGGCAGCATGGCACTGGCAGGCACGCGGCAGTCCTGCAACACGATCTCGCCAGTCACGCTGGCCCGCATACTCATCTTGCGTTTGATCACAGGGGCGCTGTACCCCGGCGTACCCGTGGGCACCAGAAAGCCGCGTACCGTGTCCTGACCGCCCTCCTCTACCTTGGCCCAGACCAGCGCTATGTCCGCCACGGGCGAGTTGGTGATCCACATTTTGTTGCCGTTCAGGACGTAGTCGTCCCCCTCCCGGCGGGCACGGGTCCGCATCGCGCCAGGGTCAGAGCCACCGTCCGGCTCGGTAAGGCCAAAGCAGCCGATCAGTTCACCACGGGCGAGGCCGGGCAGGTACTGGGCCTTTTGCTCGTCGGTGCCAAACGCTTCTATCGGATACATCACCAGGCTGCCCTGCACGCTGGCCGCACTGCGAATACCGCTGTCCACCCGGTCCAGTTCGTACATCAGGGCACCATACAGGTTGGATGAAGCGGCGCTGCCCCCGTACGCCTCAGCGATCATCGGGCCCAGCAGTCCCTGGGCACCCAGCCCGCGCATCACGTCACGAATCGGCAGGTCGCCAGCGTCCCACCAGTCCGCAATGTGGGGCATCAGTACGCTTTCGGCATACAGGCGGGCGCTGGCGCGGGCCTGCCGCTCCTCTGGGGCCAGCAGATCCATCACGGCAAATTGGTCGAACATGCCTCAGATGCTAGCGCTCAGATCAAACGACTGGCCGGGACCAATAAGACGGTCTATGAACCCTGGGCCCGTTCGCGCCGCCGCTTGATGATCCACCACACGAACCACAGCGCCAGGGCGCCCAGAATAATCTTGGACGCCGGGCCGACGTACTGCTCGACCCGGTCATAGTTCTCGCCCAGGAAGTACCCGGCCGCCGCCAGCAGTCCCGCCCAGATGCCGGAGCCGAGAAACGAGTACAGCAGGAATTTCGGCAGGGGCATACCGCTTACGCCAGCGGGCAGGGACAGCAGACTGCGAATCCCCGGCACCATCCGCCCGAACAGCACGGCCTTGGTCCCGTGCTGGTCGAACCAGTCGTCGGCTTTGCGGATGTCCTCACCGCTCACGGTCAGCCACTTGCCGTAGCGGTCAGCCCAGGCAGTGGCCCGCTCCTCACCAAATACTTTTCCGATGTAGTACAGCGGCAAGGTGCCCACCACGCTGCCCAGCGCTCCGGCCAGCACCACCCCAAAGATATTCAGCTGCCCCTGCTCCGGCGACGCCGCAAAACCCGCCGAAGGCATGATCAACTCGCTGGGAATCGGCGGAAATAGATTTTCCAGAATCATCAACAGGAAAATGCCCAGATAGCCCATCTGGTTCATCAGGTTCAGCATCCACTCGATCACGCCCCAGAATCTAGCGGGACTGGGCTAAGGGGGTCCGCTCTTTGAAGGTTGAATGACGCCCAACTCACGTGCTCACCACTTGCGGCGCCGCCATATCACGCAAGAACGCCGTCAGGGTGATCTGCATAGAGTGGAAAGAATGCGTCTCACCCCTGTCCGCCGCTCCTCTGCCCGTCCCGCCTTGACCGGCGCAGCTCAAGTCCTGCTGGGATTATGGGCGGCCACCTGTCTGCTGACTGCACCCGCCCAGGCGCAGGGGCAGTGGGGTGTCACGGCCAATGCCGATAGTCAGCGCCTGGCCCCACTGGACATTGAATTTCGGGCCAATGTGGGCACAGGCATCAGCGTGGTCTGGGACTTTGGGGATGGTCACACGGCTTCGGGTGCCGCAGTGCAGCACACCTACTACCGCCCAGGTCACTACTTGGCGACCATGTCCTTTTCGCAAAACGGACGGCTGCTGGGACAAGGACAGTTGCCTATTGCCGTGCGCTCGCAGGGGGCCGAGCGGGCAGGTCTGGTCGTCCTGTTGGGCCGCGGCACAGTCACCCTGAGCGATGTGGGCAGCGTAATATACGGCCCTTACCAGCCGCGTTACTCGCTGGACGGCCAGCCGCTCGGTACAACTACGGCGGCGCTGCGGGCCGGAACACACACCGCGGCAGTGCAGACGGGCAACCAGAGCCGCTCCGTGCGCTTCAGCGTGCCAAGTACGCCCCTCATGGGCTCCGCTGCCGCTGAGCAGCAGGTGCTGGACGCCGTCAACCGCCTGCGTACCGCTGGCTACAACTGCGCCACCGGCCGTTTTGACGGGCGGCGGCTGGCCCCACTGCGGCGCAATGCCGCGCTGGACCGCGCCGCGCTGGCCCACGCCATCGCCATGCCTACGGCCAACTTTATGGATCACGTCAGCCAGCTGGATGGCAGCACCCCAGCCCAGCGCATCGCAGCGGCGGGCTACCCCCGCGCCAACACCGCCGAGAACCTGGCCGCCGGGCAGACCAGCGCCGCTGAGGCCATGGAAGGCTGGCGCACCAGTCCGGGTCACTGCGCGAGCATGCTGGGCGACTTCAGCGAAATTGGTCTGAGCTACGTCCAACTCCCGGGCAGCGATCTGGGACACTACTGGGTGCAGACTTTCGGCAAGCCGGTGCCGTGACAGCTCAGCCCTATTGGTTTGAATTTCTGGCTTCTAGACGGCAACAACAGAGTTTCAGGCGCCCGGTTCGCTGGCCCGATTCAGACAGGTACGCCTGTTCCAATGAGAAACCTGACCAAAGGTGAGAAAACACCCTATGTTTCGGGACGCCGTCATCAGGTCGTCATCACGTGCGCGTTGCACACTGACCCCATGAAAAAGACCATGACTTTCCTGACCGCCGTTCTGGGTGCCACTGCTCTGACCACCGCTGCTGCTGGCCCCCAGCTGAGCGCCCAGAGCATCATCGTGAACCCCATCCCCACCCCGCTGACCGTGCAGGTCTGGACGGACCGTGACACCAGCGGTGCCCGTACCCCCAACTACTATGTGAACGACAAGATCCGTCTGTTCACCAAGACCAACGAGAACGCCTATGTGTATCTGTTCAACGTGGACCCGAACGGCAAAGTCGATCTGATTCTGCCCAACAACCTGCAGTCGGGCGGCAACTACCTGCGGGCCGGAGAGACCCGCGTGTTCCCCAGCGCCAGTGACAACTTTACCTTCGACATCGCCGCTCCTTACGGCGTGAACAAAGTCCTGGCCCTGGCCAGCCGCACCCAGCTGAACCTGAACCAACTGGCCAACTTTCAGACCCAGAGCGGCTTTGCCAACGTGAACGTGAGTGGTCAGAACAATCTGGCCCAGGCCCTGAGCATCGTGGTCAATCCCCTGCCTCAGAACACCTGGATCACCGACACTGCTCTGTACAACGTGGCCCGTGGCAGTGCTCAGACCCCCGCTCCCAGCAACCCCGTGTCTACCGCTCCTCGCCCCAACTTCAACCTGGCCGTGTGGCGCGCCAACTTTAACCTGAACGCCACCCTGGACAACGTGCACGCGCAGTACGTCCGTTACATGGGCAACCAGGGCTACAGCCTGACCAGCACCAGCCGCAACGGTGAGCGTATGTACTCCACCTTCAAGCGCAATGGCCAGAGCGCCAGCGTGCTGATTGAGAAGAACGGCATTTACTTCAGCGTCAAGGTCGCTCAGTAAGTTTTAAGTAGTTCTGAAAAGCCCCCCCACCCATGAAGGGCGGGGGGGCTTTTCATGGCGGCTGTTCTACCGGCCAGCAGCGTAATAAACGACCAGCACTAGCTATCCAGGGCCTGAGCCACTGCTTGACTGATTGCCAGTGTCGTCCTGTCCGGGCGCTCTAGACTCTGACCAGCATGTCTGATCCCACTCCGCGCCAGCACCCGCCCTATGCGGATCACCGCGCTCCCTGGCGGCGGTCTCTGGGACACCTGATTTTCGGCCTGAACTCCCCGGCGGCCCGCCTCTACGACAAGGTCTTGATCGTGCTGATCGTGGCCTCAGTTCTGGCGGTGATGCTCGAAAGCCTGCCAGGACTGCCGCTCGCCACCCGCAACATCCTGCGCTGGGTCGAATGGGCCTTTACCATCCTCTTCACGCTGGACTATGTGGGACGCTTGCTGGGAGCGCGGCGTCCCCTGAAGTACGCCCGCAGCTTTTACGGCGTGGTGGACCTACTGACCATCTTGCCGTCCTACCTCAGCTTGCTGTTTCCCGGCAGTCAGTACCTGCTGATTATCCGGGCGCTGCGGCTGCTGCGGATGTTCCGGGTCTTCAAGCTGGCCCGCTACACCGATCAGGCCACCTTACTGGGCGAGGCCCTGACCGCCAGCCGTGAGCGCATCACCGTCTTTTTCATGTCGGTGCTGAGCCTGGTGATCGTCTTCGGAACGCTGCTGTACCTGATTGAAGGCCCCGAAAATGGCTTTACGTCCATTCCCAATTCCATCTACTGGGCCATCGTGACTGTGACCACCGTAGGATACGGCGACATCTCGCCCCAGACCGGCGCTGGCAAGTTTCTGGCCAGCCTGGCGATGCTGCTGGGATACGCGATCATCGCGGTGCCTACCGGCATCGTGACGGTTGGGCTACAAGAAGCTCAGGCAGCGCGGCAGGGGCGGCACTGCCCCCAATGTGGCCTGAACAAACACGACGCCGACGCCCACTACTGCAAGCGCTGCGGCGAGAATCTGCCGGGGTGAGGGTCTAAGGTCTAGCGCACCCACTCCATCCCCAGGCCGGGGCGGGTCAGCTCCTCGTAGATGTCCAGGGCGTAGCGGTCGGTCATCCCGGCGATAAAGTCACACACGGTCCGCACCTCGCCCACTTCGCTGAGGCGGGCGGCGTAAGCAGGCGGCAGCATGGCGGGCCGCGCCAGGTACGCCCCGAACAGGGTGGTCAGGATCTGCTCGGCCTGGCTCACTTGCATCTCTACGCGCCAGTGACGGTATAGCTGGGCGAACAGAAACTGCCGGGCCTCGCCCAACAGCGCCGCCACCGCCGGACTATGCACGATCAGCGCCGTGCTGTGGGCACGTACCTCTGCCACGCTCTGCACGCCACTGGCGGCAATGGCCTGGGCGCTGGCCCGCGTCAGATCACCGATCAGGAAACCCAACAGCTCACGGTGCAGGGTGCGGCGTTCCCGCTTGGTCAGGGTCACACCGTTCAGGCCGCAGCGGTCCAGTATCTCGCGCCACAGTCCCAGCCCTAGCAGCTCACCTTCTTCCAGCAGCCCGGAGCGCAGCCCGTCTTCCAGGTCGTGCGCGGTGTAGGCCAGGGCGTCGGCCACATCCACCAACTGGGCTTCCAGAGCGGCCTGGTCCGAGTGCGCCCGGTCATGCTTGTTCAGGCTGTCCAGGGTCACGCGGGTCAGGTTCAGACCGGGAAAGTCGGGGTAGCGCTCCTCCAGTTCGGTCACGATGCGCCGCGCCTGATGGTTGTGGTCAAAGCCGCTCGGCTCGCCGTGGGTGCGTACCAGTTCGTCCAGCAGCCGCTCGCCGGCGTGCCCGTAAGGCGGGTGGCCCAGGTCGTGGGCCAGGGCCACCGTCTCGGCCAGCGTCTCGTTCAGGCCCAGCCGCAGCGCCGCCGAACGGGCCACCTGCTGCACTTCCAGCGTGTGGGTCAACCGGGTGCGGTAGTGATCGCCACGCACGTTGAGAAACACTTGGGTCTTGTGTTCCAGCCGCCGAAAGGCCCCGGTGTGCAGGATGCGGTCCCGGTCTTTTTGAAAGGCCGTGCGCGAGTCGCTCTCGGCTTCGGGGTACTCGCGCCCGCCCGACTCACGGCTCAGCGTAGCGTAAGGTGCCAGCAGCTGCACTTCGCGGGCTTCAAGGTCCTGACGGGTGAGCATGCCTAGGAGTCTAAACTGAGCAGTGGCCGGAAGTCAGGCCAGCTGATCAGAATCCAGGCGTGCCGTGCCCTGCCCTGCTCGCATAAACTTGGAGGCATGGCTGACCCTGTTCCGACGCAAACCGAACTGATCTATGACGGGCGCATCGTGCGGCTGGAGGTCCTGAATGGCCGCTACGAGGTGGTGCGTCACGCCGACGCGGTGGCGGTGCTGGCCCTCAACGGACAGGGCGAGATGCTGTGCGTCAGCCAGTTCCGCCCCGCGCTGGGCCTGACCACGCTAGAAGTGCCTGCCGGGCTGATGGAAAAGGGCGAAGACCCTGCGGCAGCGGCGCGCCGCGAACTGCAGGAAGAAGCTGGCTTTGACGCCGACCTGGAAAAACTGACCTTCTTCTACGCCAGCCCCGGCTTCTGTGACGAGGGACTGCACATTTTTGCAGCGACCAATTTGCGCGAGTCGCGTCTGCCGATGGACGACGACGAAGACATTGAGGTGATCTGGCGGCGGCCCGCCGAGGTACTGGACGAATTGCGGGACGGGCGCACGGTCGGCAGCGCCACCACCGTTACGGCGGCGCTGTTCGCCTTGGGGCGGCAGATGGAGAGCCGATGAAAACCTACATCTCCCCCGACCAGCGCCCCGACACCGACATCGTGCTGGCCATCGGCTCCTTTGATGGGGTGCATCTGGGACACCAGGCGCTGCTGGCCCAGCTCAAAGCCAAAGCCCGTGAGTACCGCGTGCCTAGCGTGGTGTATACCTTCGACCCGCCCACCAAGGTCCTGATGAAAGGCGTCGAATACCTCTCCACCCTGCCGGAAAAGCTGGAACTGATGGCGCTGTACGGCATTGACGAGACGGTAGCGGTGCCGTTTACCCGCGAGTTCGCGGCACGCGACAAGGCGGCTTTCTTGGACGACCTGCGTCAGATGCGCCCCCGCGCCATCGTGGTGGGCGAGGACTTTTATTTCGGCAAGGCGCGGGCTGGGGGCGTAGACGATCTGCGTGAAGTCACCCGTGACGTGGTGGTGGTTCCCATTCACGGCGTAAGCGGTGAAGACATCAAGAGCACCCGCGTACGTGAATACCTGCGTGAAGGCGACGTGGCGGGCGCGGCGCGGCTACTGGGCCGCCTCTACTCGGCGCAGGGCGTGGTGGTGCGCGGCGATCAGCTGGGGCGCACCATCGGCTATCCCACCGCCAACATCCAGGTGCCTGAAGGCAAAGCGCTGCCACAGGGGGTATTCGCCGTGCGCGTGCTGAACGACAAATCCCAGCCCTGGGACGGCATGGCCAACATCGGGTTCCGGCCCACGGTGGGCGGCCAGGAGCGGCGCTTCGAGGTGCATCTGTTCGATTATGCGGGCGAGCTCTACGGCGAGGAACTCCAGATTCACTTTGTGCGGCGACTGCGCGGCGAACAGCGGTTCAGCGGCCTAGAAGAACTCAAGGCGCAGCTGGGCCGGGATGCTCAGGCAGCCCGGGACGCCCTGAGTTAACGCGCTGGCTGGCCGAAATTCTGCACGTGGTACCTGCCATACCTGTCCGCATGGGCCACAGCGCCTACCCCCAACTCAGTAAAGTTGGGGTTCATCAGGTTGCGGCAGTGGCCTTCGCTGGCCAGCCACTTCGCCACCACCTGAGCAGCGGTGTCCTGTCCGGCGGCCAAGTTCTCGCCTGCGTATTGCCAGCGGTAGCCCGCCAGGGTCATGCGCTGGGCACCCGTCACGCCCTCTGGGGTCACATGCCCAAAATACTGCCGCGCCGCCATGTCCTGCGCGTGGTTGCGGGCGGCGTGGGCCAGCGTGTCGCTCCAGACCAGTGCGGGAGCGGGTGGATAAGGGGTCTGGCCGCAGGTCTGCCCCGCAGCGCGGGCAGCATTGGTGTGCGCCAGTACCGCCAGCTCATCGGCACTGGCGGTGCGGTCGGTGCTGGGATACCAGGTGTACTTCAGCTCATCAGGGAGAGGGGGATGAGACGCAGCCGAGCAAGCGGTAAGGCCCAGCACCACCAGAGGAAGCAGCCGTTTCATGTCTCCTAAGCTAGAGTGCCGGCTCTGGCAGAGTTCTGGCGGAGACGCGAGGCCTAAACCCCACACTTGCCCCGCTGCCTGACCGCTAGCCTGGGGCCATGTCTGCTCATCGGAACCCTGCAGCCCACACACTGGACCTGGGCTATTCCTTTTGCCCCAACGACACGTTTATCTTCCATGCCCTCCAGGCTGGGCTGGTCCCCTCGCCGCTTCCGGTGCGCGAAGTGCTGAGCGACGTGCAGACCCTCAACGACTGGGCCGGCACGTCCCGCTTGCCGCTGACCAAGATCAGCTACCGGGCCGCCTTTGAGGTACTGGATAGCTACGCCCTGCTGCGCTCTGGCGGGGCACTGGGGCGTGGGGTAGGGCCACTGGTGGTGGCCCGTGAAGAACTGGGCGACCTGAACGGCAAACGGGTGGCGTCGCCAGGCCGTCTGACCACCGCCGAATTGCTGCTGCGCCTGGCCTGGCCTGACGCGGTGCCTGTCCGAATGCGCTTTGACGAGGTCATGCCCGCTGTGGAGCGCGGCGAATACCAGGGCGAAGGAATAGATGCTGGGCTGATCATTCACGAAAGCCGCTTTACCTACGCCCAGCGCGGGCTGGTGCGGGTGCGTGACATGGGCGAGTGGTGGGACACCGAAACCGGCCTGCCCCTGCCCCTGGGGGCCATTCTGGTGCGCCGCGACTTGCCGCTGGGGGTGCAGCGCGGCCTTCAGGAAGCCGTGCGGGCCAGCATTGACCATGCCTGGGCCCACCCACAGGCCGCGCGGGACTATATCCGTCAGCACGCCCTGGAACTGGATGATGCCGTCATGCAGGCCCACATTGACCTGTACGTGAACGAATTCAGCCGCGATGTAGGCGAACTGGGCGAACGTGCTGTACACGAGCTGCACCGCCGGGCGCTGGCCCTGGGCGTGGTTCCACCCACCGCACAACCCCTGTTCGTACCCGGGTGAGGGTCCATTCCACCAACATCTTTTCATGTGCCTCTGAGCAACGCACATTCTTCAGACGGCAGACTCCAGGTACGTCACATCTTTACACCAGAGTTGAACACCGCCACCGGCGGTGATCCAACCTACTCCGGAGGTTTTTATGCACAAACTGTCCCATTTCTCTGCCCTGACCCTCACGGTCCCCGCGCTGGCCCTGGCCCTCACTGGAGCTGCCCTGGCTGGCGGCGGCGCACCTGCCCCTACGCCCGCCGAACCAGCCCCGGTACAAACTGCGCCGGTCAGTCCTGCTCCAGGGCAGCCGACCCCGACCACGCCCACCACTGGTGGTGGCTACGTCCCCAGCCCTTACGTCGCCAAGGCCACGCTGCTGAATGCAGAGGGGCAAATTCGCGGCAGCGTCCGCTTTTCGCAGGTGGAGGGAGGCACGCGGGTACAGGTGCTGGCCTCTGGCCTGACGCCCGGACAGGCTGGCATGCATGTCCACGCCAATGGGGTGTGTGAAGCCAGCCGCAACGAGCAGACGGGAGAAGTGACGCCATTCGGCGCTGCAGGCGGCCACTTTGACCCGGCGGGGACCGGCAACCATGCCACCCCCACGACCTCCAGCCTGCTGGGCCACGCCGGTGACCTGCCCATGCTGACGGTGGGTGAAGATGGCCGCGCCGAGGCTGACTTTGTCACTCAGAAAATATCTGTCAACGGTTTCTTCGGAGTAATGGGCAAGTCGGTGGTCGTCCATGCCATGTCCGACGACTACGCTACTGATCCCGCAGGCAATGCCGGAGCCCGGGTCAGCTGCGGTGTCGTGACCCGCTAAGGCACAGCACCAAAACTGTAATTGGAGCGCTCTGGCTTGTTTGGCCAGGGCATTTCGTTCTTTAAATGGGCTTTATTTTTTCTTAGCAACCTCCTCAAATGAGAATTTTCCTAGCTTTCTGATGACTGGCTGTGCAAATACTGAGAGCTGGAGGTTTTCCCTTGAAATACCAAATGATTCTGGCCACTGCCGCGCTGGCCTTGTCCGGCCTGGCGCTGGCGCAGCAGCCCGTCCCTCAGCCACGCCCCCTGCCCGCGCCTGAACCTGCCGTCACGGTGACGGCCACCCGCTTTGAGCCAGTCGCTCTGGGCTTCAGCGCCGATCAGCTGGAGCGGCTGACTGTCCCAGAAGGCTTTGAGATCAGTGTCATGGCGACGGGGCTAGGCAACGCCCGCATGATGCACGTCATGGACGACGGCGGAATCTATCTGACCCGCCGCGCCCAGGGAGATATCTGGTACCTGAGGGACCGCAACGGGGACGGCCAGTTCAGCGCTCTGGAGCGCCGCAAGGTGGCCGAGAACCTCAGCAAAGTGCATGGGCTGGATGTCAAAGACGGCAAACTCTACGCTGTTGGCGAAAAGACCATCTGGGTGATGGATCTCCGTGAAAACGGCAGCCTGAGTACGCCACGCGTATTTGCCGACGGCTTCCCTGACGCTGGGCAGCATCCGGCCCGTGGCCTGCGCTGGGGACCGGACGGCTACCTGTACGCTTCTTTCGGGTCCACCAACAACGACGCCCCCACGCAGAACCCCGAAGAAGCTACCACGCTGCGTATTCGCCCGGACGGTCAGTGGCGCGAAGTGTACGCCCGTGGCCTGCGCCACACCATCGGCTTCGACTTTCAGCCGATGACCGGTCAGCTGTTCGGGATGGATCAGGGGTCCGACTGGCACGGCGATAATATTCCTCCTGAAGAACTGAACCGTCTACAGCGCGGTGAGAACTATGGCTGGCCCTTTTGCTATGGCACAGACGCCACGCCTGACCCCTATACCAACAGCAGCCAGATCCCTGGCCGCATCACCAAGGCGGAATACTGCGCTGAGACAACCGGCAGTGAGTTGAACTACGATGCCCACGCCGCCGCGATCGGGATGCAGTTTTACACCGGCGAGCAGTTCCCCACCGAGTACCAGGGCGACGCGTTCGTGGCTTTCCGCGGCTCTTGGAACCGTTCGGAACCCAGCGGTTATGAGATCGCCCGTGTCGTGTTCAATGCCCAGAATGAGCCGGAGCGCATCGAGCCTTTCGTCACCGGTTTCGTGTTTCCTGAGGACGGCACCTGGAAGCAGTTCGGTCGCGTGGCGGGCGTCGCCACCTACACCGACGGCAGCCTGCTGTTTACCGACGACCAAAGCGGCGTGATCTACCGCGTGCAGTACGAAGGAGACTCCTGATGAAAGCCCAACCAGCGACTTTTGGCCTAACCCTGCTGGCCACCCTGACCCTGGGCCTGGCGACTGCAGGCGGCTTGGAACCCCCAGTCACGGTCCCTGCTCCAGTCCAGACTGTTCCTGTGCCACCCGTCCCAGCGCAGCCGGCTCCCATGCCTCTGCGCCCCACTGCCCCACAGCCTCTGACGGCCCGCGCTGATCTGGTGAACCCAGGCGGTGAGCGCGTCGGTCAGGCCACCTTTGTGCAGGCCAGCGGCTCGCACAGCGTGCAGGTCAGCCTGGAAGTCGAGGGGCTGACACCCGGGCAACACGGCATGCACATTCACGAAAACAGCGCCTGTGCCCCCGGCATTGACCCGGCCACCAACACCACCGTGGCCTTCGGCGCGGCGGGCGGGCACTTTGATCCCGGCCAGAGCAGCAACCACGGTACCCCCACCACCCCCAACAAGGAGGGTCACGGCGGCGACCTGCCGATGCTGACCGCCGGAGCCGACGGCACCGCCCGCGCCAGCTTCACCACCGACAAAATCAGCCTGAGTGGCCCTGATGGCTCACTGGCCCGCACGCTGATGATCCATGCCCAGGCCGACGACCATCAGTCGGACCCGGCCGGTAAATCTGGTGCCCGGATCGTCTGCGGCACCCTGGTGCGCCAGGGCCTGAGCCTGCGCGACTACGAGCTGCCTGGTGCCCAGACCTTCCCCGAAGGCGTGGCTTACGATGCGCAGCGCGGCTTGCTGCTCACTGGCAGCAGCCAGAACGGCAACATCTACGCCGTGAACGCTCAGAGCGGCGAAGTCAAATTGCATAGCCCCGGCGGTGCGGTGGGCCGCCAGGCCGCCGTAGGCCTGGAACTTGATCCCCAGGGACGGCTGTGGATCGCGGGGGGTGCTCAGGGAACGGTCAGCGTGCTGGACAAGGGCGGCATGGTGCTGAAGGTGCTGGAGACTCCTAAGAGCCCCGCGCCGTTCGTCAATGATCTGACCCTGGCCCCTGACGGGTTTGTGTACGTGACCGACAGCCAGCGTCCAGTCATTTTCCGTGTGTCGCCTGACATGGAGCTGAGCGCCTGGCTGGATCTGAGTGGGACGCCGATCCAGTATGGCGAGGGCGTCAACCTCAATGGGATTGTGGCCACGCCAGACGGCCGCGCCCTGCTGATTGCCCAGACCAATACCGGCGACCTCTGGCGAGTGGATCTGCGGACCAAAGCTGTCGCGCGGGTCATGACCGGACTGGACCACGCCGACGGCTTGTGGCTGGACGGAAGGACGCTATACGTCGCCCGCAACACGGCGCAGGTGGTCAGCCGCGTAGAGCTGGCCGCCGACTATGCCAGCGGCACCCTGGTGGCCGAAGAGCCGCTGGGTGGCCTGCGCTTTCCCACCACCCTGACCGCTGTTGGAAATGACTTGGTGGTGGTACAGGGCCAGCTGAACCGCCGCAGCGGCACTCCCGAAACGCCCTTCAAGCTGACCCGCTTCAGCCGCTTCTGAGCTGACCAAGGTTCAAATCAAAAATGAAGGACACCCCTGGTTCGGGGGTGTCCTTTTATCAAATGAACTTTCTGGTAGCCAGGTCGAGTCTGGCCTGCTCAGGCCGTTTTGGCCAGACGGTCCAGTACCAGCTTGGAGGCCAGCTTCAGCGACTCAAAGACGCCTTTGCCATTGATCGCTTCAGCCTCAATTACGGGCATCTTCCGCTGAGGGTCAATCACCGAGCGGATGATGTCGACCGGCAGGGCACCCGGCAGGTCGCGCTTGTTGATCTGCAGCACGATGGGAATGGTGTTCACGTCAATCCCGTGTTCGGCCAGGTTTTCGCGCAGGTTGCGCATGCTCTCGGCATTGGCCCGCAGACGCTCAGGGGCGCTGTCCGCCACGAAGACGATGCCGTCCACCCCGCGCAGAATCAGCTTACGGCTGGCGTTATAAAACACCTGGCCCGGCACGGTATACAGGTGAAAGCGGGTCTTGAAGCCCTGCACGCTGCCCAGTTCCAGCGGCATAAAATCGAAAAACAGGGTGCGCTCGTCCTCGGTTTCCAGACTGACCATTTCACCACGCAGCTCTTCGGGAACTTTGGAAAAGACGTACTTGAGGTTGACGGTTTTACCGGCCACACCGGGGCCGTAATAGACGATTTTGCAGTTGATCTCGCGGGCAGCAAAGTTGATGGTACTCATGGCGCGCTCCTCTTGGCCTCAGCCGAGCAGGTCGTCCAGCAGAGCGCTGGCACCTTTGGAAAAGTCTTCGTCGAACTCGACTGCAGGAGCGTCCTTGAGGGCTTCAAGGATGGCCGCAACTTCAGCGATGGTCTTCTTGGTCTGTACCTTGACGCGGCCCAGCGGTACGGTGGAATCGAAAATCAATGTCAGCAGGCTCTCGGCGCCCACCGACTCCACGTACAGCGTGCCGTTTTCACCCTGATGAATCTGCTCACTGAAGGTATGCTCGCCCAGCATGTTGGCCAACGCTGAGGTGGCCGCAGCGTTACTGGCGACCAGCGTGGCCACGCTGTCCAGCGCCGGGGGGTCGGGAGCCCAGATGGCTTCTTTGTGAGACAGCACAAAGCCCTTGCGGTCCACCAGCAGGCAGTACCGTACACCAGTGTTTTTCAGCAGTTCCTCTAGGTGACGGTCCACTTTGTCATAAGCGTCGCCATATAGCGCCAGGGTGGGTTCAATCATGGTGAGGCCAGTATAGAAAGCCTTAAGCACGGGAGCCTGACAAAAGCCAGGGCAGCCCCTGGGCGGCATACTGTGGCTCATGGACGTTGATTTTGCCCATGCCCTGGACCATGCGGTGGTCGTCTTACCGATCATCGTGGCCCTGGGGCTGGCCGCCCAGATTCTGGCCTCGCGCCTCAAGATTCCCGCCATTTTGCCGCTGCTGCTCACCGGATTCCTGGTCGGCCCACTCCTGCACGTCATCAGTCCCGGAACCGCCCTCACCCAGACAGGTCTGAGCACCCTCACCTCACTGGCCGTTGCCGTGATTCTGTTTGAGGGTGGCCTGACACTGCGCTTCAAGGACATCGCCGGACACGGCCTGGCCGTCACCCGGCTGATCTCCGTGGGTGCGCTGGTCACCTGGGTGCTGGCGGCGGCCGGAGCACACTTCATCACCGGGCTGGACTGGGGTGTGGCTGCGCTGTTCGGGGCACTGGTGATTGTGACCGGCCCTACCGTGATCGCGCCGCTATTGCAAAACATCCGCCCGAATGCCCGTGTCTCGGGTGTCCTGCGCTGGGAAGGCATCCTGATTGATCCCATCGGCGTACTGGCGGCGGCCATCGCCTTCGAGTGGGTGCGCTCCAGCAGCGGTAACGAAGCCCTGACGGCCACCCTGACCCAGATGGCGACCTTTATCGGGGTCGGCACCATCTTTGGCGTCGTGATGGGCTTGGCCATGATCTGGGCCCTGCGCCGTGAGATTATCCCCGACCATCTGGTGAACCCGGCGGTGCTGGCCTGGGCCCTGCTGGCCTTTGGCCTGACCGACATTTTCGTTCCGGAATCTGGCCTGCTGGCCGTCACGATCATGGGGATGATGGCGGCCAACATGAACGTGCCGCGCCTGAACGAGTTGCTGCACTTCAAAGAGGAAGTGGTCGTGATTTTGCTGAGTACCATCTTTGTGGCACTGGCGGCCAACATTCCCACTTCGGCGCTGCTGGGGGTGTTCCAGCCTGCCCCGCTGCTGCTGCTGGCCTTTATGATCCTGATCGTGCGGCCCATAAGCGTGATGATCAGCACGGCGGGCAGCAACCTGAACCTCAAGGAACGGGCTTTTATCAGCTATATCGGACCTCGCGGCATCGTCGCAGCGGCAGTCAGTGCGCTGTTCGCCAGCCGCCTGACCGAGTTGGGTGTACCTGGCGGCGAACAACTGCTCACGCTGGTGTTTGCAGTGATTGTCGGTACTGTGATTCTGGTCAGTCTGACTGCCAAGCCAGTGGCCCGTGCCCTTGGGGTGGCCCAGGCTGACCCGGACGGCTTCTTGGTGGTGGGGGCCCATCTCTGGGCACGCGAGCTGGCCCTGGCCCTCAAGAACGAGGGGGTGGACGTGCTGGTGGCTGACACCAACCCGGCCAACATTGCCCAGGCCCGGATGGAAGGTCTAGGCGGCCACTACGGCAGCCTGCTCAGCGAGGCCGCCGACCGCATTCCCATGGAGGGCATCGGCAACCTGCTGGCCCTGACGCCCAACGACGAAGCCAATACGCTAACCACCCGCAAGTATGAAAAATCCTTTGGCCGCGCCCACGTGTTCCAGCTCTATCCGGGGGGTGAGAACCGCCGTACCCAGATCAACGACAATTACAGCGCCCAAAGCGCTTTTTCAGGTACGCCGACCTTCAGCGAACTGCAGAAAATGTTTGCAGAAGGGGCCAAGCTGCGCCGCACCCGCCTGACGGACGAGTACACGTTGGAGCACTACCGCACCGAATTGCCGGAGAACGCCCTGCTGCTGTTTTATGGCCGCGAAGGCCGAATGCAGGTGGCCACTGGCCTTCCCGACACGGCCCAGGCAGGGACCGTGTTGATCGCGTTGGTTCCACCGCCTGGCGCGCCGGATACCGTTCCTGGCAGCCACAGCCCTGAGCAGCCGCAGCCTGTCAGCCCACAGGAAGCCACCACCAACGTGGCGGAGCCGGAGCAAATGGACACCGGGAGGTAAACGGGACAGTACACGCGTGTGAGATACAACACGCTGATGAGGATGCTGGTCCCTGGCCTACTTCTTTTACCGGTGACAGCGCCTTTGCCCGTGCCCACGCTGGCTGGCGTCGGCTGGATGCTGGCACGCCCAGATCAGCGAAACACCCTTGTCAACTGTTGTGCCCTTCAGGAGTGCTATGGGGAGTCGGAGTCGTACTCGGTTTCCCAACCTGGCGCTTGAGGCGCGGTTTAGCTTCACCGTAGGCAGCACCCAAAAAAGCTGAGCCACCCGGAGGTGGCCCAGCCTTTTTGAGGCGTCTTTACCCTCAGCCGGCTTTGGCGCTGGCGCGGGGTTCCAGGGCGTAAAAGGCCACCACGGCGACCAGGGCACCGACCCAGCCGGGTGCTCCGGCCAGGTCCAGGCTGAAGGGGCGGCCCAGCACCGTGCTGCCCAGTCGTCCTTCGAGCTTCTCACCCGTCTGGGTCGCTGTGATGTTCCAGCCGATGATCGGCTCACCGAAGTGACCAGTGACACGGTCCACACCACGCAGAACCAACTTCTGGTCGCCCACCATGCCGCGCAGTTCGCCGCTTTCCAGCGACACGTTGATGGTCTGCTGACCCACGCTGCCCTGCACACCGGTTTCGGTGATTTCCAGCTCAATGTTTTTCCCGTGCAGGCGGCTTCCGGCGCGTCCTACGATCTTGTCCTCCAGAATCTCACAGCGAACGCCGAAGCCTTCGCCTTCTTGGCCGATGCGGCCTTTCATCACATCACTCATAGCGGCAAGTATACGGGAGGGGGCAAAGAGGTGGCCGGCGGAACCGAAACCGCGCATCCTGTACGGCCACTATCCACCACCGACAAGCCCCAGCTGCCCAAACCACTCGCGGCGGGTCAGCCAGCGCCCGCCTGCACCTAGGCGTACCCGGCCCACGTTCCAGCGCTCAAACAGCAGGCGCAGTGCCCCACCCAGCAGCGCCGCGCCGTATTCGGCGGGCAGAGGGTCTGACGGACGCAGGGTGTGCCCGTCCCAGGCCAGGTGGGGGCAGTCGGGTTGCCCAGCGGCCCAGAACATCCCGCCCGTCTCAAAGCGCACCCCGCGCACCCGCAGCGGCGGTTCAGGGGCTTCGGCGTCCCAGACCTCTGCCGCATACACCTCGGCATAGGCGGCGTAGAGGTCAAGCTGCACCGCCGCTGCCTCGGCGCGTAGGCGGGCTTCTTCACGCCCACTGGGGCGGCTTGGCGCGTCCAGCGCCGTCTGCAAATCCAGCCAGCGGCGCTCCAGGCGGAACATCTGCTGCGGTGGACTGGGTGGAGGGGGAGCCGGGGGCGGATCGCCGTCCAGTACGCGGGCTGGATCGGTGTATTCGCTCCGGCCCCAGCCCAAAACTTCACGCAGTTCGCCGCCTTCAATCACCCACAGGCGGGTCGCCACCTCGCGGGCAAAGCGGCGGTCATGGGTCACGATCACCAGTGCGCCGCCGTAAGCCTGCACCGCGCCTTCCAGGGCCTGCAGCGCCTCAATGTCGAGGTGATTGGTGGGTTCGTCCAGCAGCAACAGGTCCGAGCGCAGCCCACTGACCAGCGCCAGGCCGGCGCGGGAACGCTCGCCACCTGAGAGCTGCTCAGGCGTGAGCGGCCAGTGGGCTGCCCCGAAGCCCGCCGCGCCCAGCAGCGCCGCCGCCACGTCCCCGAAGCGCCGTTCGAACTGCGCGTATAGCCCCTCGCCGGGGGTCAGGCCGTGCCAGGTCTGGTCCAGATAGGCCAGTGTGACGCCGCCCGCCAGCCGCAGCGCCGCGTCTATGCCGGGGTCTGCGCGCAGTTCTCCGGCCAGCAGGCGCAGCAGGGTGGTCTTGCCGGTGCCGTTGGCCCCCAGCACGCAGACCCGGTCCCCCTGGCGCAGCTTGAAGCGGGCGTCCCGCAGCACCCGGCGCTCGCCGTAGGTCACATTCAAATGCTCGCCCCAGGCCAGCAGCCGGGCGCGGGCGTCGCCGGACAGCAGCCGCATCCGCAGTTGCCGCTCAGGCAGAGGCGCACCCGGCACGCTGACCCGTCCTGCCCGCGAACGTACCGGGCGGGCGCGCCGGCCCCAGCGGTCCAGTTGCCCGGCGGCGGCCTCCAGTCGCTGTGATTCCCGCTGCTGCTGCCGCACCTGACGGCTGCGGGTCCGCCGCTCCAGTTCGCGCTGCGCCCGCGCCTGACTGTAGCCACCGGGATACTCGGTCAGGTCGCCTGCCGCCAGCCACAGTGAGCGGCCCGACACCGCGTCCAAAAAGTCGCGGTCATGGCTGGTGAGCAACACACCGCTGCGCAGCGAACGCAGATGGTGTTCAAGCCACTCGCGCATTCGGACATCCAGGTGATTGGTGGGTTCGTCCAGCAGCAGCAGGTCCGGCTCCTGGGCCAGGGTCAGTGCCAGCGCCAGGCGGGTCTGCTCGCCGCCTGACAGACTGCGTGCCTCACGCCCGCGCAGGTCCGGCAGGTCACGCAGCCCCAGCGCGGCCAACATCCGTCCCACTCGGGCGGGCCACGCGGCGGCCTGAGCCAGTTCCAGCCGGGCTTGCAACGCGGTCCAGCGCTCCAGGGCGGCAGGGTCGCCCAGCTGACCTACCAGCGCGGCCGCCTGGGCCTCTAGGGCGCGGTACGGATGCGCCGCATCAAGCAGTTCTCCGACCCGCTCATTCGGGCCAAAGTCACGGTGCTGGTCCAGCAGGACCAACCGCAGTCCTGCCGACCACCAGACCTCGCCGCTGTCGGGAGCCCGCCGCCCCGCCAGCAGGTGCAGCAGCGTGGTTTTACCGGCTCCGTTGCGGCCCAGCAGGGCCACCCGTTCGCCTGCCTGTAGGGTCAGCGACACGCCAGCCAACAGGTCGCCGCCGCCCAGGCCAAGCCGCAGGCTGTCCGCGTAAATCAGGGTAGAACTAGGCGGCGTAACAGGTCCTGGGTGTGGTGGGCAGAAGGCAAAGGGAAACAACGCGGCGGGTCACGCGCCCAGTCTAGCCGAGGGGTGAGGCGACAGGATCTGGCGTCTGGCCGGAAAGGGGCGCGGCAGATACCCGACCCCAGACAGAAAACTGTGATCTGTCAGAAGAAGCCTGTCAGATGGATTTGTCACAATACTCAGCATCAACCCTGTAGCCTCGGTGATGCTCTCCCACGCATCCTTCGCCCCGGATTTCCCTATGACCCAGACCTCTACCCCATCCACGTTGAACGCCCTCCAGTCCGCTCCAGCACCGTCTGGCGAATGGGTCGTCGCGGCGCTGTACCAGTTCCGCGCCGTTCCGGACGCACCCGCCTTACACGCTGAGCTCAAACGGCTCTGCACCACTCTGGGCCTGTGCGGCACGCTGATCGTGGCCCCAGAGGGCCTCAACGGTACCGTGGCAGGCAGCCGCGACGCCATCACAGCGCTGCACACGCAGTTGCTGACGCTGGGCTTTGACCGGATGGAGTACAAGGAATCACGCGCCCCCGCACAGCCGTTCAAGCGCATGAAAGTACGGCTGAAAAAGGAAATCGTGACCCTGGGCGTAGAGGTGCAGCCGCGCGAGTTGGTGGGTCACTACCTGGACCCCGAAGCCTGGAACGATCTGCTGGACGACCCAGACGTAGTCGTTATCGATACCCGCAACCGCTACGAACACCAGGCTGGAACCTTTGAAGGTGCCCTGGACCCCCAGACAGACTCCTTCCGCGAGTTTCCGCAGTGGCTAGACGAACACGCGGATCAGCTGAAAGGCAAAAAGGTGGCGATGTTCTGCACCGGGGGCATTCGCTGCGAGAAAAGCACCAGCTTGCTGCTCCAGCGCGGCTACCAGGACGTGTTTCACCTCCAGGGCGGTATTCTGCGTTATCTAGAAGCCATGCCGGTGGAGCGCAGCCGCTGGCAGGGCGAGTGCTTCGTGTTCGATGAGCGGGTGACCGTGGGTCACGGCCTGCAACCTGGGCAGGCCGAAATGTGCTGGTCATGCGGTTGGCCGCTGAAGGCCGCAGACCGCCAGCACCCGCACTTTGAACGGGGCGTGAGCTGTGAGCACTGCTACGGCGACACCACCGAGGCGCAGAAGGCCGCCTTCCGTGAGCGTCAGCAGTGGCACGACGAGCAGCAGGGCCAAGGACGGCGACCTGAGGTGACACCATGACCCGCCGCCGCAAAAATGGTCAAGGGCGACCGACCATTCACACGGTGGCCCAGGTGGCAGGTGTAGGGGTAGGGACCGTATCGCGCGTGCTGAACAATCACCCCTCGGTGCGTGACGACACCCGGGAGCGGATCATGGCGGTGATGGCCGATCTGGGCTATCAGCCCTCGCCTGGCCGCCGCCCCGCCCCTACCGACCAGCAATTGATCGCCGTCTTGATGGAAGACCTGTACTCTCCCTGGGAAAGCCGGATCCTGGGCGGCATTGAGCAGGTTCTGGGAAGCGAAGGCTACGACATTGCCGCCTTTCCACTGAATGTTCCAGGCCGCCTGGAACGGGCACTTCTGCCCAGCCACCCCAGCCGGAGCGCCCAGGGGGTCCTGATTTGCAGTGAACCGATGCATCGGCTCTGGGACCCGGAGGAGCCGGGGCCACCTGCCGTGCGGCTGGGGTCTATCTCGACCAAGCTGGACTATGTGGCCATAGACAACTGGCAGGGCGGACGGCTGGCCGGCGAGTACGCGGCTGGCCTGCCTGGTGAGGTGGTCGGCCTGTGGCTCACCGAAGAACGTGAACTGCCGCAGCGGGCCGCCATCCGGCATGGCTTTACGGAAGCAGTGGAGCAGTCCGGGCGCACGGTGCGCCGCCTGGGCCTGGGGTTGCAAGACCACGTATACCGCGTGGCCGAACAGGTGCTGGACCAAGTGCCGGAGCAGGTCACGATCATGGCCCACGCCGACAGCATCGCGGTGGCTTTGCTTGAAGTGGCTCAGGCGCGGGGAATGCCAGTAGGTCAGGACCTGAGGATTATCGGCTATGGTGATCACCTGGAGGCGGCCCTGTACGACCTGACCACTGTGCATCAGCCGCTGGAACTGCTGGCCGAGCGCGGCACCCGGATGCTGCTGGACCGCCTGAATGAGCAGCGTTCCGGTCGTCCCCGGCGCGAGCAGCAATGGCAGATGATTGAACCCCGGCTGGCCCTGCGCGGTAGTGCTTGAATACTGCACATAAGGCCTAAAAAGCCCGTGACTGCCTTTGATATGGGTCAGGCCTCAGTATGCCGGGCAAATGTCCCCTAAAAGATGTATGTCACGTCTACCCCTTCAGGCCAGCTGTCTCCGCGCCAGGCCGCCTTAGAGTAATCTAGTAGACAATGGATCCTCAGGCCCCCCAGCCCACCGACCTGATCAGTGCTGAGCAACATGCCTTGCTGCTGACTGGAGACGAGCAGGCGTGGTTTGAGCTGATCAGCGAATACGAGGGCCGCATCTACGGGTACCTTTACCGTCTGGAAGGCAACAGTGAAAATGCACTGGACCTGACCCAGGAAGTGTTCTACCGCGCATGGCGGTCCTTTGGGGCCTTCCAGGCGGGGCAGCGCTTCTTGCCCTGGCTGTATACGGTGGCCCGCAACACCCAGATCGAGTCACACCGCCGCAAACAGCACGCCCGCTTCAGTCTGGATCAGGCGCACGAGGAAATCGGCTATGAGGTGCCCAGTGAGGCCCACTCCCCAGTCCGGGCCGCCGAGAGTGCCGACGCACGGGACCGCGTACAGCGGGCACTGATGGGACTGCCAGATGACTACCGCGAGGCGGTGGTGCTGCGCTTTATGGAAGACCTGCCCTACGAGGAGATCGCTCAGATTCAGGGCGTGGCACTGGGAACGGCCAAAAGCCGGGTGTACCGCGCCAAGGAGCAGCTGGCCGAGTTGCTGCGGGAGCAGGTGCACTGAGGGGATAAAAACCTCATTCTTGGTCAGCAGAAGCGACTTAAGCTCGGTTTATGAGTCTCCCCTTCCACCATGCTGCCGCCACAAAACTTGCCCTAATCGGTTTATCCGGCGCCGTTCTGGGCGTTACGAGCGCGGCGACCACCCCGCTGCATATTTTCCAGACCAAGCCGGGGCATCAGCTGTATACCCCGCTTCTGACGGCCCAAGGCATCACCACCAGAGGGGACAAGCTGTATTACCGCCAGAATACCAATGCCAACGGGACTGTCCTGTTTGACGCCGATCAGTTTGGCAAGGATTCGGTTCTGCTCAGCGCTACACTTGGCGCTGCCAACGAAGTGTATGTCCTGGCCAACCTGCAGAAAGGTGCAGAGAGTCAGAGTACCGTGCTCAAGATACGGGTCAGCGACAAAATGGTCTTAAATAAGGCCGCCTTGCCCTTACTGGGACTGGAAAATGTCTCGCCCGCAGGCTTTGGTTATGACCCAATCCTGAAAGCTGTCAAGGTCAACGCCAGCAAAGGTTATACGACCAATGGGGGCATTCCTTCGGCACGCTACGGCCAGTTCTGGCTCTCTCTGACAGGCACGCCCAAGCTCGTCAGGATACAGTTGCAGTAAGGACCGCTTGCGTTCCTACGCCGTAAGAGAGGCACAGCGACCAGAGGCTGACACCTCCCCTTCTATCTCTCTACGGAATCTCTACCTCTACCCGCGCTCCGGCCTCCTGAGTCAGCAAGAGGGCCAGCACGACAGGCCCGTGCTTGAGCAGATAGGTCATGAAGCTCAGCTCGCGCTCCTGGGGATGGCCGTGCGGCAGCAGATGCGTAGTCAGCCGCCGCAGCTGCCCGGTGCGGGTGTCCTCCTCACGGGCCAGGGCCGCCAGCGCGCGCGTCTGCAGGGCGCTGAAGTGCCGCAGTGCCGAGCGGCGGGCACGTTCGCTGCTGCGCTGCAGGGTAGGGTCCAGCGCGGCCAGTTCTGCGCCCAGCGCCTCCCACTGCTGGCTCAGGTCACGCAGGCGCTCCTGGCTGGTGGCACTCAGCCCACGCTCGGCGGCCAGGGCGCGGCCCAGCACGCCTGCAGGGTCAGCCTGCACCTCGGCGGCGGTGGCCCCCAAGCGGCGCAGCAGCCGCGCCACGTTGGGTTCCAACCAGGTCACGCTCAGGCGCGGCCAGACCACCGGCTGGGTCACCCCATGCCGCCGGTATACCTCGCTCAGCTGCGCCAGATACCCGATTTCGCCGTCGCCCAGGATCAGGGCCAAGTTGGGCAGCAGCGCGTCTTGCACGGTGGGTCGCAGCCCCGCCGCCGGAGTCAGGCGGGTGGAATCATGCTCCAGCAGGTCCAACAACTCCTGGCGGTGATAGCTCTGCGTGTCGGTAACGAACGTCTCCCCTTCCACGCGCAGCAGCCTCCGCTGGCCGTCCTCTTCTTCCAGAAACAGGTTGGTTGCCCCGGCCGGCCGGCGAAGCTGTGGGGTCAGGCCCATCTCCAGCAGCGTCTGGGCGGCCGCCTCAATCTGGGCGGGGCCAGCCAGCGGGTCACTCAACTCACGGGCCAGCGTGGGGGCCATCAGGCGGGCCAGCGGCGGAAACATAGGGTCCAGCAAGATCAGGCCCTGATCGCCCAGCAGACTGAACATCAGCCGGGCGAAGACATCGGCCCAACCCGGCGTGCTCCCGTCCGGCAGAGGCGCGGTGGCAGCTTCAATGCGGGCCAGCACCGCCTCCCGGTGCGGCTGCGGAGCCTGGGAGCGCATCAGCAGATCACGCAGCGCCCCGGTCCACTCGGGTTGCCAGGGAATACGGCCCACCGGTATGCCTTCCGGCAGTTCCATGACCTCGCGCCAGAGCCTTTCCTCCATGTCCAGCAAGCTGACCCAGGCCACTTCTTCGCCGTCATGGTCCTGACTGGCAATCCAGAAGACACCCCGCACCGGAGCCTCCGGGGTACTCAGTTCACGGGCCAGCAGCACGGCGTCGGCGGCCTTGTGGACAGCGTAGGCGGGACCAGTCAGCAAGCCGGCTTGTTGTCCGGCCACCACCACCCGGCCCTGGGGATGGGCCAGGTCGTCCAGGGCCGCCTGGGCAGCGGGCGTCAGCAGGCCCAAGTGGGCATGGTAGTCGCGCAGCGCCGCAACCAGTGCCGAGCGTTCATCCGCTGTGGGCTGATGGCTGGCCCCGCCCGACGCCACCAGCGTCCGCACCCATTCCCGTGGCCCACCGCTGCTCTGCGCCTGAGAGAACAGCTTATTCAGGTGGCCCTGGCGGTAGGCTGCGGCCACGCTCTGGGGGCGGGAGTCAGGGGCAGGAGCGTCGGCGGGCGTGACTTCGGACACGTCTACAGGCTAGCTCATGGGAGCAGACCGCACCATCACAGCTTTTGCAAGGGACTCCGAGGTTAACGCAGTGGTTCGTGGGTCGCTTCCAGCAGGCCGCTCCGGTCAGTCAGGACAATGCGGCGGTAGCCCAGGTCCAACAGGCCCCGGTTGCGGAACTCGCCCAGCAGCTTGGTGATGGTTTCACGGGTACTGCCCACGATGTGCGCCAACTCCTGATGTGAGAGTCGGTCTTGCAAGGCGAACGGCCCAGCGCCGTCCCATCCACCTTGGCGCTCGGCGAAGTGCAGCAAGGTCAGCGCCAGACGCTGTGACACCTCATAAAAGACCAGCCCCGCCAGACGGGCTTGCAACTCAGCTGTTTGCGCCACAATCTGCTCGGTCAGTGCCTGCCCGACTTCTGGTGATTCACGGCGCAGGCGACCCAAGGTCTCGCGGCTGAACATCAACGCTTCGGTGTCATCGGCACACTCGGCGTAGCGGCCATAGACTTGGCCTTCTTGCAACGCCTGGACACCCACCAATTCACCTTCGAGATGGACGACCAGCGTGACTTCACGTGCACCGCCGCCCAGCGAGTACACCCGCACACTGCCGCGTGTGATCAGGTACAGCGTATCGGCTGGGTCGTCAGGATGAAACAGCAGCCCGCCCCGTCCCCAGCGCCCGGTTCGGGCCGCTGCCCGCAAATGGTCCAGGACCGAATCCGGCAGGGACGCGAAAGCAGAAGGGGTCATGACCCACAGTTTGCCACAAGAGCCGTCCGACTTGCGACCTCCTTCACATTGTGGCGCGTGGTGGTGCAATTGCCACGCAAAAGCGTCGGAAAGTTCTGCGTTCAAACTTGTGATGTCGTAGAGGTCATCCGGAACATGGGTGTGAGGTTCAAAGCCAGTCTCTGTCTCCTCGCTCTGCTGCGGAGCTGTGCCAGTGCCAGTCCGCCCGCCTACAACCCGCGCAGGTACGCCCACCTCCGCGATTTTCCGAAGCAGCCTCTTGAGATCGGGGCCGGACAGAATGTTTCGCTTCAGGCAGCAGCTTGCAGTCGCTCCTTGCATCCGCCCGCACCATTCACCCGCCCATCAGTTCAGGCCTTTACACTGGCCCGCGTGAACCTGAGCCAACCTCTACGGTCATCCCGGACCCGCCCGGCACTGCTGGCGCTCAGTGCGCTGTGGCTGAGTAACCTTGACCCCACCTACGCCCGCCCCCTGGTGATCGGCGGCGAAGTGCAGAGCGCCGCGCTGGACTCGCGCCAACTGGGCAGTGGGGAGGCGCTGGCGGTCTGGACCCTGCCACGGCTGGGCGTGGCCGTCCGCAACGATCCCCAGGATCTGCGGCTAGTGTACGGTGGGCGTGAGTTGCGCTGGTCGCCCGCCAGTGGCTGGCAAAGTGTCGGCTTCGGCGGCGTGGCGCCACTGCCCGCCCCGGAGCGCGTGGGCCAGAGCCTTCATGTGAGCGTAACGGTGCTGCGCGCACTGGGCCTCAGCATGACGGCCACTGAGCAGGGTCTGGAAATCCCGGCCCCCACCAGCCAGCCTGCCGGCACCCTGCCGCCCAGCGTGCCTGTCAGCACTGCTGCAAGCCGCCGGATCACCCACACCCTGGGCAGTGTGCGCCACAGCCTGCGCCGCGAGCGTACCGTGCAGATCGAGCGCGTGGTGGTGGAACTCGGCGGCAGCGGCGAGGCCTTTTATCAGGTGCAGCAGCGTGAAGGTGGCCTGACCCTCAGCCTGCCCTATACCCGCGCCGAAGCCCGCTCGGAAGTGCTGAAAGGCGGAGCGGTGCTGCTGGTATCCGGCGCAGCGGACGGTGGCAGCCAGTTGGACCTGCTGACTGGTGGGGGCCAAACCCGAATCTTTGCGCTACAGAACCCACCCCGGATTGTGCTGGATACCGTGCGTTACACCGACCGCAGCCAGACGCCTCCAGTGGCCGAAGACCTGGTGCCAGGCGGCGTGCGCTACCGCCAGGTGGGTGGCCTCAGCCTGCTCAGCTTTGACCCCAGCCAGTACCGTCCCCGTGTGGTGACGGCCCCCTGGGGCAAAAAGGCTGGATTGGCCGATCTGGTGCAGGCCAGTGGCGGCGTGGCCGGAATGAACGGCGGCTACTTCGACGTGGCCAGCGGCAAGCCGGTGGACCTGGTCGCCCAGGGCGGCCTGATGAAAATCGGCAGTCTGGAAAAGCGGGCCACACTGGGCTTTACGGCCAGCGGAGAAGTCCTGCTGGGCTACCCGGCCCCACGCTATATGGTGAGCAGCGGCGGTCAAACCGTCATGGTGAACCAGATGACTCCGCAGGCCAAACCGGGAGCACTGACGGCCTGGCAGGGGGACGGGCAGACGGTGGGCGCAGCAGGTTTCGTGACCCTGGAACTGCAGCCGGGCGGCGCGGCAGTACTGGCGGCCCGCAGTGGCCCTGCGCCGTCCACCCCAGGCCGCCTGAGCCTGACTTTTGAGCCCTCACGGTTCCCGTCCCTGCCCCGCGCCGCCGGAGCGCCGATCAGCGTGAGGCTGGACTGGCGGGCCAGCGACGCCGCCTGGCCCAGCGCCCAGGACGCCCTGAGTGCCGGACCGCTATTACTGCGCGGCGGTCAGGCAGCGCTGAACCCTGGGCGCGAGGGATTCAATACATCAGGCAGCATCTGGCGGGCCACCCACCAGACCGCCTTTGGCCTGCTGGGCGGCTGGCCTACTTTCGCCTATCTGGAACGCGGTACGCCGGAGCAGTTCCTGGCCGCGCTGCGCTCGGCAGGCCTGAGTGACGCCATGCGGATGGACAGCGGCGACAGCAGCGCCGTGTACCTGCGCGGCGGCTATGGCGACCTGGGCGGCTACCTGAACCCGGAGTGGAGCCGCCCCATTCCCAACGCCGTGGTGATGGTGCGGCGGTGATGGTTATGCAGTCACCCTCTACACTGACCCTATGCCAGCCACCGCCGACAGACGCACCCTGATTCTGACTCCTCCACCGGGGGCCGTGGGCCTGATCGGTGATCCCACCGACTGGCAGCGCCGCGACCCCATCGCCGTGCAACCGGGCCAGCCGCTGCGGCTGACCCTGCCGCAGAATGCCTGGATGGAGTACGCCTGGGTAGACGCTGCCGGGCAGCCCTTTGCCGACCCGGAGGGGCTGCCCACCGTGAACCCCTGGTTTCCCTACGCCCGCGCTGCCGAGGTGGGCGAGTGGGCCGAGCATCCGCTATGGCAGGGGCCCGCGCCCGAAAGTGGCACGACCCACCGCCTGAGCTGGGACGGCACGGTGTTCCCCGGACGCCGCCGCGCCAGCGTGTATCTGCCGCGTGGGGTTCAGCCATGTGCGTCCCTGCCCGTCTTTTATGTGCAGGACGGCGTGGCCTTTCAGCGCATCGGGCGGCTGGCGGAGGCGCTGGAACGGGCGGTGCAGTCGGGACTGGCCCGTCCCGCCGCGCTGGTCTTTGTGGAACCCGCCGACCGCGAGGCCGAGTATCACCTGAACGGTGATTATCTGACTTTCCTGACCGACGAGGTCATGCCCCGTGTAGAAGGCGACCTGGCCGACTGGGGCACGCCACTGAGGGCCACAGAGCGCGGATTGTGGGGGGCCAGCCTGAGCGGGCTGATCTCGCTGCACCTGGGCGCGGCGCACCCAGACCTGTTCAGCCGGGTGGTCAGCCACAGTGGAGCGTTCATTGCCCGGCCAGATGCGCGCACGCCGCAGGGTGACATAGATGTGATGACGGCGGGCGAGTGGCTGCGGCAACAACTGGAGGCGAACCCGCCCCGCCACCTGACCGTCAGCCTGGATACGGGGCTGCTGGAGTGGCTGACCGCCCCCAACCGCCGTATGGCTGCGGCGTTGATGGACGGCGGTGTGGACCACCAGTACCGTGAGTACCCCGGCGGACACAACTGGGTCACCTGGCGGCAGGCGCTGATGGAGGCGCTGCTGTTTCAGTTGCAGGGGTAACGGCCTGCCGCCCCTCTAAAAGCAACCCTGGGACAGCCTGGGGTGGCTACTCACTCTGTTCGCAGAGCAATTCTGAGTGGCAGATGAACTCCTCATCAATACTCGGCGTGGGGCTGGCACACTGGGCCTATGCGCCTTCTTGCCCGCGTTTTTCTGTTGGTCGGCCTGTCTCTGGGGCTGACGCTGCCGACCGCCCATGCCGAAGTGACCGCCTACACCACGCCGCAGGGCCAGGCCGCCAGTACCACCGTGCTACACCACACTGCCGCCGACTGGCAAGCAGGCACCTTCAACTCACTGCGGCTGGAAGGCAACGAGCTGGTAGCAGACGGTGAACGCGGGATGTATACCAGCCCCGAACTGACAGTGGCTCCCTTCGACGAGCTGATTCCCAGTTGGAATGTACAGACCCCCAGCGGCTACGCGGTACTGAAAGTTCGCGTGCGGGTCAGCGGCCAGTGGACCGACTGGTATTCCTTCGGGCGCTGGAGCCGTGACGGAGACCGCTACTCCCTCAAGGGTCAGAAAGACGCTTACGGCGAAGTCCTGACCGATACCCTGCGCCTGAAGTCCAAGGCCGACGGTGTGCAGTACCACCTGTCATTGATTGGGCCAGGCACGCGGGCCAGTCTGGTCGCCCTGAATGCTGCCGACCGTTCACGCGGTAGTCTGGGCTTGGGCACGCCCGGCAACCCAGCCCGCTGGGGGCAGGTGCTGAACGTTCCGCAGCGCTCACAGATGATCTACCCAGGCGGCGGCCCGGTGTGGTGCAGCCCCACCAGTACCGCCATGATCATGGCCTACCTGGGCACGGCGGTTTCGGTGCCCACTGCTGCCAAGGGCACCTATGACCGTGTGTACGACGGCACCGGCAACTGGCCTTTCAACACGGCCTACGCCGCCGAGCAGGGCTACCGCGCCTATATCACCCGTCTACCCAGCCTGGCCACCGCCGAGGAATTCATCGCCCGGGGGCAGCCACTGGCCGTCAGCATCGCCTGGGGGCGCGGACAGCTGTCCGGAGCGCCCCTGCCGACCAGCACCGGACACCTGATGGTCTTGGTCGGCTTTGACGCCAAGGGCAACCCGGTACTGAACGACCCGGCCGCGCCCAGCGACTCCGCCGTGCGCCGCACCTACGACCGTGCACAATTCGAAAAACTCTGGCTGGGCCACAGCGGCGGCCTGAGCTACGTGATTGAGCGGCGCTGAGGGACCGTCTCAGGTTCTGGGGCACAGCCTACAGCCAAGCTACTCGAACTCCACCACCACCCCCAGTCCCTCGGCCTGTTCCCTGGCCTGAATCAGTTCAGCCTGAGCGGCAGGCAGCAAGGTGCGCTGAGGATTCTCCCACAGGGCGCGGGCCAGTTTGGAAACGCGGCGGATGCGCAGGGTTTCGCCCTGAGTGCCCAGACTGACCGCCGCCAGCAGCGCCTGAGCTGAGGGCGGCAGCGGGTCCAGCGGGTCCAGCGGCACCTCGGCGGTAACGCGCTCACCAGGGCGGCGCAGGGCCACGCGGGCCAGCTGGCTGCCTTCGCGTAATTCCAGGCTGACCTCGGCCGCGTCGTGCGTCAGTGGCCCGGTGTGCTGCCCCAGCCGCGCCGCGTTTGCCAGATCGTGGGCCGAGCGCATGTGACGGCGGTGGCGCGGCACGTATTTCATCCTCAGGGTGATGCCGCGTTCCAGCACCAGCGCCAGCACCTCTTCACGCAGTGACCACAGCGACGGTGTCCCACGCCCCTTGGACAGAGAGTTCAGCACCGCCCAGTTGTCGGAATAGATGCTCAGCGGCTCGCCCGGCGGGGCGCTGCGGACCGCTTCTAAGACCGCCCGCATCTCGGCGGCATTGTTGTCGGGGGCACTCAGCTGGCCGCCCATCCGGAGCGGCAACTCTCCGCTGCCCAGCAGCACCAGACCCCAGCCACCGCGCCCCTGATCTGCCTGCTCCTCACGCCAGCTGGCGTCCACATAGGCGTGGTTCATGCCCTCAGAATGACATACTGACCCCATGACCAACAGCAGCCAACTGGACGTTCTGGGCCTCTACCGCGAGGCCGGCGCACTGCACGAAGGACATTTTCTACTCGCCTCAGGGCGGCACTCTCCCAAATTCCTCCAGAGCACCACGCTGACCCAGTACCCCCACTACACCGCGCAGCTGGCCGCTGGGCTGGCTGAGCAACTACGGGAGCGCGGCATCCAGGCGGCGCTCACCGTCGGCCCCGCGATGGGCGGCGTGGTTCCCGCCTACGAAGTGGCCCGCGCCCTGGGCCTCCGGTCCATCTTTGCCGAAAAAGACGGCCAGGGCGGCATGAAGATCCGCGAAGCCTTCAGCCTCGCCCCGGCTGAGCCATTTATCGCCATTGAGGACGTGCTGACTACCGGGGGCAGCGTCATGAAAGCGGTGCAGGCCGCCGAAGCTGCGGGTGGACGCTGCGCCGCCATTGCCTGCATCATTGACCGCCGCGATCCCAGCAGCGATCCCCAGACGCTGAACGGTTACCCGCTGGTATCACTCAGCCGCATCCACTTTGATACCTATGCCCCAGACGACCTCCCAGACTGGCTGGCAGCAATTCCGTTGCAGGAAATCTAAGCAAAGCACAAGGCCGAGGCCCTCACGGCGTTCTTCCCGGCCCAGGGTGCCCTGCAATTGATAGCTGCATTCGCCCGCAGGAGCAATTCGCCCCATTACAATGCACCCCATGAACCGCACCGAAGCCAACCTGATCGCCGAAGGGCTGAAATTTGCCATTGTCAGCACCCGCTGGAACCATTTCATCGTGGACCGGCTGGTCGAAGGGGCCGAGCTGGCCTTTGTGCAACATGGAGGCCGCAGTGAGGACCTGGATCACTATGTCGCCCCCGGCGCATACGAGATTCCGCTGATCGCCAAGCGGCTGGCTGAAACGGGCCGCTATGACGCCGTGGTATGCCTGGGCACGGTCATCAAGGGCGACACCGACCATTACGACTTCGTGGCAGGCAGCGCCAACAGCGGCATTCAGAATGTCTCGCTGCAAACTGGGGTCCCGGTGGCCTTTGGCGTCCTGACCACCGAAACGGTAGAGCAGGCCATGAACCGCGCCGGGATCAAGGCCGGCAACAAGGGCGCCGAAGCGGTACTGGCGATGGTGGAGACTGTCAACTTGCTGCGTCAGCTCAAGGAGTAAACCCAGGTCAGGAACAGTCCGGTCAGTTGGCCTGAACCGCCCGCACAAACCGTTCGCGCCCAGTCAGATCCACATGCACTTCGGCCTGCCAGCCCCGTGTAGCCAGCTCGGCCGCCAGCGGCGCAGCGTTGCGTGGGTCCAGTTCCAGCCACAGCACTCCGCCAGGGCTGAGCTGGGTGGCCGCCTGCTTGGCCAACCGCCGGGCCAGACCCAGACCGTCAGGGCCGCCATACAGCGCCAGTGCCGGGTCATGGTCCACCTCAGGGTCCAGGTATCCAGCGTCCGCGTCTGGCAGGTAGGGCGGATTGCTCAGGATCAGGTCAAAGGTACGACCTGACACCGGGGCCAGCAGATCCCCCTGCTGGAACTCTACAGACAGACCGTTCAGCGCAGCGTTCTCGGCAGCCAGTGCCAATGCCTCGGCGCTGAGGTCCAAAGCTGTTACCTGCGCCGCCGGGCAAGCACGGAGATAACCCAAGGCCAGCGCGCCCGTGCCGGTCCCCACATCCGCCACACGCACGGCAGGGTGGGTCAGCGCCGGGTCACCCAGCGCCAAGTGCAGCAACCACTCGGTTTCGGGGCGCGGAATCAGGGCGCGGCGGTCACAGCGCAGCCGCACCCCACCCCATTCCACATGGCCCACCAGATATTGCAGTGGTTCGCGGGCCACGCGGCGGGCCAGCACTTCGTCCAATCGGGCCAGGTCATCTGACGACAACGGCTGGTCCTGCCGCAGCAGCAAGCTCGCTCCGCTGAATCCTGTGACCTCTTCCAGCAGGGTGCGGGCGTCGCTTTCCGGCGAGGCCACCCCAGCGCTGATGAGCCGACCAGCGGCCTGCTGACGCCACTCACGCAGGGTCGTCACCAGGCTCAGCGGGCGGGCGCAGGCTTGACCACCAGGCGCCGTGAGTGGCCCTCGCCTACCGACTGCGTGACCACATGCGGGTTGTCCTTGAGGGCCATGTGGATGATCCGGCGGTCGGCCGGGTTCATCGGCTGAAAATTATGCGGCTCGCCGCTGCTGGCCACCGACTCGGCCACACGGTCGGCCAGCTGGCGCAGCATCTGAAAGTGCCGCCCCCGGTAACCGCCAACATCCACCCGCACGCGCAGATGTTGGCCTTCAGGCATGTACTTGGCCACAGCAGCGTAGGCCAGGGTATCCAGCGCCTCGATCACATGACCCTCGCGCCCGATCAGGCGGCCCACATTCTCACCGGTGATCTCGCCCTCCAGGTAGTCGCCGTCTTGCGTGACCCGCACCGACAGACCAGGGTCAAAGCGCCGGGCCACGCCCCACAGGAACTGCTCTAGGGCAGTTTTGGGATCAGGCTGGTCACCGTAGGATTCCAGTTGCTCCCCCACGAAAGGGGCCGCAGCTGTGGTGGGTGCAGCACCCGGCAGCAGAACAGACGTAGAGGGGCGGGAGGCAGGACTCAGGGGGTTGGGAGCGGAGGTGTCGTCGTCAGCGTCACTGATACCCAACCCCGCCAGATAGTCGCCGAGGTTCTTGGGGTCTTGCATGTGGGACAGTCTAGACCACTGGGCCACCCGCTCAGAGAGACAGGCACTTCAGCAAACCTTGCCCCCGGCCCATGCCTACGGGGCGCAGACGCTACCCTGATGGCATGGCCAATCTGAGTTCTTCAACCATCATGCTCACCGGGGCGGGCAGTGCGCTTGCGACCGCTGTCGCTCAGGAACTGGAAGATGCCGGCGCCCAGCTGGTCTTGGTCGGACGCGGCGAGGCCCTGGCCAAAGCTGCCGACCGCTTTCCGGCCACTGAGATCTTCGATCTGGACCTGAGTGACCCGGCCAGCGTAGAGCAGTTACGCACGGTAGATGTAGACGCGCTGGTCCACACCGAGGGCGTATTTAGTCCCCAGTCGGCCTTGGACGCCACCAGCGCCGACTATGACCGTCTGTTCGCCTCCAATATGCAGAGCCTGTTTCACGCGATTCAGGGGGCTTTGCCGCACATGCTGGAGCAAGAAGACGGCGTGATCGTGGCCCTGAGCGCCCCCCGCGAGTCACGCGGCGAGGGCGCAGCGCTGTATCAGGCCAGCCGCGCCGCCATGACCAGCTATGTTCACAGCCTGCACAGCGAACTGAGGAGCCGGGGTATTTTGGGCTGTGTCATCCATCCGATGGGACCCATCGACACGCTGGAACTGCGCGAAGCTGGCTATGAGTGGGAAGAACTGATTGACCCACGCGGTCTGGCCAAGACGGTGGCCCACGCGCTCACCCGCCCCGCCCGCGCCCACATCACCGAACTGAAGGTGTATCCGCAGAAGTAGGCTTGCTCCCGGCGAACAGAGTAAGAATCAACCACAGCCCCGCCGCTGTGGTCGCGTCCACACCATGAACTCAGCCGAGCGCTCAAAAGCCTTTGTCTCGGCTCTCCGCCAGCACGTCAGTGCTTGAAGTGCCCCAGCATCGGCACGTTGGGCCGCCACTCAGGCCGGGCCACCACCTCGCCGAACAGATCGTATTCGTCGCTGTCCTCAATGCGGGCCTGTACGATGTCCCCGATCTTGATCTGACCAGCAAAGGCGGCGGCATAGAGGTAGACCTGGCCGTCAATACCGGGGGCGTCACCCTTCGTCCGCCCAATCAGACGGGTGCCGGGCTGGTCGCCCTCGTCGTCGTTGAACTCATCCACGATCACGTCCATCACGCGGCCTACCTTCTGCGCCAGCCGCCCCGCGCTGATGCGCTGCGCGACTTCCATAAAGCGGGCCAGGCGTTCTTCCTTGACCGCTTCGGGTACAGGGTCAGCCAGGGCGTTGGCATCGGCTTCGGGCACCTCGGAATAGGTAAAGGCCCCTACCCGGTCCAGTTGCGCCGCTTCGAGGAAGTCCAGCAGCTCCTCGAAATCCTCTTCGGTTTCGCCGGGAAATCCGACGATAAAGGTGGAACGGATGGTCAGCTCGGGGCAGATGTCGCGCCAGCGGCGAATGGTGTCCAGCTGCCTACCGGCACCAGGACGGCGCATGGCTTTCAGGATTTTGGGACTGGCGTGCTGCAAGGGCACGTCCAGATACGGCAGGATCTTGCCCTGCGCCATCAGCTCTACGATACGGTCTACATGTGGGTAGGGGTAGACGTAGTGCATCCGCACCCAGGCGCCCAGCTCACCCAGTTTCTCGGCCAGGTCGGTCAGGTGAGCGCGCACCTGCCCTCCCTGGAACTCGGACTCGCGGTAGCGGATGTCTACCCCGTAGGCGCTGGTGTCCTGCGCGATGACCACCAGCTCCTTGGTGCCGCCCGCCACCAGCCGGAAGGCCTCGTACAGCACAGGGCCGGCGTCGCGCGAGACTTGCAGGCCACGCAGTTTGGGAATAATGCAAAAGGCACAGGTATGGTTGCAGCCCTCGGCCACCTTCACGTAGGCGTAGTGCCGTGGGGTCAGGCGCACGCTGGGCGCGAAGACATCGCCATGGCGGGTCTGCTCACGCGCGGGCAGCTCAGGTCGCATCCCCGGCGCCGCCACGGGCAGCAGGCCGGTAAAGGCATCCTGATCCACCGGCAGCAATTGGCGCACATGGCCCATCACATCATCCACCGCCTCACTGCCGGTAATGGCCGACACCTTGGGGTGACGCTCCATGATCTTCTCCGGGCGCTCGCCCAGGCAGCCGGTCACGATCACCTTGCCGGTGGCGTCCAGCGCCTCCCCAATGGCACTCAGCGACTCCTCAATGGCCGGCGTGATGAAACCGCAGGTGTTCACGATCACGGCCTGGGCATCCTCGTAACTGGCGGCCACCTCGTAGCCTTCGGCACGGAGCTGGGTCAGGATGCGTTCGCTGTCCACCAGGGCTTTGGGACAGCCCAGGCTGATAAAGCCCACACGGGGCGGCGCAGCAGTCGGCGTGATGGAGGGGGTCTGGGTCATGGTGTGGGAACTCCTTGTAGACAGGCAATGGGCGGCAGACAGGGCGGCGCAGACCGCACATTCAACCTGTCAGTGTAATGCATCTGCAGGTACAGACTGTGGCGGGCAACGTCTACATCGCTTGATTGCCACTTTCTACCAACCAGCGTGTCAGCGCAGCACCTATCTCTCTCTAGTCCGCCACCATCACACGGTCACGGCCAATACTCTTGGCGATGAGAAGAGCGCTGTCCGCGTCAGCAAAAGCGCGGGCTGGTTCACCCCCAAGTGGGCTCAGCCCCGCCGAGAGAGTAATGTGCTCGCCTGCGGCAAAGGTCCGCTGGGCCACCTCGCCCCGCGCCTCTTGCAGAATGATCTGGGCCTCGGCCAGCGGCATCGGCGGCAACCGCACCACGAATTCTTCACCGCCCCAGCGATATACAGCGCTGCCCAGCGGCACCGTGTCCATCAAGACATCCGCCACGGAGCGCAGCACCCGGTCACCAGCCTCGTGGCCATAGCGGTCATTAATGCGCTTGAAGTAGTCAATGTCCAGCACGGCCAGCCAGCCGCCGCCCTCCCAGTGGCGCTGCTCTTCGTTGAAAGCACGGCGGTTCAGGAGTCCTGTCAGGGCATCCTGCCGGGCGGCGCGCTCCCCCTGAGCTACCCCCAGGCCGAACACGGTCGCCAGCAAGCTGAAGAACACCAACGCAGCGGCCAGCACCAACGGATGCACCGAGGTGAGTTCCGGATCTGCCTGAAGGAATGAGGCCCGCATAAAATGGAACAGCACCATCCCTGCGCCTGAGATCAGGCCACCGACCAGGAGTGCCCGGTAGGCCGGATAACGTGAAAAGTAGGTGGTCCACAACAAGGCGCTAAGCGGCGTCATCAAGATAATGCTCAGGAGTATGACCCCGGTATCGGGCGGCGGCCCTGACATGGACAGGCCGAAGAGTCCCAGTACCGTGAGCAGGGCCAGCACCAGGCGCAGGCGGAAGCGCGCCGCACCTCGCAGTTGCCAATCCAGCACACCAACCGCCAGAACCGCCAGCAGCAGCGTGATATCCGCAACACGCAGGCCCAGCAAGCTTCCCAGTGACGCGAGCAATACCCCCAGAAAAAGCGGGGCACCCACCCGGAAAAAGAGGCCTGACACCCCATCAGCCAGTTGTGCGGACTGACCGGGAACGGCTCCGTCTGTCCGGGGGAACTTCGCAGACATAATCGCTAGGCTACGCTATTCGGATGCGGGACTTGGCCTGATAAACCTAAAGCCGGATACCTGTTTTTCACAGTCTCCGCCAACCAGGCCAAGCTCCCTGCTGGGCCTCAGCCTATCAACCTAGTCATCCGGAACAGGGGTGAGGTCCAAGCCAGTTGGTGCCGCCTCGCTCTTCTGCCGAGCTGTGCCCGTCTGCTCACCTACAACCTGCGGAGGTACGCCCACCTCCGCGATTTTCCGAGGCGCAGCCTCTAGTAGAGCTTTTGGAGCACCTCATCGTCCACTGAAAAGCTATTGGCTGGGCCAGGGAACTCGCGGGCGCGGACCTCAGCGGCGAAAGCACTCAGCCCCTCACGCGACTGCCGCCCTACCTCAGCGTAGCGGCGCACCATCTTCATCACTGGCCCCTCATTCACGCCCAGCACGTCGTGGTAGACCAGCACCTGGCCGTCACACTCCGGCCCCGCCCCAATGCCGATGGTAGGAATCTGAATCCGCCCAGTGATCAGGGCAGCCAGGGCAGCGGGAATGGCTTCTAGGACCACACTGAAGGCTCCGGCCTGTTCCAGCGCCAATGCGCCGTCCAGCGCCAGCCGCGCCGAGCCTTCGTCCTTGCCCTGGACCCGCAGCCCCCCCTGCGCCGTAGCCGTCTGGGGCAGTAGGCCCACATGCCCCATCACCGGAATTCCGGCGGCGACCAAGCGGCGCACCACGTCCAGTTCGTTGGCTGAGGCGCCTTCCAGTTTGACCGCATCAGCCCCGGCTTCCTGCACCAGCCCCACGGCGGCCCGCAGCGCCTCTTCAGCCCCCAGCTGATAGGTCCCGAACGGCAAATCCACCACCATGAAGGTTTGCGGCGCACCCCGGCGCACAGCGCGGGCATGGTGCAGCATGTCGCCCAGCGTGACCTGCGCGGTGGATTCGTAGCCCAGCACCACGTTGCCCAGGCTGTCGCCCACCAGAATCAGGTCCACGCCCGCACCCTGGGCGTGGCGCGCCTGAGCATGGTCGTAGGCCGTCACCATCACCAGCGGGCGCTCCGGGTGCATCAGCTGCGGCAGGCTCAGCTTTTTGGGAACATCGGTCATGGCTCAAAGGTAGCACTCTGCTGCAACAGACCAGCGAAGGCAGAGTGCGCCGCTGGGCGGTAAAACTGGCGAGGAATCCGCCGCCGTTCTGACTTCCCCCGAAACGCCGTATTGAGCGCGGCGTATTCCTCGTTACTCGCTGCTCAGTCCCGATGTCCTTCAGCTGCCGCCAGCAAGCCCACCAAGCCCCCATCAAAACCTTCCAGCCTGGGCCATACCGGTGGGAAGGGCTGCGAAGCCGTCACCTCGTTGGGCACCACTACGGCCCGCACTCCGGCAGCGACAGCGGCCGTAGCTCCATTCAGGCTGTCTTCAATGGCCAGGCATTCCTGCGGGGCCAGACCCAAGCGGCGCACGGCCAGCGCATACAATTCCGGGTCAGGCTTGACCCGGCGCACGTCGTCGCCCGTACACAGCGTCTCGAAGCGGCCTAACAGGGCATGGTGTGCCAACCAGTCCTCGACCCAGCTGAGGCGCGAACTGGTCACCAGCGCCAGCCGTAGCCCCGCAGTCTGCGCCTGATCCAGCACGTCCAGGACACCAGGCCGCAAGTCCTGACGGCGCAGTTCATCCATCATGCGGCTGTGCAGCTCGGCTCCGATGCGTTCACGCTCGGCCTGGACACCTTCCGGGAGCGCAGCCCAGGGGTCGAATCCCCCAGCTGTCCCGATGCCCTGCTGCCAGTCAGGCAAGGACAACTCCAACCCGTGCCCACCGTAATAGTTTTGCCAGTGCCGAAATTCGGTGGTCTCGGTATCCAGTATGGTTCCGTCAAAGTCGAACAGCAGCGCCTTGATATGGGGGGTCATGACTCAGTGTAGAGCAGAAGTCAAGGTCCACCAAAAGGGCGCGGAACCACCTGGCCCCACGCCTGCCGACGACCGGCCTCAGGCCGTATCGCCAAAGCCACCATACTGGCCGCGCAGCTCACGCTTGAGCACTTTGCCAGTCGCGCCCAGCGGCAGTTCATCCACAAAGACCGTTTCGTCAGGCAGCCACCATTTCGGGAAACTGCCGCTGATGTGGGCAATCAGATCGTCGTGACTCACCTGCTGATCGGGCCGCAACTGCACCAGGGCCAGTGGGCGCTCGTCCCACTTGTCGTCGTGGCGGGCAATGATGGCCGCCATAGCCACTGCCGGGTGGCCCATCAGCGCATTTTCCAGCTCTACCGACGAGATCCATTCGCCGCCCGACTTGACGAGGTCCCTGGCGCGGTCCTGAATCTGCATGTAGCCTTTTTCGTCAATGGTGGAAATGTCGCCGGTATCGAACCACTCCTGGCCGTCAATCTCTAGGAAGGCTCCCTGCCCGGCCCCGCCGTAGTAGCCGCAGGCCACCCAGGGCCCCTGAACCAGCAGTCGGCCCATGCTCTGGCCGTCGTGCGGAACCGGCTCGCCGTTTTCGGAAATCAGCTTCAGTTCCACGAATGCGACTGGGCGGCCCTGCTTGGCCCGCAGCGCGTAGCCCTCCTCGCTCTGGGGATCCAGACCCGGCGGCATGTTGCTGGACGTGCCCAGCGGGTGAGTTTCGGTCATGCCCCAGGCATGGACCACGTTCAGACCGTGGCGCTCCTGATAGGCACGGATCATGCTTTCGGGCGCAGCGCTGCCCCCCACGATCACGCGCTCCTTGGCGCTCAGGTCGTAGGGCTGCCCCGCTGCCTTGGCACGGTCCAGCTCGGCCAGCAGACCCATCCAGATGGTCGGCACGCCCGCAGTCGCTGTCACCTTTTCAGATTCCATCAGCCCGGCCAGGCTTCGCCCGTCATTGAAGATGCCGGCATACACCTGCGCCGAGCCGAATAGGGCCGCCGCGTAGGGAATGCCCCAGGCATTGACATGAAACATGGGCACGACGGGCAGGATGCGGTCGCGCTCGGACATGTTCAACCCGTCCTTGGCTGCAATGGCGAAGGAATGCAGCACCGTAGAGCGGTGGGTATACACCACCGCCTTGGGCTGCCCGGTGGTGCCGGAGGTGTAGCACATCCCGGCAGCTTCACGTTCGTCCAGGTCGGGGTAAGCGGCCAGGGGTTCTTGCGCCATGACCCAGGTGTCGTAGTCCTTGACCTTGGGATGTGGGACCCGCTCGGGCGTCGGCCCCAGCACCAGCACCAGCTCGACAGCGGGGCAGTGCTGCAGCAGCGCGGGAATCATCGCCGCAAAGACATTCTCGATCATCACTGCGCGGCTGCCCGCGTCGTTCAGAATCCAGGCAATCTGCTGAGGGTGCAGCCGGATATTGACCGTGTGCAACACGAATCCGCCGCTGGGAATCCCCAGATACGCCTCCAGGTGACGGAAGGAGTTGGGGGCCAGGGTCGCCACCCGGTCCCCGCGTCCGAGGCCCAGCGCCGTCAGTCCCCCGGCCAGCCGGCGCGCCCGGTCTGCCACCTCGCCGTAGGTGGTGCGGTGCTTGTGTGGGATGGGCTGACCTTGTTCGTCACGCCCAGCCGGGAGCAGGCTGACCACATCCTGCCCCGGAAAATAGCGGCTGACCCGCTCCAAAATGGCCGGAATGGTGAGTTGGACGTCCATCATGGTGCCCTGGATACTGGTGGCCGGAAGATGGGTCCGGTGGGATGGATTAGCGGTCATAGGCTCTCCTTGTCAAAACGCTGAGCGAGCGTTGATGAGCATTTGGCTGTGTAGATTGGCCCTGAGTATGTCACATGGCAGATCACTGCCCTGTCTCAGCTTGCTGCAGGTCCATCGGCGGCCTGCCGAAGCGCCCTTTCAAGCCACAGTTCCAAGATTTGCACGGCGGCAGCCTCATCCAGATCCTCGGCCCCCAGGGCGCGGGCGCGGGCAGTACTGTAGCGCTCGTCCTGATATTCCACCTGATAGCCCTTGTCCTCCAGAATCCGTCCGAAGGCGCGCACGCGGTCGGCGGCTGGGCTGTGCGCCCCATCGGTCCGGAGCGGTAGCCCCAGCACCAACACCTTCGCTCCGCTCTCCTCGGCCCGCAGGCGCACGGATTTCAGGTCCAGCGGCAGCCGCTTGCGGTCCACGCTGCCACGCCCGAACACCAGCCGTCCCTGGGTCACGGCAAAGCCGATGCGATGTTTGCTGACATCCAGCGCCAGGGCCGTAGGAATGGAATCCGGGGTCATAGACAAGATTGTACCGGGAGCGCAAAAACCAGCCAGCGGATCGCTCAGACCGACAACTCAGACATCACCCGTGCCTGAGCGCCTAGAGTATTGAACATGACTGCTCTGGTGCTGACCCGTGACCAGGCGGGGGTGCGGACCCTCAGCCTGAATAGTCCTGACCGACTGAATGCCCTGACTGCCGCTCTGGCAACCCAGTTGCTGACGGCCTTGCAAGCAGCGGCACAGGACCCTGGCGTGCGTGTAGTCGTGCTGACTGGTGAGGGCCGAGGTTTTTGCGCTGGACAGGATCTGAGCGAAGTCGCCGGACCGCTGATGTCCGGCCAGCCGCTTGACCTGGAGGCGCACCTGAATGACCACTACCGCCCAGTGATTCTGGCGATCCGTGAGATGAACAAACCCGTGATTGCTGCGGTCAACGGAGTGGCGGCCGGGGCCGGAGCCAGTTTGGCGCTGGCCTGTGACCTGCGGGTCAGCAGCGAATCCGCGCAGTGGGTACAGATTTTCTCCAACATCGCCCTGATTCCGGATGCAGGCAGCACCTGGTTTCTGCCCCACCTGGTGGGCTTTGGGCGGGCCTTCGAGTTGATGGCCCTGGCTGAGAAAGTCAGCGCTGGGCAGGCACATGCCCTGGGCCTCTGTCAGCAGGTGTACCCGGACGAGACGTTCACGGAGCAGACCCAGGCCTACGCCGCTGCACTGGCGGCGCGGCCCGCGCAGGCCCTGGCCCTGACCAAGCAGGCGCTGAACGCGGCCATGTCCAGCAGATTGGAGGACGCGCTGGATCTGGAAGCCAAATTGCAGCAGCAGGCAGCCAGCAGCCAGGATTTCCGTGAAGGAGTACAGGCCTTTATGGAAAAGCGTGTGGCTCGCTGGGCAGGCGCACCACAGGAGAGCTGAGCCCTACCGCCAGGAGCCGGATTCGCTGCCTGGCGCCAGGTCTAGTGGGCCCAACTGAAGCAAGCGCGAATGCTCCTGGCGGTAGCTGTCGTCAATCAGGTCAGCCAGGGTCGTGCCACCCAGCACATCACGTAGGGCCTGATCCACCCGCTGCCACAGGTCCAGCGTGCCGCAAACATTCTTGCCGTCGCAGACATGGTTTTCTTCCACACACTCTACGGGCGCGATACTGCCTTCCAAAGCGGTGACCACGTCGTAGGCGCTGATCTGGTCAGCGGGGCGGGCCAGGCGGTACCCGCCGTGAGCACCGCGCACGCTCTTGATGAATCCGGCGCGGCGCAGGTTGCTGGCGATCTGCTCCAGATAGTGCTGCGAGAGGTCCTGGCGCTCGGCCACGTCCTTAAGCGGCACGGCGCGTCCTTCACTGCCAGGAGTTCCGCCCCCGCGCCCGATCTCGATCAGGGCGCGCAGACCGTACTGAGCCTTGGTAGAAACCCACATGCCTCCATCATATCCGCTATTCCGTACGGGAAATGGGGAATTAAGGAAAGGGACACGGGTGCTTGCGGGTCAGGCGAGTGCATCGGTCATCAGTGGCACCGTAACCCGGAGGCTGCCAGAGCTAGGATTCATTCCTACCTTACCCGCGTCACCCGGCGCACATTTTCATCTTCCAGGACATGCTCTAGCCGGAGCAGTACAGCCGCTGGATAGTCGTTGTAGAGCGCCTGGCCCCATTCGATGACACTCAGGCGACTTTCCGCAATCAGGTCTTCCAGACCCATGTCGTAGAGCTCGCCGGGGTGAGACACGCGGTAGGCATCTACATGCAGCAGTTGGCCGCCCGGTGTAGGGTACGGCTGCATCAGCGCATAGGTGGGACTACTGACGGTTCCCGCGAAGCCCAGCCGCCGGGCTACACCCTGGGTCAGACTGGTCTTGCCTGCCCCCAGCTCACCTTCCAAAAACAGCACCGTGCCCGGCGACAAGGTGTCCAGCAATGACGCCCCAAAGCGTTGCTGCTCGTCCAGACCGCGCAGCAACAGGCTCTGACCTGGTACGAGCAAGGCCTGGCTTTCTGCTGACTCTGGCTGCATCAGTTCAGCACCCGGCCTCCGCCTGCTTGCATCAGCTCGGCGGCGCGGTCCAGGTGGGCCTGCAAGGTGGGATGCCAGTCGTCGCCTTCGGGGGTATGCTCCAGGGCCTGCTGGGCATGGGCATACACCTGCGCCGGATTGCGGAAGCCCTGCTGCGCCAGGATGTCCGCCGTCATCTGCTGACCGACCAGCCACTCGCGGCTGCCGGGAGGCGATGTCCCAATCACCCGCGCAAAATGCGTCAGGGCGTCGTCCAGGTGGTAATACTCCAGCGCCACATTGCCCAGCACCAGACTGGCAGGAATGACCGCACCCTGCGAGAGCGCCTGCTCAGCTCCGGCCTGCGCCTGCGCGAGTTGCCCCAGGCGGTAATCACACTCGGCCAGATCAGCCAGGATTTCGGCCTGAAAAGGATAGCTGCCCTCGCGCGCCACGGTTTCCAGCATCTCCTGGGCTTCAAGCGGGCGGTCCAGGTCCAGCAGGGCGACTGCCAATTCATGCTGGGCGTAGGCGCGGTCACCCGGCTGTGCCAGCTCAGCAGCGCGCCCGAAGAAGGTCAGGGCTTCCTCGCTCCGGCCCAAGGCACTCAGCACCTGACCTTGCACCAGCGCCACACCGTAGCTGGGGTCCCCGAATCGCCCTTCCAGTTCGGCAGCCGCTTTGATCTCGGTGAGGGCCTGGTCAGGGCGGCCCTGAGCCAGGTCCAGCTGGGCCTGCAGGTAGTGCCAGGTGGAGAGGCTAAGGCCCTCGCCACCATCTTCAGGCTGGGCGGAGTACAGGGAACGGGCCTCAGCCAGAGCAGCGCCCGCCGCGTCCAACTCCCCACGGGCCAGATCGGTTGCGGCCATTTCCTGAAGCATCACTGCGCGGTCTGGCCCCTGGGCGCCTGCGGCTGCCTGCGCATACAGCGCCGAGGCCTGTTCAGCGTCGCCCAGCGCCTCATGGGCTTCGGCTTGCAGCGCTGCCGCCCGCCAGGCCAGGTGAGCGGGCAACTCGGCTGGCTCCAGTTGAACCTCCAACGCACGGGGCGCATCACCCACCAGCACCAGACTGGTCAGCGCATGAAACTGGGCCAGCGGGTCCGGCGCAGCCAGCAGTTCGGCAGGCAACTTCAAGCCCACGTCCAGGTGACCTTCTTTGATCTGCAACTCGGCGTCTAGCGCCTGATACAGCGGCTCCGTGCCGATCGCCGGGTCCAGTTCACGGGCCTGCTGCAAGCTGAGGCGCAGTTCCGCTAGGGCCTGGTCCCCGTATAGCGCGTGCAGCGAGGCGGCCAGCAGGGCGTAGCGGGCCTGCTCTGTTGGGGCTGAAATCAGGGCTCCTGCTTGCAGCAGGGCGAAGGCCTGGGCGTAATCTCCCTCGGCCAGGGCGGCGCAGGCCAGCGGCCAGA
Source organism: Deinococcus radiophilus (assembly GCF_020889625.1). GTDB lineage: Bacteria > Deinococcota > Deinococci > Deinococcales > Deinococcaceae > Deinococcus > Deinococcus radiophilus. The sequence continues at coordinate 1,556,368 of NZ_CP086380.1, forward strand.
ATGTCGCGGCGTCGGTCATTGCCGCTCAGCATAGCGCTCCTGGGTGCCGCAACCCTGGGTGGGACGCCTACGGCTCAGTTCTTCAGCAGTTCCAGCAGGCGCAAGTAAGCCGCTGCCGTCACTTCCACGTCACCCAATGAGCGGTGACGGCCCCCGGCGCTGAAGGTCAGCCCCAGCCGTCCGGCCAGTGAGTCCAGGTTGTGCTTGCGCTCCTGCGGAAAGGCCTGGCGCGACAGCTGCACCGTGCAGATTTCGGCGCGGGGCGACCAGGGCAGTCCGCAGCGGCGCGCCGACGCCCGCATGAATCCTGAATCGAACCCGATGTTATGGGCGATCAGGGGCACGTCGCCGGCCCACTCCAGAAATTCGGGCAGCACCTGCGCGATGGTGGGCGCTCCGGCCACCATGTCGTTGCTGATCCCATGAATACGCTCGGTGCGCCAGGGAATGATCAGCGGCTCTCCCCAGACGTTTTCAGGACGTACCAGCGTCTGGTAAGGGTCTTCAGCCACCACGCGTCCATCCCGAATCCTGAGCGCTCCTATTTCGACAATGCCGTCTTTTTCGGGCGAAAGGCCCGTCGTTTCCAAGTCAAAGACCACTGCGTCTTGCACCTATGCAGCTTATACGCATTTGCGCGGCTGAATCTTGCGCCTGCTTGCTAAGCGGTGGGTAGGCGCCGCATTTGATCCTCACCCTGTTCGCATGAGCTAATCCAGCGCCATGCGGTGGCAGCAACCTCGGGGCGGTCCCCTCAGTTGTTACTCACTCCGCTCGCAGGAGCAATTCCAGCGCCAGCCGCAGGGCGATACCCCACATCATCAGGGCCACCAGCAGGTCCACCACTTGCCATGTCCGCGCTGAGCGCATTTGCCCAGCTAGCACACGGGATGCCCCGGCCAGGCCCAGAAACCACAGCCAGGAGGCCGAGACTGCCCCGGCCAGAAAGGTGAGCGGCTGCGCTGCTGAGGCACTGGCCCCACCCATCAATACAAAGGTGTCCAGCAGGGCGTGCGGATTCAGAAACGAGAATCCCAGTGCCCGTATGACGATGGTCCCCGGCTGGCTCTGCCCTTGAGCGCCTTCGGCCAAGTGTGGCACCTGGGCCTGGCGTGCCGATTGGAACGCCTGGGCACCGTACCACAGCAAAAACGCAATACCCGCCAGCGTGCCCAGCGTCACCAGCTGCGGCCATCCCGCCAGCAGGCGGCCCACCCCCAGCACCCCCAGACTGATCAGCGCCGTATCGCTTAGCGCACACGAGGCGGCGGCCAGCAAGCCATGTTCACGCCGCAGGCCCTGCCGGATCACAAAGGCATTTTGCGGGCCAATCGCCATGATCAGGCCCAGGCCCAGCACCAGGGCTGCGAGAAAGTCGCTCATCTCCCCTATTGTGGGCCCAGTCAGGCAAGGCGGAGACGGAGCGCCTCAGCACCTACAATGGAAGGCGTGCCGCTGATTTCCCGTCCGGCCCCGGTCAAGCTGCCTGTGCCCAAGCGCTCGTGGTATGCCCGGCTGGAGCCTCCACAGCTGATCGCCCTGGTGTACTTCGTAGGCATCCTGCTCGCGACAGCGGCGCTGCATCTGCCGGGGGTCTTGCGTGACGGCGCGGAGATGACCAGCGTGGATTTGCTGTTCACGGCCACCAGCGCCCTGACCATCACTGGACTGGTGGTCGCGGATACCGGCGAAACTTTTACCCGCTACGGCCAGTACATCCTGATGCTGCTGTTCGAGCTGGGCGGGCTGGGCATCCTGTCGTTCGGCACACTGTTTGCCTTTGTCACGGGCCGCCGAGTCAACTTCAGCGAACGCCAGCACCTTCAGGCCCAGATCAGCGGGCTGGACACCGGCACGGTGGTGCAGTTGCTACGGACCATCTTCGCCTATGCCATCGGCCTGCAACTGATTGGGGCGCTGCTGCTGGCCCTGCGCTTCGTGCCGCAATTCGGGCTGGGCGAGGGGTTGTTTCAGGCCGTGTTTCACGCGGTCAGTGCCTTTAATAACGCCGGGTTCGTGGTGGTTCCCGGTGGCATGGGACAGTACGTGACGGACCCGCTGGTCAGCCTGACCATCTCCGGGCTGGTCATCCTCGGTGCGCTGGGCTTCATCGTGCAGTTCAATGTGGTGAACTGGCTTCAGCAGCCGCGCCAGCACCGCTTGACGGTCTATTCGCTGCTCACGCTGGTCACCACGGCGGCGCTGTTGGTGGTCGGTTTTCTGACGGTCTTGCTGCTGGAATCCAACAACCAGGCCACCTTGCAGCCGCTGCCCTGGCACGGCAAACTGCTGGCCAGTTTTTTTCAGAGCATGACGCCGCGCTCGGGAGGCTTTAACACGGTAGATATCGAATCCATGCGGACCGCCACGCTGATGGTCATCATCGCGCTGATGTACATCGGTGGGGGCAGCGGGTCCACAGGCGGCGGCATCAAGACCTCGACCTTCGCCATCTTGGTGGGGTCGGCCTGGAACATGGTGCGTGGGCGCGGCGAGCTGATCGCTTTTGGCCGCCGCGTCGAAAAAGACAACCTGGTCCGCGCCACCGCCGTCACCATGCTCTACACCATGATGGTCATGGGAGCCTTTTTCCTGCTGCTGCTGACCAATCCACACATGGACTTTACACATCTGCTGTTCGAGACGGTCAGCGCCGCCGCCACCGTGGGCCTGAGCATGAACACCACGGCGCACATCAACGACGCTGGCCTGGTGATCCTCAGCATCCTGATGTATCTGGGCCGCATCGGGCCGCTGACTTTCGCCGTGGCCTTTACGCTGCGCTCGCAGGCCCGCAGCGGCGTCAAGTACCCACCCGAACGCGACATCCTGGTCGGCTGAGCGCCGAGCGGTATCATGCCAGGCGTGATGCCCTGCGGAGCTGAAAAATGAAAGCCAAACAGTGCCTGGTGGTCGGTCTGGGCCGCTTCGGCAATGCCGTCGCCACCACCCTGTATGAGATGGGCCACGAGGTCGTGGCGGTGGATTACGTCGAGGAAAACGTGGAGCGGATCATGAACCGCGTGACCCACGCCGCCATCGTGGACGCCACCGACGAGCGTGGCATGCGTGCCATCGGCGTGGGCGACTTTGACGTGGTGGTCATTGCCATCGGAACCGACGTACAGGCCAACATCCTGGCGACCATGAACGCCAAGAGCCTCGGCGCACCCTACGTGGTGAGCAAAGCGGTAGACGAGATGGCGCGGCGCGTGCTAGAGCGCATCGGGGCTGATCTGGTGGTGCGCCCCGAACACGACATGGGCGTGCGGCTGGCCCGGCAGATCGCCAACCCCAATGTGGTAGACGCACTGGATTTAGGCAGCGACCACGCCATCGTGGAGTTGGAAGCCAATGAGCGCCTGCGCGGCACGCTAATGGAACTGAACATGACCGGGCGCTTTGGCGTGCAAGTCATCGCCATCGGGCGGCGCGGGCAGCTGGAGGTCAGTCCCCGCGCCGACAGCACCATCGAATCCCACGACAAGCTGGTCGTGATCGGCAGTGGCCATTCTATTGACGAGTTGCGGCGTTACCTGGATAAGTAGCAGACCTCCTCACGGTGTGCCGACGCCTCCTGAGGCTGCGCCATACTCAGGCAACGGCGAATTGCAGGGTGAGTGCCAGGACCGCCGTAGTGAAGACGAACGAAAATAACGTATGGCCCAGCCTCAGGAGGCGCATCGCCTTACTGGTGACATTTACATCAGAACTGGCCGCCGTGGTTCCTACCGTGAACGCGAAATATGCGAAGCCCATCAGGTCCAGAACATCATGACCTGGAAAGTCCAACCCAGCGGGGCCCTGACGGTAGTACAGCAATAAGCCAGATGGGCCATCAGCCAGCTACAGACCACGGTCAGGACACACAGGGCGACCAACAGTTTTTGCTGCCAGAACGTCAAGTTCAGATCACCGGCCAGCGGCAAAAAAAGTCCCGAAATAATTAAGCCGAACAAGCTGGCCACCAGCACGGAGGAAAGCCCCGTGTGTCCCTCCCAGCAGCCAGAAGTCCAGCCAGAGATACCGCTGCAGGAGCGGAGGAACGGGGGCGTTGGCCCAGCGCTGCCAGTGGAAGCCGCCCAGCTGCCCATAGGCCCGCCAGGTGAGGAGCACATAGACGAAGGCTGGCTGCACTGGTAGCCAACATGGTCCGCAGGATAAGCGGTTGGTCCGCCAACAAAAAGAACAGGGCAGTAAAGATGATCGTCCACAGAGCGGTCCTCTCGTACTGACCTTGCCCGTTCATGTCCGTAGCTTATGGAGGTGAGGCGGCCCGACGCAATCGCCTGCACGGACGTGCGTGGCCGACACCAGAGCCACCGCTAAGGGGACGCTTGCGACGCAGTGGCCGTCTCAGCTGCGCTGTCATCCGCCAGTGCCCGCACATAAGGCTGACAATTCAGGCGACCCAGAATCGCCAAGTGACGCGCCAGCTCTGGGGGCGGCAATTGTCCGCGCAGTTCGGTGTGGCTGTTCAGCGGCACTGGGCCTCCCTCCGTCAACCACTCGGCACGGGTGCCGGTCCGCAGGGTACGCTCAAAGCAGGCCGCTTCCTCAGGGCTGAGGTCCAGGCCCACCACCTGCAGGCCATTTTGCACCGTGATAAACGCTCCTTGCTGTGCCGATGGGAGCTGCGTCAGGGTGGCCCTGGACTCCATATGGCTGTACCCCGCCGCGCACAGCGCCACCACCAGCGGCGCAGCGGCAGCCAACGCCCAGATTTGATCTGCCGAGATCCGCGTGTCAGCCCGCAGCGTCCAGAATACAGCCACCGCCAGCAGTATGGGAATCAGCCAAATCACCAGGGTCACGTGCCCCAGTTTAGAGCAGTTGCTCCCCGCCTGCCTGAGTCCAGGCCAACAAAAAACCCCCTCCGTGAGGAGAGGGGAGGAAAAGCGCAGGTCGGGGCAAGCTCAGGCGGCAGAGCCTCGGTGGCCACCCTGGGCAGCCAGCTCGGCAGCTTCAGCTTCGGCCTCGGCTTCCAGCTTCGCCTTGATCTTCTTCAGACGGAAGCTTTCTTCACGCTCGCGCTGGTCCAGCACGCCACGAATAAAGCGGATATCGGCCTGAATACCGGGAATCACGACCTGTTCCAGTGCGTTTACGCGGCGGGAGGTCTTTTTGATCTCCTCACCGATGCGGCGCAGCTTGGTCTCGGTGGACGCGACGCGCACGATGCCTTCCAGCACGTCGTTAAAGTCGGTGGCGGCCTGAATGGTCCGGCCACCCACGTTGATCGGGCTGAAGGTCGCGGCGCGGCCACGCTCCGGCACGGTCATGTTCGGCACTTTCACGCCGTACAGGTTCTCGATCACCATGTCGATCTGGTAGTCGTCGGCGGACCCCAGGCTGAGGCTTTCGACGGCTTCGGGACTGTCCCAGGCTTTGGCTCCCAGCAAGCTGGTGTACGCACCTTTGCTCACACCGCTGAGTTGCTCGCGGGCGGCCAACGCGTCCTTGACCAGCGCGAAAAACTCGGCAATCAGGGCGTCACGCTTGCGCTTGAGCAGGTCGGCGCCGCCACTGGCGGTCTTGAGGCTGGCTTTGGAGGCCAGCAGCGCCGAGCGGGTGGGGCTGATTTGTTCGGCCATGTATGGTCACCTCCTTCGTCGGTGACGCTGATGGATGAGGGTTGATGGGAGATGGAAAAACCATCAACGATCAACCACCATCCATCAACGTTTAGTTGCCTTTCCAGCTTTCGTCGATCTTGGTGCCGTAGTACTGCTCAATGTCACCTTTGCCGATACGGGTCAGCTGGTTCTGAGGCAGCTTGGACATGATGCCCCAGGCCACCGTCAGGCTGTCGTCAATGCTGCGGTCCTGGTCGCCCTGACCGATGAAGTAAGTCTCGAAATCATCCGCGAACTTCAGGAACAGCTTGTCGTTTTCGGTCAGCGCGTCTTCACCGGTGATGGCCACCAGTTTACGCAGGTCCAGCCCGTTGGCGTAAGCCGCGAACAGTTGGTCCGACACGTTCTTGTGGTCAGCGCGGGTCTTGCCTTTACCGATGCCGTTGCCCATCAGTCGGCTGAGCGAGGGCAGCGGGTTGATCGGGGGGTAGACGCCCTTGGAGTTCAGGCCACGGTCCACTACGATCTGGCCTTCGGTGATGTAGCCGGTCAGGTCGGGGATCGGGTGGGTGATGTCGTCGTCGGGCATCGAGAGAATCGGAATCTGGGTCACGGAACCGGGCTTGCCTTCCACCACACCAGCGCGCTCGTAGAGGTTCGCCAGGTCGGTGTACATGTAGCCGGGGAACCCACGGCGGCCAGGAATCTCTTCACGTGCCCCACCGATTTCACGCAGCGCTTCGCAGTAGTTGGTGATGTCAGTCAGGATGACCAGCACGTGATAACCGTGCTCGAAGGCCAGGTACTCGGCGGTGGTCAGGGCCATGCGGGGGGTCAGCAGACGCTCCACGGCGGGGTCGTCGGCGCGGTTGAGGAACAGCACGCTGCGGGCCAGGGCGCCGGTCCGCTCGAACTCCTGAGTAAAGAAGCTCACTTCGCGCTGGGTCAGGCCCATCGCGGCAAAGACCACGGCGAAGTCGCCTTCGTGGCCCGGCACTTTGGCCTGACGGGCAATCTGAGCAGCCAGTTCGTTGTGCGGCAGGCCCGAGCCGGAGAAGATCGGCAGCTTCTGACCACGGATAAGCGAGGTGTTCACGTCAATGGTGCTGATACCGGTCTGAATGAATTCCTCAGGCTTGGCGCGGCTGGCCGGGTTCATGGCCTGACCGTTGATGTCCAGGCGCTGCTCGGCGACCACTTCGGGCAGACCGTCCATCGGGCGGCCCAGTCCGTCAAAGCGGCGGCCGATCATTTCCTTGCTCACGCCCAGACGGGCCACGTCTTCCACCAGGCTGACGCTGGCAGTCGCCAGGTCCAGGCCACGGGTTTCTTCGAACACCTGAATCACGGCGTTCTTCTCGCTCACCTGAATCACCTGGCCGCCGCGGATGTTACCGCCCGCGTCCTTGATGTCCACGATGGCGCCGTAGGCCAAATCCGAAGCTGCGTTCACGAACAGCAGCGGTCCGGAGATGTAGGAAACGTCGTTGTACTCTTTTTTCAGCAGGGTCATGCGGTGACCTCCTGGCTACCGGTCTTGCCCATCTGCACCGCAGGCTGGCCGCCCTTGAAGGTGGTGTCCAGCTCACCCAGCACCGAATCGGTGTAGGCGGCGAACTCGCCTTCGGGCACGTAGCGGGCGCGGCTCAGTTTTTCGATGACCGGGCTGGCGATGATTTCATCAATGGTGGCTCCGCCTTGCAGCGCGGCCTCGGCCTGGTCATAGAACTTCAGCATCATGCGCATCAGGCCGTAGTTCTTGGGCATGGAGGCGCTGGCGTCCACCGGGTCAAAGCCGTTCTGCTGCAGGAAGTCCTGACGCAGCATCTTGCCGGCTTCGATCACCAGACGCTCGTTGTCCTGCAGGGCGTCGGGGCCGACCAACTGCACCACTTCCTGCAAGGACGCTTCTTCCTGCAGGATGTTGCCGATCCGCTGACGCAGTTCGGGGAAGTCCTCGCCTACGTTCTTGCGGTACCAGTCTTCCAGGATCGGGGTGAACAGCGAGTAAGAACCGTTCCAGTTGATGGCGGGAAGGTGACGGCGGCGGGCCAAACCTGCGTCCAGACGCCAGAAGGCGCCGGTAATACGCAAGGTGGCCTGGGTCACGGGCTCGGACATGTCACCGCCAGCGGGCGACACGGCGCCGATCACCGAGACGGCACCGTCTTCGCCGGCCAGGGTCTTGACCGCTCCGGCGCGCTCGTAAAACGCGGCCAGCTTGGCGCCCAGGTAGGGCGGGTAGCCTTCTTCGGCGGGCATTTCTTCCAGGCGGGAGCTGATTTCACGCAGCGCCTCGGCCCAGCGGGAGGTACTGTCGGCCATCAAGGACACCGAGTAGCCCTGGTCGCGGAAGTACTCTGCCAGGGTAATCCCGGTGTACACCGAGGCTTCACGGGCGGCCACTGGCATGTTGGAGGTGTTGGCGATCAGGATGGTGCGGTGCATCAGCGGTCCGCCGGTCTTGGGGTCTTCCAGTTCGGGGAATTCCACCAGCACGTCGGTCATCTCGTTGCCGCGCTCGCCGCAGCCCACGTACACCACGATGTCGGCATTGCCGTATTTGGCCACCGACTGCTGAGTCACGGTCTTGCCCGAGCCGAACGGGCCGGGAATGGCGGCGGCTCCGCCCATCACCAGGGGGAACAGCACATCCAGAATCCGCATGCCGGTCAGGAAGGGCAGGCTGGGGTCCAGCTTCTTGGCGACAGGACGGGGGGCACGTACGGGCCAGTAGTGGGCCAGACGCAGCTCGGTGCCGTCTTCCAGGCGGGCGATGGTCTCGTCGATGGTGTACTCGCCAGCGTCGGCCACCCAAGCCAGACGTCCGCTCTTGTCGGGCGGAGTCAGGATCTTGTGGGTGAAGCTGAACTCAGGAACCGTACCCAAAACGGCGCTGCCGCTCACTTCGTCGCCGGCCTGCACGCTGGGGGTAAAGGCCCACTTCTGCTCGCGGTTGAGGCTGGAGACCTCAATACCACGGGCAATGAAGTCACCGCTCTGCTCGCGGATTTTATCCAGGGGACGCTGAATGCCGTCGTAGATGCCGTTCAGCATGCCCGGGCCCAGCTCCACACTCAGGGGCAGTCCAGTGGTCTGCACCGGCTCACCCACGGTCAGGCCGGAGGTGTCTTCGTACACCTGTACGAAGGCGGTATCGCCGTCCAGGCGGATGATTTCACCCACCAGGCGCTCTTTACCGACGCGCACGATGTCATACATCTTGGCGCCATACATGCCGCCCGCAATCACGGCGGGTCCGGCGATGTTCTGAATGACACCAGTTTTCTGTTCGGTCATTGAATTCTCCTTGAGAGATACAGATGAATGAGAGCGGATTGCTTCTGGCCAGTCTTGGCTTTCTGCGCTCTGCTCTCAGCCACCGGCATTACAGTTTGATGTCGAATCCGACAGTTTCGCGGACCAGACGGCCCATGTACGCCTTGGCGTCCACGGTGTCTTCGCTAAAAGCGTCACTGAGGCTGGGCAGCGGCAACAGAATCGGCAGATCACGGCCACGCATCAGGCGGGCCGTGGAGCCGATGGGATCGGCGATCAATCCACCGTCCACCGCCACCAGACCATGACGTCCGTCGGTGATCAGGCGCTCCAGAGCGGCCTGGGCCGTCTCTGGGGTCGCTTCGATCACTTCGGCTCCGGCCAGACGGTAGCCGGTCGCCGTTTCGCTGTCGGCCAGAATCGCTACGCGGTGCGAGCGACCCGTTTTCGGTGCGGTCATGCACCCACCTCCTGGCGAATCTGCTCTTCGGGCAGGCCGTAGTACTTGCCGCGCCCAATCAGGCGCAGCTTGGCGGCCTCAATTTCCTTGCGGCGCAGGAAGTCCAGGATGATGCCCACACCCATCGGGTCAGAGACACCGATAGAGCGGGCCGCCCGGTCCAGCGCGGCGCGGGCGGCCACTTCGGCAGCTTGCGGGCTCGGAGCGTCCATGATGGCCGCGATATCCGGGGACGCGCTGGTGTCACCTGACGACAGCCGGGCGTATCCCGCCGCGTCCAGACGGCCACCGGGAACAAAGAAGTCCTGTTCCAGTGGCACACCAGCAGCCTGGGCCTGACGGGCCATCAGCGCGTTGGTGATGTCGATCTCGCGGCCCACGTAGGTACGCAAAGAGGTGTCTTGGGCAACCTTGCGAACATGGTTGTAGTACCCCTGATCCAGCGCGACCTCCAGGTTCAGCAGGTTCCCGCTGGCTTGGTAAGCCCCCACACCTTTACGGAAGGCGGCGGCCAACGGATGAGCGCTCACCGAGATGGCCGAAGCCACCCCAGCCAGATCACTGCTGCCCGCGGCGCTCTCCAGCAAGCTGGGCTTGATGGTGCCACCGGGAATCAGGCTGCTGCGAATAGCATCCACGCCGCGCCCGGCCACCACACCGCGTGCCACTGTCTTGAGGTTCACGAGATCCCAGCGCATCAGCAGGGTTTCGATTTCCCGCTTGGCGTTGCCATCAGCGAAGCCCAGCACTTTCTGGGTGGTCGCGAAGAGACTGCGGCTCAGCGCCCGGTCCAGCTCGGGCAGACCCGCTCCCTCGGCAGTGGTTTCACGTAGGTTGGCGGCAAAGCCCGTTTCGCTCAGCACCCGCAGAAATTCCGGGTAGCTGCTGGCGGCCAGGGCGGATTCCAGCGAACGCCCGTCCAACAGGGCGTTGCGCATCATCCTGACGCGGGTATTGATATAGGCGTAATCGTCAGGCATTCACCCCTCCTTATTCGCCGGTCAACAGCGAACGAATCTGGGGCGTCAGGCTGCCGCGCAGGGTCTGCAGGCGGCCCATCAAGGTGTTGGTGATGCCACTTTTGCCACCCTGGGCCAGCAGGCGTACGCCACCTTCAATGCTGGGGTTACCCCGCACCTCCAGGTCACTCACCATGCTGCGCAGCATCTCCACGTCGCTGGGATTGACTTCTGCCACGTCCGCCTGAGGCACCGCCTGACGGGCTTCATTCAGCAGTCGTCCCAGGATCTCACGGTAAGCCGGCAGCTGACCGATGTCGCGAAGTTGCTGCTCGACCAGGCCATATACCTGTGCGATGCCTTCCTCGGAGGCGCTCAGGCGCGCGGCGTTCAGGTCCAGGTCCGCAGAAGAGCGGGCGCGGGTCAGACCGGCCTGGTACTGCTTGTCCAGCACCCGGCTGCGGCTGCCCAGCAGCTCCTCGGCTTCGGTGCGGGCAGCGGCCAGAATCCGCTCCGCTTCGGCACGGGCATCGGCGCGGATGCGCTCGATCTCGGCCTGAGCTTCATTTTCAAGCAGTTTATCCAGGGCCATATCAGATCAGGAACAGTCCCACGAAGCCCAGAATGACCAGGGTTTCAGGCAGCAAGAAGACCAGCAGCAGCTGACCGAACTTGCTGGGATCTTCGGCCACAGCGCCCACCAGGCTGGAACCGATGCGGGCCTGCGCGATACCGGTGCCGATAGCACCCAGACCCAGCGCCAAGCCCTTACCGATGGCCGCCAGACCTTCGTTGTTGGCCGCGGCGGTGGTGGCTTCCTGTGCGCCAGCAACACCAGCCAGAGCGAGGATAACGGCAACGGTAGCGATCTTGTTGTAGTTGGTCATGATTGTTTCTCCTGTGAGATGAAGTAATTTCACCGGCCCTGCTCAGGGCTGAGGCGACGAAGGGGGTTGTAGGCCGGGCTGGTTTCAGCGTTGTAACCAGTCGGATTGAGGAATTCGACCATCTGAAGACGGATAGGTTGCAGGATGTGACCGATCAAGGTCAGCGCCAGGATCAGGACAGTCAGCAGAACAGCCAGAGCCAGACCGATAATGGCGCCGATAATGCCCATACTCTCGTACAGGTTCCAGCCCAGGTCAGCGACCAGCTTGGCCATGATGGCGGACACCAGGCCCACTGCGAAGATACGGGCGTAGCTCAGCACCGCGCCGCCCTGTGAGATCAACTCGACCGGCAGCATCGGGAAGGCGCGGATCACGCGCAGGTAGCCGACCACGAAGGCCGCAAAGCCCAGCCACATCAGCCACACCAGGGGATTGGCCCAGTCGAACATCAGACCGAAGTTGCTGGCGGCGCGGGTGATAAAGGCCATCAAGATCAGGGCGATCACGCCGCCAAAGAGGGCGATGCCTTCCCAGACGTGGGTTTGGTCACCATGCTTGAGGCCTTCGCGGATGCGGATAAACCAGCCCCAGGGCACCTGAATGATGCCGAACAGCAGGGCGATCATCAGCATGATCGGGCTGAAGTACTCGGTTTCCAGACGGGGGAACGTAATCGGAATCAGGCCACTTAGGGCGTGGTGGGCGTGGAATTCCAGGCCGGTCCAACCCCACATGCGGTTGATCAGGTCTTCGTTGAAATAAAAGAGGCCCAGGTGCTCGCCCCAGGTACCGAAGAACTCACCGGTGAGAAAGCCCCACAGCACCGTCCAGAAAGACATTGTAGCGATGATGCTCCAGATGTCTTTGAGAACATTTGGCATCAGCTTGGTGCCCATCAGGGGAACCGTCCAGCTTTCGCCCCGGTCGGCCTTGCCCTTGAGCCACAGGCCCACCAGGAAGAACAGGATGCCGTAGCCCACGTCACCGATAATCAGACCGAACAGGAACGGCATCAGATAAGCCATCACCCAGGTCGGATCGAAGGTACCGTACTTGGGCGGGCTCATCAGGCCCATCACCATCTGGTAAGGGCGCACATACCCACTGTTCCGCAGTTCCACCGGAATGGCTGCGTCATGGTGAGCGTCAACGTCGTGGACTTCGTACATGGCCGCGTCGCCATAAGGCTTCAGGGCCGCGTCCAGCGCGGAGATGCGGTCGGTCGGGACATAGCCCTGCATCACCAGCGAGTAACGCCCACGCGCCGAGGCCGTGCGGACATCATGCACCGCCACCAGATCCTTGAGGCCGTCACGCATGGCGAACAGTTCATGGCCATGCTGCTCGGCCAGGGCCGAACGGCGGGCGTTCAGCTTCTGGAGGTAATCACGCCCGGCGCCGCGAATCTGGCCCAGTTCGGCTCCAGCTTGTTCCAGGGGCATCCCCTCGAAACGGCCTGGAACACGCAACTCGCCCAGACGCAGACGGCCCAGAGCACTGCGGGCCAGATCACGCTCGGCCACCAGGGTGGCCACCGCACCGACGCGGCCCGTGTTGGTGTTCTGAACAGCCAGCTCGTAGCGGTCCTGCAGAGCTTCCTTCAGCGCTGCTTGCACCTGTGCCAGATCGGTTTCGGCGTGCAGTACAAAAGGAATCACCGCTACCCGGCGGCTGCGGTCCAGTGAACCGACCAGGCCAGCCAAGGCAGACACCGGCTCGGCATAAGCCGAAGCCGCGTCAACATCAGCCTGAACCTCGGTCCGCTCACGTGCCAGTTCAGCCACAGGTACGGCGACTGCTTCAATCCGCTCAGCCCACTCGGCCCGGGGAGGCACGCTGGCCTGCGCCAGATCGGCAGGACGGCGGGCGCCCAACTCGGCAATGGTGCTTTCCACACGGGCCAGCAAACGCTCGGCTTCTTTCAGCTCCTCACTGGTCTGTTCCTGCGCCGAGTCGGAGCGCAGAGGCCCTCCCTCAATAGGCCGCAGGTGAACGACGCCTGCTTCTTGCAGCGCCGTGATCACCGCCTCGCTTTCGCGACGGCGCATGGCGATCACCACTTGCTGCATGGGGCTGATCACGGCAACACCGCCTTGAGCACATGCTCGGCGGCCTGCGAAATGCGGCCAGCCATCTGGCCACGCGCACGCTCCGTGCCCTCAGTTGCCTTGCCCCTGGCCTCCTCACGGATACGCACCGTTTCGGCGGTCAGGCGCTGATCATGCTCGGCCTGCATGGCCTTCATGCGCTCCTGAGCTTCACGGAGGATACGGTCGGCTTCAGCCTGCGCCGCTTCAACTTCACGGCGGGCATCACTGCGAGCAGCTTCAATCTGCGCGTCCAGCGCCGCTTCGCGCTCGGCCAGTTCACTCAAGATTCGACTTGAGACGTCCAAATCCCTCCTCCTTTCCTTGTCAGCCGAGGCACCCCCCGTCCGGCGCCCAGCACTGCATAATTTGGCTCCATTCAGATTGAAGGCCCCATCAAGTGGGGTCTTGGGGTGTCGGCTGCACAGCCTTCGATTGGTTGCCCGACCCCTGATATTCAGATTGCGTCAGACTGAGGACAGCTTAACATACCCCCACAGACCCGCTCGCAGGGGCATCAGTCCCGGCACCGTGCGGGAACAAGCGTTTTGCCTGTCACCCGGAGGGAAACAGTGAGTTAAGACGCGTTTCTTAGACCATCGGCGCAGCACTGCGGCGCCAGGCCCGCCAGCGGGTGAACATCCGCCATCCCCACCACAGCAGCCCGACCAGGCCCAGAGCAGCCAGCGCTGGGATGGTCAACGCCAATACGCTTAGGCCCAGACTCAGGGCGTCCTCGGCGGTGCTCACGGCAGGATTGCCAACCCCAGCGGTCAACGTGGTGGCGGCAGGGCGCACGGCCGCACGGCCCGCCTGCACGCCGCCTGCCACGATCAATCCCAATACGCCAGCCAGCGCCGGGGACACATCCGCCACGCCAGCTTGTGACGCGAACAACACCGCACCCGCAGCGGCCCCGATCCAACCCGTTACCAGGTGCAGCACATGATCCACACCGGGAATCTTGTCTCCGATAAAGTCTGCCAGGCCCACCAGGAAAATCACCAGGAGCGTCCAGGTGCTACCCAACAGGTCAAACGGCTGATCCAGCGAAACCAGCCCCAGATTGGCCAGCACGCCGACCAGAAACAGCGGGATGTAGGCATTCAGCCCCGCTGCACCGGAGAGGCCCAGCGCCGATAGGAAGCCAGAAAACAGTTCCACGCCCCCATTACGCCGCAGGGTTGAGGGCAGTTCCCACTTCTGGCCTTGAGCATCACTTTATCTGGACGTTCCCCCGCTCTTCCACGTCGCTGTCCATTGAGACAGTGACACCCTCATTTGGCCCTGTCACTGGCGGGGCAGGGGGGCGGGGCCGCAGATCGGTGCTGTTGTAGCGGCCCTGGGCGGCTTCTAGCCCCTGGGTGGCCCAGACACCCGCAGCGTCCGCACCCAGCCCCACCAGCTGTCCTAAGGGAGTACGCTCCTCTTCGGCCCACTTGCTGAGCACCCAGTCAGCGGGATCGCGCCCAGCGGGCGGCCGCGAGATTCCCAGTTTCAGGCGAGCAAAATCCTGCGTGCCCAGCAACCGAATAATGTCGCGCACACCGTTCTGTCCACCATGCCGCCCACCCAGCTTCAGCTTCATCAGCCCGAAGGGACTGTCTAGGTCATCTTGCACCACCAGCAGGTCGGTGGCGTCCAGGCGGTAATAGGTCAGCAGTGGGACCACGGCCCGTCCCGATGCGTTCATATAGGTCAGCGGTTTGACCAGCAACACTTTTTCACCCGGTTGCCCTACCGCTTGACCCAACCGCAGCTCACAGGTTTCAGCCTCCGGCTGTTTGCGCCAGCCAGCCCCAGCACGGCGTACCAGCTCATCGGCCACCAGCCAGCCCACGTTGTGCCGGGTCTGCGCGTATTTCTCGCCTGGATTCCCCAGTGCCGCGATCAGTTTCATCCGGCTTAGGCGCTCAGGCTGCCCAGTGAATCGCGGACCTCGCGCCAGCGGGCGTCGGCTTTTTGTACGTCGGGCCGGGCCTTGGCCGCGTCGTACCCTTTGCGGAACTCAGCAAAGCTCGGCTCGGTCTGCGAGAACAGCACTTCCAGGGCCTGCTGCACATCGCGCACCTGCTGCTCTGACAGCTTCAGGTCCTTGGTATCCAGCACCTCGTCCAGTGTAGCCATCAGCCCCGACAGTGGACGAAGCCACTGAAAGCCATGGTGGCCCGTAACCAAGTTGAACAGTTCGTAGGGACTGTTCACGGGGCCGTTCAGGAATTCATAGTCTTCCTTGGCCTTATCGAGCAGCGCGGAGTGAAAATGCCGAAGTGCGGTAGCCAAAGCCCGGAGCTTGCGGCGAATGGTGGCGTCGTCTGACATAGGTTCAGGGTAGCAGGGCAGCAAGGCCCACTGGCAGAACCAGCAGGCCAGTCTTCAGCATGTGCCACGCCGCCAGGGCGGCTCAGACGGTTAGTCCACCTCAACCCGGAAGCAAACGCTACCAGAACCCGTAGCCCCCGCCGCCAGATTGACCGGACCAAACTGCACTTCTCCCCTCTGAAAGTCGCCCGCGGGTTCAGGAACGAACTGGGCCGCCGCCGGAGTCTGCGAGCCTGTCACGAAGGTGGTGTTGGCCGGAACCGAATCGGTCAATGTCCAGCCCTCAATCGGCACACTGCTGTAGTTGCGATAGTCCAAGCAGTATTCCAAGATGTCATTCGGGTAGCCGGAGACGGCGGTTCCGTACCGCGCTTCGCCACTCGGGCCAGTCGGCACGTTTTGGGTGATGTTCCGCACCCGCTTGGTCAGCTTGGGGTAGACAATGTCAGTCTTGACCTCATTGGAGGACGTGCTGCTCACACCCGTTGCACTGGTCGCCGCCGTATTTCTCAGCGCTGTCTGGTAAGTGTTGGCCGCCAGATTCACATTGGCGGTGACCACGATCTGGGCGGACCTGCCCGGTTCGGTGGCCGTCAGGCTGCCAACGTTAAAAGCGAGGTCCTGTGCAGTTCCACTGTTCGCTATTGGAGCGGACGCCGGGTAGGTTGCTGCCGCCGTAGAACGGGCCAGCGTTGCGGAAACGAAGGTCAGCCCACTGGGAAGGATATCGGTCACCCGAACGTCCGAAGCAGCCGAGGTTCCAGTATTGGTCACAGTGATGGTGTACTGCAACTGCGAAGGCGACAGCTGCGTGGCAGGAAGCGCCGCAGTTCCTGCATTAGCCGTATCCGGCGTTACCCTGATAAAATCACTGCTCACACTCTTGGCCACGCTTAGGGCTGGTTGCCGGATCAGGCTGACTGGGTGATCCTCGACTTCACCAGCCACAGAGCCACCCGTAGGGCTGGTTGCCTCGCTGGTATTGCTGCTGACGCGAAAGCGCGAGTAAGTCCCTGCGCCAGTGGCAGACACGTTGATCCCATTCCAAGTCAGCGTAGCCGTTCCCGTTCCCGCAGGGACGTTCACCGAAGTGCGTTCCCCCGGCTCAAAAAGACCATTTCCACTGAAGTCAATCCAGCCAGCAACAGTCGCTGGAACATTGGTCGTGTAAGGAACATTGACGGAATAGGTCGTCGCACCAACAGGCAGATTAAGGGTGGTGCTCAGGGCATCATCCGAGTCGGAGCTGGCATCGGTTCCTCGCTCGGTCACTTCGCTGTTGGGCTGACCACCCAGATAAGTGGTGGTGCGGCTGGTCGCCGGCGAAACCGCAAAAGTGGTGGTATTCAGACCTGCACTCACGTTGCTGGACAGCGGTGATGTGAACGTCAAATTCTGCAAATGGGAAGCTCGGCCGTAGGTGGCCGGATTGTCACCACGGTCAAAGGGAAAGGCCACGCAAAAGCCCTGCGCCGTAGCCCCGTTACCCGCCAGCTCATTGGTCAGGATCAGCGGCGAACTGGCAGACGCATCGGCCTTGGTGGTCGCCACCAGCAAGAAATTACCAGTGGCCGAGTTCACACTCATCTGAACAGTCCTGCCCGTGTCCGTAACAGTGACATCACCATAACGGGAACTTCCCACGGTCCGGTCGGCTACCGCAAAAGCAGAGCCGTTGGTGGTGACCCTGACATACTCGTTCGCACCGTCATCCTCGGCGCTGCCCGTCAGCATGGTCAGCGGAACCGCTTGGCCGTTGTAAGTGGCGTAGGCACTGAGGGTATAGCCAACCCTACGTCCGACTGGGTTGTTATACAGGGCGTTCACCTTGCCCGCACCGAAGTAGTCGTCCCAACGGTCTCCGTTCCATGTGCCGGGAGTGTAACCATTCAGTACATTCTCCACGTTGTAGTTGGTGGACGACCCGCCGGTGGCATACTGCGCGTTGCTGGTCGCATCTAACGTATAGGTGACAGTAACACCTTCAGCAGTTAGGAGACTTCTGGTGATTGGCGCTCCATTGACACTCAGCGATACACCGCTGAAATCCAAGCAGCTCGAAGCAGCTCCGCTCCAGATGCCCGGCGGGACAGCCGGACCGCTGGGAACGGTTACCGTGTCTGTATCGGCAGCGGAATTATTGGCCGCATTGGGATCTTGGACGGTGGCGGGCAAGGTCACGCTGGCCGTATTGCTGACGCTGCCGCCCGTGGCCGTCACGTTGGCCGTCAGCGTGAACTCGTAGAACTCGCCAGCCGCCAGGGTTGGCAGCGTCACGCCTGTAGCGCCCTGTAGCTGCGCTACTGTTGGGGCCACCGTACATCTATTGCCTGCAGCTGCGCTGCATACCGTCTCAAAAGCCACCAGACCGGTAACCGCCGGGTCTCGCAGCACTGCGCCAGTCACTGTACTTGGTCCATTGTTGGTAACCCGGACAGTATAGGTCGTGTTGCCAGCAGAGTTCACAGAAGACGCCCCGTTGGTCTTGGTGACCGCCAGATCGGCCAGCAGCTGGATCGAGGTATCGTCACTCGCACATTGCTCTGCCGTGCAAGCAGCGCCCGGCGCAGGCTGAGCGTCTGGATCACCACCGCCGCCTACCGACACATAGTTGGTCAGGGTGGTTCCCGTGGCCAGTGTGCCGGCGACATTCACCCTCACCGCAAAGCTGATGCTCTGCCCACCGGCCAGAGGCGCAGCCGGTGTAAACGTCCAGTCGACGCGCCCCTGCGCACCAGCCGCCGGCTTGCTGCCGAACGTTCCCGCAGTGGACGTCGTCACATCGGCATAGCTCATTCCGGCAGGAAGCAGGTCACTGACCCTGATGGCCCCAGTGGTGGCCGAAGCGCCAGCTCGGTTGGTGACCGTCACCGTGTAGGTTCCAACCTGGCCCGGCGCGAAGGCCTGGTTTCCGTCCGACTTACCAATGGTGAGCTGCGTAGGCGGCAAACTGACGGTAAACGGCACTGAAGACGTGTTGTTGGCAGTGTTCGTGTCCGAACTACCAGTTGTGACATCTGCGCGGTTGGTGCGGGAACCGACAGCAGCTTCAGTAACTGTTGCTGTCACGCGGTACAAAACGTCCTGGGTGCCCAGGCGGGTGGCGATGTCGGACGTGCCGCCCCAGACACTGCCGTCCGGGTCAATACGGCGTACGGGAGGCAAAATCACCACCGTCGTGCCGCCAGTTCCCGCCGCCGTGGTGGTCGTCACCGTCTGGCCCGCCGTGTTCTGTCCGCTGGGCGTCTGCCAAGTCGCGCCGCCGTCGTAGCTGATTTCGGCCCGCGCGAAGGTCACGCCTGCTGGCAGGGTGTCGGTGGTGACCACGTTCAGTGCCTCGTAAGACCCCAGACGGTTGTCCACCGTCAGCAGAAACTGCACTTCCTCGCCAGCACGGTAGGTCGTTTTGGAAGCGTTGGCCAGCCGCTTTTGCACCCGCGTATCTGCGGTTGAGGTGTTGGCCATCAGGGCCAGGGTGTGCAAGATCACTAGCTCACCGCCCTCGGAGTTCACTTCGGCAGTGATGGTCTGGGAACCGGCGGGCAAGCGGGCTGCGCTGGCTTCCATGGTAAAGATGTCCAGGCCGCCCGTGCCGGATGCACCGTGCAGGGTGGCCGTGCTGGTGGTGTCGGTGCTGTTGAACTGCTTGGTACCAGTGCGGTCGTTCTCGTCGAAGGTGCTGACGACCCCACGGAAAAAGTCGTTTTCATTGCGGTAGGTGGTAAATACAGGTGTATTGGCAACGGTTCCAGCGTCCAACTCAAACGAATCGTTGGTCGCGGCTGTGCTGCCCCGAGTCGGTGGGTCGCCGTCCATCGCGTGCAAGCTGACCTTGGATACCCGGTCGAGCGGACTAGCATTAGGGACATAATAGCCGGTGGCGGTAATGCTTTTTTGGGTCACGGCTGAGCCGCCGCCCACAAAATCAATGCCGTCGTACACTGACAGCCGCTTGGTACTCAGGCCCGGGTTTTCGTAGACCAGATACAGCGCCCAGCCGCCGTGTACGACATTGGTTGAACACTGCTCACCGTTGATTTGAATGTCCAGACCGTCCATCCGCACGGTAGAATTGGCGTTGCTGGCCGTAAACAGCGAGGTGACGTCGGCAAAGGCTCCCATGCTAGCCGCACCCTGATTGAAACCGTACCAAGTACGTGAGGCATTAACCGTGCTGGTCGTTGTCCCGACAGTCAAGGAAACCTGAGTATCTGAAGAGTTGTTGGTTGATTGAGATGACGCCCAGTAAAGGTAGGCGGCCCGAATCTGGCTGCCCGCCGGCACCTGTTGCTGCGCCGTGCGGTCGGAGGACAGCACGGTAGCGTTGGCACCGACCACTTCAACCTGTGCCGAATTAGGCGATCCAGTCACAGTTCCAGTGGCGGTTTTGATCCGGCAGTAATTGGCCGCCGATTCCCCAGACGCCCTGTTCCCGTTGTTGGTACGGAAGCTGGCCCCCAGCGTGACGTAATCAATCCGGCCCGTCACACTGATGTCGGGCGTGGTTGACACCGGATCATTGCTGGTCTGCGCCGCGGCCTGGCCCAGCATCAGGCTGCTGGCCAAGGCCAGAGAGGCACCAAGTCGGCCCCCAGCTAAGGGGCGCACCTGCGACTTACTCGTTTTCATTGCTGTCCTCCTGCCATCTCATCCAGGGTCAGGTCCAGGCGTAGGTACGCACCGGGCTTGGTATAGGTGTAGCTGCTGGGCAGGCCCTCAAAGCCTGCGAAGTTATAGCCCGCGCTGATCCAAGTGCCGGGCAGCACACGTAGATTGCCTTCCAGACCGTAGCCGTACAGGGCACTGCTCAGGTCAGCAGGTTGATAGAAGGCCCGGCCCCAGGCCCCGACGCCCAGCGAACCAGTGAAGTAGTAATTGCCTCCCAGGAAAGCCTGCCCACTGAACGTCCGGCTGTCGCCAAGCAACCAGCGGGTGTTGTTGCCGGCACGTACAGACCAATTCGGCTGACGGTACTCGGCGGCCACGCCTGTCGTCAGGGCGGGCTGACCACCTGCCAGGGTGCCGTCTACGTAACGGGCGTAGCCCAGGCTGCTCAGGCGGGCAGCGCGGTAGCCGTAGGCCAGGGTCAGGCGCTGGCCGGTGCCGGACTCGCGGAACTCGGCCAGGGCGTCAGCGCTGAGGGTCAATTCATCACTCAGGCTGCCAGTCACTCCACCGCGCACGGCGGAGCGCCACTCTTCCTGCTGGCTGTTGTAGCCGATGTCTGCACCGATATTGGCGATATAACGTTCGGTCTTGTAGTTCAGGTCGGCTCCGGCAGTGCTGTCCCAGAAGCCACCGGCCACCGAGTACAGCGAAGTGCCCCGCAGGCCCAGGGTGGTCCGGTCATCCAGGCGCAGGCTGGTGCTGGCCCCAAAGCGGGCGCGGTTGCCGTCACCACTTGCTGTGGGCAGCTCGTAGCCCACACTGAAGTTGGTGCCGCCAAAATGAGAGTCCAGGCCCACCAGGGCGCGGTGGCCCTCGCCCCAGACGATGCGGTCCTGCGCCTTGAGGGTGACATGTTCCGAGACACGGTAGCCCGCCGTCAGGGTGGTCACAGTGGGACTGCCTCCCAGCAGACGCTGATCATGCTCGGCCAGCAGATGGACAGGGTTGGCCGTGTAACCCAGGCGGCCAACGGCATTCAGACCAGTGACCTCTCCGAAGGAATACTTCAGGCCGCCGCCCACGGTCCAGGGTTCCAGGCGGTAGTTCACCAGACCACGGACCTCCCCCTGGCTCCTTCCGGCCAGATTGTTGCGGTACTCGGCGTCGGCTTGAGCGCTGATCTGTGCGCTCAGGTCACTGTGGTAACGGCCCGCCACGCTAAAGCCAGGGTTGAAGCGGCCCAGACCGTCGTAGCTGTGATCCTGGTAGCGCACCCGCAAGGTGGCCTCATCGTTCAGTGTGCCGCGCTCACGCAGCCGCGCCCCGGCATCCAGGCTGGCCTGCACCCCGTCCGCGTAAGCCACGCGGGCATCGGCCTGAAGTCCCTCACGGTTGTCGTACTGGGCACGTGCGCCCACGGTGACCTGCTGCCCGTTCCCCTGAGCTTCAGGCATCTGCACCGCGGCCACGCCGGCGGTCCAATGCTCGCCCTGCGCCACAACCTGAGCGCCATAAGCCCACTCACGGTTTTGCAGTGGGTCATCCAGTCGGTACACCGCTTCAATTCGCACATCGTTGAAGTCGGTATCGACCGCCTGCAACTCGCGGTTCAGGGTCACCACGCCTGCGCTGTAGTCAATACTGTAGTCACCAAAGGGAATCAAGCGCTCCCGGCGAAGCTCCTTGCCAGTGCCGCGCTCCCGCACCACCAGTTCCAGGCTGTCACTGCCCCGGCTGATGCCCGTGTGCGGCAGATGCACGACCCGCAAGCCGTCAGGAACCAGCGCCTGGTCACCACGCAGCTCAATCCGGTCCGCAGGCAGATAGGCCGCAAAACCCGACACACTGGGGTTGGTGCGCGTCTGCACCGTGGCGGCGGTCAAGGTTTCGTTCAGTGGCAGCACCGTCAGGGGCGGAGCTTCGCGGCGATAAGCGGCGCGGAAGCCTGGATGGTCGTAGACCGCTGCCACCGGGTCAATGCCCTGCAGCGGAACACTGTGAACCGAGGCGTCACCCGACACCGCGAAACGCTCGAAGGGATCTTGGTCATGCGGCAGGCCGTCCTTGTCACCAGCAACAAACAGTTTGCCGTCGGCCAACGGGCCTTCATAGTAGCCCCGCGCCGTCCAGGTCAGATCCTGCTGCGGCCCGAAGTTGCCATCCAAACCCACCGTGGCCGTAGCGACACCGACACCGAAGCGGCGCCCGTCAGGAACAATCTGGAAGCGGAAAGTTTCGGTCCGCCCAGCCACATCGGCCTCCACAGTCAGCTCGCCAGGAACGGTCTGGGGGCGTAGTTCCAGCACACCCACGCCGTCGGTCAGGCGTACCTGATAGCCGGCGGTGGGGCTGGCATCCGCGGCGTACGGCTCCAGGCTGGGATTCAGGGTCAGGCTCGGCTGGGCGGTAGGGGTGCCGAACTGGTCCAGAGCCGTGACCCGGACCCGCACCGGGGTGCTGCCATCGGCCACCAGCTGCAGCGGCTCCAGCACGATGCGCTGGGTGGGAGCAGCCAGGGTGACGGTAGTGCGGTCACTTCCTACCTGCAAGACATTGGGTCCGGGGCGCAGCGGCACACCCACGTAGGTCAGGCGCTGTACACCACGCACGCTGTCTTGGACATTGGTGCCGATGCTCTGGGCACTGACCACTTCACCGTTCACGGTCAGCGGCTGAGCACTGCCCTGGGGCACTTCAACCACCACCGAGATCTTGTCACGGTTACGGAACACGGCGCCGTCCAGCGGCAGCTTGAGCGCACCGTCATTCTCCTGCAAGGTCTCCTCACCCCGGAAGGGACGGGCCTGGGTCAGATCACGGGCATCAAAGTCACCTTCCAGGATTTCCTGACGGTCTGCGCCATAGCGGGCGACCAGAGAGGCGCGGTCCAACGCAGGGAGAGCGGCAGTGTGCTGCAGGCTGTACGACAGCTGGCCCTGTTCCTGGGCCGGAATCTCCCAGTACAGCAGACCGCTGGGGCCGACCAGCGGATCGGGCAGCACTTCGGTGCCCAGGCGGGCGCTGCCTGGCAGGTAACTGGCTCCAGCAGGCACACGGTGCGACACGATCAGGGTCTGGGCCTGCACCGGCGCAGTGAACGGCAAGAAGACTTCACTGCTGCGGCTGATGGCCGGAGGCGGAGTCGCCACCACGCGGACTGGGGCCACCGAGGTCTGCAGCACAGCACATGCTCCGCTGTTCAGCTCGCCGCTGATCTGAGTAGGCTGCGCGCCTACTTGCTGCGGCGCACGCACACGGTAACTGAGTTCTTTGGTTTCGCCAGGGGCCAGCGTCCCTTCAAAGGTTCCGCCGTCCAGCATTTCCAGGCCACCTGCCCCCTGCTCGGTCAGGCGATAGTCGGCGCTCTGCGTGCCCTGATTGGTCAGCAGCACGTGCACCGCCCCTTCCTGACCAGGCTCCAGCTGGGTCGGGGCCTCGCGGCGCAACTGAATGGCCGTGCTTTGCGGCAGGACCTCCACCGTGCGGGTCACATCCTGCGACCACATGGCCGAGCGGAGCGTGATCTGGTAACGGCCGGGCTGGGTCGCCACCGCTTCAGCACGCAGCTCGGCAGGTTGTGCAGCACTCAGCTGGCCCTCAAAGTTTTGGTTGCCCCGCAGTTCCAGGCCTTCAGCTGACAATTGCAAGTCAACCGGAAGGCTGCCACGGTACTCAGTCTGGGCGCGGCCCGTCAGCGTGACGGCGTCGCCAACACAGACCTGTGGTTTATCGGCCTGCAGGTCCAGCGACAGTTCGGGCTGCACCTGCAGATGTACAGCGGCGCGGCCACCCTGCGGCACCGTTACCTGCGTCGTGTCCGCACTGATCCGTGCCCCTGGTACGGGTTGGGGTTGGACGGCATACTCTCCGGCACTGACGCGTTGGCTCCAAGCCGCATCTACCGTCACAGGTTGACCGTTGACTTCGGCCTGTACGGTGGTCGGCAGGTTCCCCGTGGGCAGCAGCAGCTCGGCGGTCACTTCCAGCAGGCCCGTTTCATCTACCTGGGTCAGGGTCAGCGGCACAGACTGCTGGGCCCGTTGCAGCGCAAAGCCCACCGAGTTGGAGAACTGCTCCGCCCCAGCGGGCTGGCGCAGTTCCACGGTGTAGGCCCCGGCTTCATCTGGCAGGGGCAGATTCACCCACTGGGTATCTGCACCCATCGGCAGCGGCGCAGTGCGGCCATCGGCGTAGCGCAGACGGGCTTCCAGTTCACGGGGGCCGTCGCCGTCATACATCCGCAGGACATAACCGGGCCCGTCCACCGCGACCTGCACAGCGGGGACCCATGCCCCGGAACGCACAGTCACGGTCAGATGATCGGCGCGGATCGCCGCGCTGCGTCCGGTCAGGCGCAGGGCAAACGTGTTTTTGCCGTTGCCACTCGTTTCGGCACTCAGGCGGTACTGCCCCGCAGGTAAGTCCTGATTGAAGAAAGTATCCCAGCCATGCTCGCCCGGCTGATAGGTCCGCTGGGCCACCACTTGGCCTGCCCCGTCACGTAGGGTGAAGGTCGTGGCCACATCGCTGACATTGCCGTCGTACTGCTCATCGCCGTAGTAGCCGGCACTGCGGTAATCACTCTGATCCAGCTGAGGGCTGAACAGGTCCAGCGCCACTGGTCCGTCTGCACCTACCTCCAGCGTCATGGTCTGGTCGCCCACCTCCCACATCAGGTAGGACCCCACACTGGTCAGCGGCAGACTGGTACTGATCTGCTGGGCCTGGGCCGGCAGTGCCATCAGGACACTCAATACGGCCAGCGCAGCGAATTTCTTGCGGTTCATAGCTTACCTCCAGTCCACCTGAGGATCGGTCACCGCTTCACGCGGCTCGCCTCCGAAGCTGAAACTGTAGCTCAGCAGCTGTTGCCCTGGCCTGACAGCGCCGTGGTATTCGGCCTGCCCGGCGCTCAGGGTGGCACCTTCAGGGAGGGGGTCAGTGATTCGGACATTGGGAATGGCCTGGGCGGTGTCCAGATACAGGTTCACCACGTAGCCTTCAGGAGTGGCAAAGACGATCTTGCGGAGGGTCAGCGGCCCAGCTTGCACGGTGGTGCGGCGAATCACGTCAATGTCGCCGCCCAGCGGAGCCAGCGGAAAGTCGGCACTCTGCAGCCCACGCACATGCAGGGTCTGTGTTCCGACCAGGCCGCCTTCCTGCGGCATGACCAGCGGTGGGTAAGGCGTGGTCATGGGGTCCAGGCGCACAGCGTGGGTGCCCAGCGGCACGTTCAGGAACGAATAGCGCCCCT
This sequence comes from Deinococcus radiophilus, assembly GCF_020889625.1. Classification (GTDB taxonomy): domain Bacteria; phylum Deinococcota; class Deinococci; order Deinococcales; family Deinococcaceae; genus Deinococcus; species Deinococcus radiophilus. The sequence goes on from NZ_CP086380.1 coordinate 1,581,803, forward strand.
GCTCGTCTGTCAGTGCGAAGCGGCCACCGGCCAGCACCACACGGGCACGCGGCACCGGAGTATCGAAAGCCTTGTCGAAGATGCCGCTGCGGTTGCGGTCCACATACACCATGCCGATGATGTCTCCCACTGGGCGCAGCAGATTCAGGCGCACCACCACTGCCGCCTGCGAATCATCCTGGGCAATGTCACTGGCCCCGCCCGGTCCCTGGCCTACGGCCAGCACATGGTTACGCAGCTCAGGCTGCTCAGCAGCTCCGGCCTCCACACGCATGGCATAGGTGAGGGTCGCGGTCTGTTTGGGCTCCAGCGCCGGGAGTGTCCAGGTCATGACTTCCGGAATCGGTGTGCCCGCAGGATGATGACCGAACGGCTGATCGAAGGTGCGGGTAGCGATCACCGGATCACCGAAGGGCTGCGCGGCAGCGTTGTCATAGGCCAGCGTGGTCGTGCCCGGAACATAGTCCAGGGTGTTTGGATGGGCCAGAACATCGGTCACTCTTACCGGGCGCAGGGCCGCCACTGGCGACGGGTTGGTGATGGTCAGGGTAAAGGTGATCTGATCGCCTAGGTTGACCTGTTCGGCTCCAGCACGCTTGACGATCTCAATGCGGATCGGCACTTGCACTTCGGCAGGCGGACTGACCACCGGGGGCTGACCGTTTTCCAGTGGCAACTCTTCGCTGACGACATGGTAGGTATTGGCGATGATCTCGCCCATCTCGGCGCGGTCCGATACACGGGCAGTGACTTCGAACACGCGGGTTTCACCAGGAGCCAGCTTGCTGATTTCCCAGACCACTCGCTGTGAACCGGGCGTGCCTTGCACCTGCCCCTGGGGCAGCGAGGAGACATAGTCTAGGGCCTCTGGCAGTGGGTCCACGACCTCTACGCCCGTCAGCGGGGCACCATAGGTGTTGGTCAGGCTCAGCTGATAGGTAACCAGTTCACCCCGCCCTACCAGTTGCATTCCAGCGACTGGCTGCGGTTCGATCACCACTTTTTCCAGAATGGGCAGCGGACGGAGCACGTCACGGGTGGCATTGGTGGTGCCGCGCTCACCCGTTACGGTGATCAGCGCCTCCACCACTTCGGTACCAGGGGCGGTGTAACACACGCGGACCAGCGTTTCCTGCCCTGGGTCCAGCCAGATCGGCTGGGCCAGCGGCTGGCCGTCTGCGCCATACAGGGCATGGTCGGCCTGGTCCTGCGGATAGGTCACCTGGATGCGGAACCGGTCTCCAATATCACCAGTGTTCCGAAGGCTGTGGTCCACACAGACGGCCTCGCCATTCTGCCGGAAAGCGGCGGTCTGCTGGTCTGCCGGACTGCCTTCCTCGGCGGTGGGATTGCCAACTGGACCAATGGCCACGGCAGGATTGGACTGGACCCGTAACGTAGCCGTATCGGACGTTTGCTGACCACGGCTGAGCAAAGTCGCTACGTTCTGAACCTGCTGACCGTCAGCAGCGGCTCCAGCTAACATGGCAAAGCGTAGCGTCAGAGCCTCACCAGGGCGCAGGCTGCCGACCACGACGCGCACACCTTCCACCTGAGCAGGTTCGGCAGGCTGCCAACGGGCACCATCCCAGTATTCGACGCGGCCCGCACTGCTCACGGCACTGCTCCGGACATAGCTCAGTCCACGGGCCTGCTGCTCAGTCAGCATGTCGGTCAGAACCACTTCCCGTGAAGGCTGCATTCCCGTGTTGGTCACCGTGACCGTCACTACCGACTGCTGACCAGGCTTCACCACAGCGGGCTGAAAGGCCTTATCAACCGTCAGTGCTGGGGGCTGGCCCACCACCAGCTCGGAAACATTGTCCGTATCCTGGCTGTCCCCGCCCTCGCAGCTCGCCACCAGGTTCAGGTACGCTGAACCAGCACTGTCGCTCACAGCAGTGGTGGCCACGACCAACACCTGGGCCGACTGACCGGGAGCCAGACTCACGGAAGTGATGGCCGGTTCACCGGCATCCAGCTGACCGTTGCCATTGCTGTCAAGGGAGATGCTTAGACCAGGCGTCACACTGCTGGGGTTTTCCAATCGGGTTTGTAGCGGGAAAGTACTGGAAATATTACCCGTGTTGGTCACGGTATAGGCGTAGGTGACCGCGTCGCCAGGCCAGACGCTGCGTGTCATGGCTGGGGCACTGACACTGCCATTGGGCAACACACTGACACCACAGACGGGAAGCACGGTCGTGACCACCTGATTAGAAACAGCCGTCAGCGGCCCCGCTTGACCTTCTACCTGATACTCCGCCACGGCCTGGTTCACAATTTGGGTCTCAGCAGGGGTGGGTTGCGCAGCAGCCAGACCTACGGAGAGAAGCATCAGAGTAAGAGCGGTTTTGCGGTACATACATCCTCCTACGGAGAAAATCTGGACAGATGGAGCAAAAAATGGAATCTTTTTTATGGTGCAGCGCAGATTTTAGATCTCTTATTAAACGTTGTGTCTCTTACGTGCCCTTCTCCATAGCCGACTGCAAAGTCACGAAGCGCTGGGAGAGGTTTTTCTGCACACACGCGCCCAGCCCACGGTGGGGTGGGCGCGTGCTTGTCAGAAATCAACCAGAGGGCTTGTCAGCAAGGACAGTGAGGATCAGTTGACACGAACGCTGAAGTTCACCGTGAACTGAGCGCCAGGGGCCAGCGCATCGGGCAGAAGGTTACGGTCCGCATCCTGGGCCACACACACCTTCTGACCAGCAGCCAGATTGGTCGGGGCAGTAGCAGACCAGGTCGTGCCACCGTTGGTGCTGTAGATGCCGCCACCCGACACACTCACAAAGGTGGTGTTGGTCGGAGTGGAGTCACAGATAGAGAAGTTCTGGACTGGAGCATTGAAATTGTTCTTACCGATGATGCGGTAGTTGATCTGAGCACCAGGCAGGGCATAGGCCGGACCTGCGCCGTAGCCAGCGGGTGCAGAAATGCCGTTCGCGCTCAGGGGCGCCGCGCCACCCTCTTGGAACTTGGCCAACGCTACATCCCCGGTGGGGCGCACACTGATCAGGTCATTGTTGTCCTGCAACTTAATGCCGGAGTACTCGCCCTCTACGCTTTGTTGCAGCGGATAGTCACCTACGGTAGCGTTGGCAGGTACACTCACCACGGCATTAAAGGCAAGTTCAGTCTTTTCTGCTACGGCAGGCGTGCGGTAGACAGGAATATTGACACCGTTCACCGTTACCACTTCGCCAGTCGCGGTCAGCCCCGGATACTGCACAGGCACCGTCACGGGACCAGTGGTCGTTTGAATCACCACGTACCCACTGACCGTATAGGCTTCGGGATAAGTGCCGACATTGGCCAGCTCCTTGGGGGTGGTCGTGGTGCCACTAGGCAGCGTCTGCTGAGGATCGGTAGGATCAGCATCTGCACCTACGCCAGGAGCGGGGTTACCGAACTGCGCGGCTGGCGGCAGGATGATGTTGGTGGTGGTGTTCCCAGGTATCAATCCAGCATCCAAGCCAGAGTCGACACCGATCACCACCGGCAGCGGAGTGCTGAAGCTGGTGGTGGGTGGGTAAGTGACCTCGGTGATGTAGGTGGCAGTCCCCCCGTCGGCGGGAACCGTCAGGGTCGGGTAACCGGAGCTACCAGTCGGCAGTGGCGCACCCGTTACAGGATCCAGCAGGCGCACGGTCACATCTCCGTCCGGCGAGGTGAACCGTCCGGTAGCCGGGTCGTAGGCCCAGGGCGTACCGTCCGGGTTGACGGGGAACAGATTGACGGGGTCAACCAAAGCGCCGTTGTTGGTCACCACGTTCTCAAAGACGGCCGTGCCGGGAGTGGTGCTATAAGGCACACGCACGCGCTGCTCATCGCCTTCCAGCTCGACGACGAGGGGTTGACCAGTATTGGGGTTGGTGGCAGGCGCCGTGGTCCCAGGCACCGTGGGAGGAGTGGTGGTGCTGGGCGGGTTGGTTTCACTGCCCGTTTCAGGAGAGTTGACCAGCACAGGAGTGTAAACCTCGACTCGCACGAATTGCAGATCAGTGCCCCGCGCGGGGGTAGCCACGATAGCGCCGCCCGCTACGGTCTGCTCTTCATAGAGGGTCTGCCCCGTAGGCACGCCGTTACCGCCGGTGTAAGCACCACTGGCATCCGTCTGCACGCCAGTACCCAGCACACTGCCTTCAGGCGAAGCACCGACACTTACGCCCTGAGGCGCCGTGGCCGAGACGGTGATGACCTGAATCAGCCTCACTTGTCCTTCGTCCTCGGGGGTAGCAGGATCATCGACCGGTACGGCTACCGGGCCAGTCACGGGGGTGCGGGTACCGCCGGGGGTGTTATAGAAGTACGCGATGGTCGCATTGTCCAGGCGGCTGCCCGTCGCCGGAGTTACAGCCACATTCAGAGCCACGTTACCGGAGTTCACGATGGTATAAGGCGTCTCAATGACCGCACCAGGAGTCGCATTGGTGTAAACCCTGGTGGTGGTGTCGACGGCGTTCTGGGTACCACCATCCGGGGTGGTGTCCGTAAAGACGATATCGAAGCTGGGCTGAGGCAGCACCACCGTTTGAACCGTGTTGGAATCGGAGCTCAGGGTGGTTCCACTGGCCGGATCCACGTAGCTGGCGGTGGCCGTGTTGGTGATGGTCGTTCCGGCCACGGGGGACGCGGGTGCAGTTCCAGTCTGGGCCGATGCGGCGCCCAGCGCCAAGGCGGCAGCGAGTGTCAGGTAAGTTTTGCTCTGCATTAGTTTTCTCCTTGAGTCGGTCAGGACTCACGCCACTGGCCCCTACCAGCGGCTCTTAGGTCTGAGGCAACTTTCTATCGGTCAGCTGAAAGTCAAGCGGTTCGCAGCCATCAGGAACACGCAACCTAAGACGCCTTAAGATTAATTGGCCGCCTCTTACGTCCCAATGACGGAAAGGTCTTGGAACACCATTCCAAACATGTGAATGTCAAATTCCTGGAACGACCAGCAAACTGTCCCAGGCACAATCTCGGCAGGTCAGAGCGCCCACACCTCCCTATACAATCTCACCATAAGTGCAGACCTTCTCGTGGAAATGTTAAATATTTATCATGGAAACATGCCTCCACAGGATGAAGGAAAAACCTGAGGGCTGCCTCGGGAAATCGCGCAGGTGGGCGTACCCCCGCAGGTTGTAGGCGAACTGGCTGGCACAGCTCCGCAGGAGAGAGAGTAGATAAAGACTGGTTTGGACCTCACACCCATGTTCCGGATGAACTCTACGAGCACAGGGGCAAACACGATCTTGAGCTAAAGAAGTGGACAGAAATTACTCTGGTTTCTCCCTCCACATTTCAAGCAGCTAGAAAAGTGATGCCGCTATGTCTGCCGCAATTAATGCAGCGGGGTGTTGACCGAGTTACCTCCATCAACACCCAACCCCAACAGAATTAAATTTTCAGATGCCAACCCGTCTGTCTTACAATCCCAGGTCCCCGGTCAAACTGCGCTCTACTGGTAGGCCACTGGCACCATCAAAGGCGTCAATCTCACCGATAAAGCGGTCGAACAGGTAGCGGCTGTCATGTGGACCAGGGGCCGATTCGGGGTGGTACTGCACGCTGAAGACCGGGTAGCGGGTGTGGGCCATGCCTTCCAGCGTCTGGTCGTTCAGGTTGACATGCGTGGGCACGAACTGCCCGCCCGGAATCGAATCAATGTCCACCGCGTAGCCGTGATTCTGGGAGGTAATTTCCACACTACCGGTCAGGAGGTTCTTGACCGGCTGATTGCCGCCACGGTGGCCGAACTTCATCTTGAAGGTCTCACCGCCTGCACCCAGCGCCAGAATCTGGTGGCCGAGGCAAATCCCGAACGTGGGTAGCAGGCCCATCAGTTCCCAGGCAGTGCGGTGAGCGTAGGTCAGCGCGGCAGGATCGCCAGGGCCGTTGCTGAGAAACAGACCGTGCGGGCCAAGTTCCATGATCTCGGCAGCGGTGGTGCGGGCCGGAACCACGATCGGTTCGATGCCCACCTCGGCCAGGCGTTTGATGATGGTGTGCTTGATTCCGAAATCGACCAACACCACGCGTTTGCCTTCACGCAGGGTGGGATAAGCGTAGGGCAGTTCGGTGGTGACTTCGGCGGCCATGTCGTGCCCGTCACGATCACGGTGATCACGGGCGCGGGCCACCAGCGCAGCTTCTTCTTCACGCGAGAACTCACCGTAAGGATCGGGCGGGTGAGTAAAGCTACGGTGGGCCACCACGCCTTTGATCACACCTCCAGAGCGCAGGCGGCGCACCAATGCACGGGTGTCAATGCCCTGGATGCTCACCACGCCGTAGCGCTGCATGAACTCTTCTAAGCCTTGCTCGGCGCGGTGGCTGGAATAGTCATGTGAGAACTCGCGCCCGATAAAACCGCGCACGTAAGGGCGGTTGGATTCCATGTCGTAGATCGCCACGCCGTAGTTGCCCACATGCGGATAGGTCATGGTGACAATCTGCCCGGCGTAGCTGGGATCGGTCAGGATCTCCTGATAGCCGGTCATGGACGTATTGAAAACGACTTCGCCGACCGTCTCACCTCGGTGGCCGAAAGCGTACCCCCGGTACACAGTGCCATCAGCCAAGGCCAGCAAGGCGCGTTCTTTTTTGATCATGCTCATTACAACCTCCATTTGCGCCTCACGGGACGCACTTCATGGCAGAGCAGGCCTGCGCCCATATCACAAAGGCGGCCCACAGCTCGCCCGCCAGCTTAGCACCTGGCTTGCCGCGCCGAATCGGTGTCTGGTTGCAGTGTCCAGTGGTGGGGATGGCTCAGGCCAAGGACCAGCGCCACGCCAGCGAATCGGTGAGCCAGCCTACCTCCACTGCACTGCGGACCTGAGGGGTTCCCGGCAGAGCGGCTGCCAGCTCATGCGGTGGCACAGGCCGGTAGCCCTGGTGCCGCCAGAACTCGCCCCCATCTGCTGAGAAGAGATAGACCAGCTGATCGCCACGTTCACGCAGCAGCGCATAAGCATGATCCAGCAGTGCGGATGACCAGCCACGCCCACGCACGTCAGGCCGCAGGGTAAAGGACCGCAGAAGCGAGGCACCCTGACCATGTTCCAGGCCCAGCACACCGATGACCTCTCCACCTGATTCGGCGAGCAGATAGGTGACATCGCCCGCCAGCGTGACTGACGTGGTGTACATTCCCGACCCCTCCAACAGAGCCAGAATGACGGGCAGATCGGTGGCCTTGGCACGGCGAATTGAGAGGGTCATACCCCGCAGTATCGGGGCAGTCCACCAAAAAAAACCAGCCCGGAGGCTGGCCTTTGCAGTGAGAGAGTAGCTACTGTTTAGTTCAGACGGAAGTTGACGCCAACGCGGTAATAAGGGGACACGTCTACATCGCCGCTACCCAGGGCGACTTTGCCGCCCAGTTCGCCGAATACGCGGGCGTTCTGGTTCAGGACGAAGTCAGTGCCCACAAAAGCGCGGGGCGCAACCGATACACCGTTGGCAAAGCCCACGCCTACACCAGCGCCGTAGTAGGGCACAAAGCCGTTGCCGATGGGGTTACGGTCCACGCGGTCAAGGTAGTCCACGCCTGCACCGATGCCGCCCTGCTCAAAGCCGATGCTCAGGCGGTAGGCGTCATCCGCGTTCAGGTCCTGTTGGAACTGGCCACCCACATTGTAGAGACCACCATAAGTGGCAGCCGAGGCGTTGGAGGCCAGCAGGCCACCCAGAACAGTGACAGTAATCAAGGTCTTCTTCATGTCTGCCACCATAACGCACCAACCTGATGAAGTCCTTTAGGGTGTCCCCCGTAAGCCTTCAGGCGAACTTTAGAGAACATCCTGCCGTTTCAGCTCACCATAACGTCTAAGCCGCATTGGGCGCGCAGAGCAGGCGCTATGCTGCCCGCCATGACGATGACGAACAAGGACTTGCAGACGCTGGTCGCCCGTGCGCGGGGGGGGCGCGTGGTACGGACCGGCTTCGTAGATAGCGGCAGCCTGGACCGCCGACTGCTGGATGACCCGGAAATCGGCTACCGGCTGTCTGGCGGTTTCCCGGATGCGGGACTGGTGATGCTGACCCTCTATCCCGCCCATATTCCTGAAGTGGAAGCGGGCGTCCAAGTTATCAGCCTAAGCACCCTGGGCGACGTGCCCTGGGATGAGCAGGACCTGCGCGTACAGTTGGGCCGCCTGGAACTGGGTGAAGGTGCGCTAGGCGATATCCGTGAGGTGCGTGGCAGCTTTCAGGTGGCCGCCAGCGATAAGGCTGCGGCCCGGCTGCTGGAGCTGAGTGATCTGGGCGGCCAGCAAATCACCGCTGAAGCGGTGGGCGAAACAGCTGGCAAGGGCAGCAAAATCCGTGAAGTGGTGGTGCCTTCCATGCGGGCTGATGTGGTCGGCGCCAAAGGCTTCGGGGTCAGTCGGGCCTATTTCCAACAGGGGATTGACGGCGGCAAAGTGCGGCTGAACGGCTCCCCGGTGCGGGCGGGCAGTGAGGTGCGCGAGGGAGACAGCCTCAGCGCTGAAGGGCTGGGCCGCATTGATTTCCGGCGGGTGCTGAACGAAACCCGGCGCGGCAACTACAAAGTGGAACTGGAAGTGCACCGCTGATGACCGTCCCTCAGCCAGCGGCGGGCGGCATAGATCTATTGGCCCGGCATCCCGATCTGGACCCCGCACAGCTGCTGAACAGCCTGGTGCCCAGCGCCCGCTTTCAGGACACACGCTTCAGCACCTACCAGCCGAATCCAGACTTTCCTTCGCAGGAAGCGGCGAGGCAGGCCCTGCAAGCCTTCGTACATCCCCAGACGCCTCAGAAGACCGGCTTCTGGCCGTTCCAGAAGGTCGTGCGGCCCGCTGGGCGCGGCCTATATCTGGACGGCGGTTTCGGGGTCGGCAAGACCCACCTGCTGACCAGCACCTACCACGCAGCGCGTGAGCAGAACCCGGGCAGCCGCGTGGCCCTGATGAGCTTTCAGGACCTGATGTACCTGATCGGGGCGCTCAAGATGCCCCAGGCCATTCAGGCTTTCCGGGACCACGACCTGCTCCTGATTGACGAATTCGAGCTGGACGACCCAGGCAACACCCACATGGCCAACACGCTGCTGGAAGCATTGATCCCCGCGGGGGTCAGTGTGGTTGCCACATCCAACACCGCTCCTGGGTCGCTGGGCGAGGGGCGGTTCAGCGCCCGCGATTTTCAGCGCCAAATACAGGGCATCGCGGGGCATTTCGTCTCGCAGCGCATAGATGGCCCCGACTACCGCCACCGTGGCACCGCGCCGGAGCAGCCGCTGAATGAGACAGAATTCCGGGCCTGGCTGGCTGCGCAATCGCCCCACACGCGGACGGTGATCAGCGCAGCGGACCTGGACCACCACCTGCTGAGCATTCACCCCAGCCGTTTCGCCGCGCTGCTGGACGGTGTGGAGGCCCTGGCAGTCACTGACTTGCAGCCAATCGGTGATCAGAATCAGGCGCTGCGGCTGGTGCACTTTGTGGACAAGGTATACGACATGGGCCTGCAGGCCGCCCTGACTGGCGCGCCCCTGGAGACGCTCTTTGACGAGAGCTACCGACACGGTGCCTTCGCGAAGAAATACAGTCGCTGCCTATCGCGCCTCTCGGAATTACTGAGCGAGGCCCGGCGCAGTCTGACCATCTCGGCTGACTGGTAAAGCGCTGCTGCAAGCAGATCTAGGGCAACATAAAGTGCAGCTGGAAAGTGTGACCTGTACCAAGGAACTCTAGGTGGTTTCGGTGATGCACAGTCGCTACGGTCAGGCGCACATGCTCGCTCAGGCGACTGGAGGCTGAGCCGTGTCCGGCAGCTGACTTCCAGAGCAAACTTCCTACGCGCGCTGTACGAAGCGCGTAAGAGAGCATCCTCATAATGAAGAGCATATGAAAGTGAGGTGGTCGGCACGGACCACTTTGCTCTCTTTCCAGACCTTTTTCAGTGCACTTCATTATTCCCCCCATGTGGTGATGCCATGACTTTTCCTTTCCCCCCCTCCGCAGCCCCCATGTGGCCTCAGGTCGTTCAGGACCTGCTGAGGCTCTATGCACCTACGGCCAGTTTTGCTGGGCAACTGGATCATTCCAGTGTCCGGATAGATACCGGGGGCATTCAGCCGCTGCCAGCAGGCCCACTGGACCCCCCTGAAGAATGGCTGGACAGCGGCGTCCTGGACTGGATCAGTGTGGACGGCCACCTGTTGGGGCTGCTGTGGTCGCCCGCTGGCGTACCGACTGAAGTCATTGAGCTGCTCAACCTCTTTCTGGGCAGCTTGCAGCGTGACATGAGTGCCCCGGACTTTCAGATGTTGCTGACGCAGTTGCCGATGCCCACCGCCTGGCTGGACATGAATCTGAAGGTGCTGGAAGTCAGCCGCAGTTTCTTGGAGCTGTTCGGGATGCAGCACAGCGAAGTGGTCGGCCATACGGTACGGAACCTCCCCCTGGGCCAGGCCCTGAAGATGCTAGAAGACGCTGCACAGGGTCACGGACAGCCGGACGAATGGCCGCAGTGGTCATTGCCTGATCCCCAGAACCCTGGACAACTGCGCTGGCTCCGCACGGCGGTCAAGCCGTTTTACACCGGGCAACAGTCAGGTTTGCTGTGGACTGTCCAGGACATCAGCGCCGAGCAGCAGCAGCGTGAGCGGCTCCAGGCCCTGCTCAGCGGCCTCGGCGTACCTGCCGCCATCCTGAATCTTGAAGGCGAAATTCAGCAGGCCAATCAGGCCCTCCAAGATCTGAATGCCGAATCACTGGGCGGGCGACGCTTGCAGCAACTGGCGCTGTTCAGCCGTGAAGGGCAGCAGACGGTCAGTGGTCTGCTCCCACTGGCAGCGGACGGTGGCGCCGCACTGGCCAAAGTAGAGCGGCACACCGGCGGCACACTGCAACTCGAACTGCGCCGACCCCCTGAGCACCCTGGTCTACTGGTCGCGCAGGTCAGCGAACCTGCCCGCAGAAACCAGGGACCGGGTGCGGACGAGAAACTGACGCTGCTGCAAGAAGTCCTGAACCAACAGAACACGGCGACCCTTCTGGTCGACAACTGGGGCAACATTCAGCTGATCAACGATCAGGCTGCCCGTATTGCCGGGGTGGACGCAGCACGGCTGCTGGGCAAAGACCTGGCCCAGCAGATCGTTCAGCTGGACATCAATCTGCTGACCCCTCAGGGAGAGGCCATGCCGCTGGCCGAATGGCTGAATGTTCCTCTGCCCTATCAGGCCGAAATCTCATTGGAATCTCCGGCCCTGGGCCGCCGTCCGATGGAACTGCGAATCAGTGCAGTGGTGCCCCAGCACGCAGCCAGTGGCACACGCCAACTCCTGATGGTCACACTGCGCGACCTGAGCGAGCTCAAGCGTGCGCAGGCTCAGGCTGCCTATGGAGTACACCACGACCAGCTGACTGGGCTGCCCAACCGCGCCGGGCTGCGTCAGCGCCTGAGCCAGCTGCCCGCCCCGCAAAGTGGTGCCCTGATGGTGGCTGAACTGGACCAGTACGCTGCACTGACTACCGCCACCGACATGACTGCCATTCATCATCTACTGATGCAACTGGCGGCCAGCTTCCGTACGCTGGCCACCAACCATGGCGGCGACGCGGCACGGCTGAGCGACAATACTTTTGCCGCCTGGCTACCGGGCCTGACCCTGGAAGAAGCGCGGGCCGCCGCAGCCCAGGCCGTACGTGGACCTTTCCGCCTGGGCCGCGATACGGCAGACCTGACCTTCGCAGTGGGCCTGGATACCATTCACAGTCAGCCGCTGGACACCGCCCTGGGCAACGCTGAAATTGCTGCGCAGTACGCTCGGCGCCGGGGACGCGGTCAGGTGACGGTCTACAGCGAGGCGCTGCGTTCACAGCTGGCCGAAACCTTCCGCCTGGAACAGTCGCTGCGTGATTCGGTGGCCACTGGGCAGCTGAACTTGCACTATCAACCTACGCTCCATCTGAGCAGCCGAGAAATCACCGGGGCTGAAGCCCTGCTGCGCTGGCAACGTCCCGATCAGCAATTGCCCCCCCACGAACTGCTGGAAATGGCTGTGCAACTGGGCCTGTTGGGGCCACTCAGCGACTGGGTCGTGCGCGAGGCTTTGCAACAGCAACTGGCCTGGAACGAGTTGCGCCCGCAGTTCCGGCTGGGCATCAATGTCAGCCTGAACGAGTTGCGCCAGCCCGGCGCCCTGAGGGCACTCTGGCCCCTGCTGGAACAATTCACGGAGCGCGGCGTGCCACTGCCCAACATCGAGATCAGTGCAGGAAGCTTGAGTGAATTCAGCGCCGAGGACGCCAGTATCTTGGAGCAACTCCACAAGGGCGGGGCCGCGGTGTGGGTGGACCATTTCGGCGACGGGCCACTCAGCCTGATGGCCCTGACCGAGGTACCCGTCCACGGCCTGAAACTGCACCCCAAATTGGTCGCGCACCTCACTCAGGGTGGACGCCGCGCCGATCTGGTGGCTGGCACCCTGGATCTGGCCGGCCGAATGGGGCTGGAAGTCACTGCCGTAGGGGTAGAGACGGACGAACAGTTGGAGCGGCTGCGGCAGTTGGGCTGTCAGCAGGCACAGGGCTATGCCATCGCTCCGCCCATGGCGGCCTCAGAGTTGAGTACCTGGTTGCGCCAGCCAGAGCGAAAAGCCCTCTGAGGGGCCAGGGGCCATGAAGTACACTGGCCCCCATGTTGATCTACGGACGCAACCCCGTGACCGAGGCCCTACGTGAAGGACGCGTGGACGAAGTGCTGCTGGCACGCGGCGTAGATCAGGCGTTCGAGCGGCAACTGCGCGCCCTGGCCGAAGAAGCCGGAGTGCGTGTGCGGCTGGCTCCCCGCATTGAGCTGGACGGGCTGGCCGGCACCACCGCGCACCAGGGCGTGCTGGCCGAGGCCCAGGAGCTGAGCTGGGCGGACCCGCAGGAGATCTGGGACCTGGCCGAACGCCGGGGCGAAGCACCGCTGCTGGTGCTGCTGGACGGCATCACCGACCCACGCAACTTCGGAGCGATTATCCGCTCGGCGGAGGTGCTGGGTGCCCACGGCGTGGTGGCCGAAGAACGCCGCAGTGCGCCACTAAGCGCCGTGGTTGCCAAGACGGCAGCTGGAGCGACAGCTTATCTGCCGCTGGTCCAGGTCAAGAACCTGCCGCGCTTTATGGATGAGCTCAAGGAGCGCGGCGTCTGGGTCTACGGGGCCGCAGGCGAGGCAGCGCAGCCGCTGGAACGCACCGACCTGAGCGGCCCGGTGGCGTTGGTGATCGGCTCGGAAGGGGACGGCCTGCGCCGCTTGGTGCGTGACCGCTGTGACGGCCTGGTCAGCATCCCGGTGCGCGGCCAGGTAAGCAGTCTGAATGCCAGCGTAGCGGCAGGCATCCTGATTTATGAAGCGGCGCGGCGGCGTTAAAGACAAACCGGGCATCCTAGACAGGCCCATGCTCTACAGTACGGTTCTCCCACCTTTATCGCCCACGCTCAAAGGAGAACCGTGCCCATGCCCTCCCTGTCCCGTCTGGCCCCTGCCCTTTCCGTCACCCTGCTGTCTGTAGTACTGCTCAGCGGCTGCGGCAGCGCTCCTGTCTCTGAAACACCCGAGCGTGGAAGTGTTGCCCTGAAACACGTGCAGCAGCTCACCCAGAACATCGGCGCCCGCGTGCAAGGCACCCCCGCCGAGGCGCAGGCCCGCGACTACATCGCCGCCGAGCTGCGCGCAGCGGGCTATCAGCCGCAGCTGGACTACTTTGAGGTCACCCGCACCAACCGCGCCGGGGCCACCCAGCAGGCCCTATCCGGCAATGTCATGGCGGTCAAGGAAGGCCGGTCGGAAGAGGAAATTACCGTGGTGGCGCACCTTGATAGTGTCGGCGTAGGCGTGGGTGCCGACGACAACGCCCCGGGCGTGGGCGTCATGCTGGAAGCGGCGGCAGCCCTGCACGGCCAAGACGTCCCCTACACGGTGCGCTTTCTGGCCGTAGGGGCCGAAGAAGGCTAGAGTGACGGCGAGGCAGGCGGTTTTCGCAGCGGTGGCCTGAACGGCTCGCAGCATTACGCTGCACAAATGTCGGAAGCGGACATCGCCAAGACGCAGTTCGTGATCAATCTGGACAGCTTGCTGGCCGGGGACGATATGAACGTCTATGGCAGTGCCGGCGAAGCGGGCTACGTGCGCGAAGCTGCCCTGGCCCTCGCCAAGAAGCTGGGTCACACGCTAGGAACCAACCCTGGCCTGAACCCTGATTATCCGGCGGGCACCACCGGCGACTGGAGTGACCATGCGCCGTTCGAGCGGCTGGGCCTGCCCTACGCGTATCTCGAAGCGACCAACTGGGCGCTGGGCGACAAAGATGGCTACACCCAGACCGAGAAGCACGGCAGCATCTGGCACACCGAGAACGACACCCTCAGCTTCTTGCAGCGCGAATTTCCGGGGCGCGCCGAGGAGCACCTACGGGTCTTCTCGGACGTTCTGATCGGCCTGCTACAAGACCCACCTCTGCGGCCTGAAGGCTTGAAATAAACGAAGCGACTTCGGAACATGGCGGCATACTGTTTGCCCGCCATTGTTTTTTGCTGTACCAGCAAGGCAACTCAGGGCAGCGGCCAGATCACACTGCCCTGCTGGTCGGTGCGCCAGACGCGTACCCCGGCGGCATCTAACCGGGTCAGCACCTCATCACTTGGATGGCGGAAGGTGTTGTAGCCCACCGAGATGACAGCGTCGGCTGGAGCCGTTTGGGTCAGCAGGGTTGCTGAGGTGCTGTGGCGACTACCATGATGCGCGGCCTTGAGAAGATCCAGTCGGCCCAGACCCAGGCTGTGTTCCAACGGAGCGGGCAGGTCGCCCAGCAGCGCAGCGCGGAACTCGCCAGCTGTAATGCCGAGAGCCACGCTGTTCTCATTCGGTTCGGTGCTCCAGAAGTGGCCTTCAGGCCATAAGATATCCAGACGCACACCGCCGGCCTGAACATAATCACCCCGCCGGACCTCGCGGACTGGAATACCACGTTCTTCAGCCATTGCGAGCAGCTCGGCCAACAGCTCGTTGTCCGGGTCACGCTGTCCGATCCACAGCTCCCCCACCGGCAGCTCACGCAGTACACCCACCAGCCCCTCGATATGGTCGGTGTCGGAGTGGGTCGCCACCACCACATCCAGTGCCGAGACACCCAGCGAGCGCAGCGCCGGAATGACCGTACGGCTGAGATCATAGTCGCCGTGCGGAGTGCCGCCACCGTCTACCAGCACCCGCAGGCCCGGAGCCTGAATCAGCGTGCTGTCGCCCTGCCCCACATCCAGAAAGACCAGTTGACGCGGCGGGTCCAATCTGGACGGCAAAGCGGTGAGGAGGGCACAAAGCAGCCAGGTTCCCAGCGCCACTGGGGGACGAATCCACCCACGCAGCCAGGCCACCCCGGCCAGCGCACTTAGGGCAAAAGCGGCGTAGCCCCCTGGCCCCACTGCGCCCCAGGGCAGCACTGGCCAGCGCCCGAACCAGTGGGCCAGGTTCAACAAGACTTGGGCCAGGGCTTCCAACGGCCAGGTCAACACGGTACCCAGTGGCCCCAGTAACCCAGCCAGAAAGCCCAGTGGAACCAGCAGGGTCATCAGCGGGGCGGCCAATAGGTTGGCGGGCAGCCCGGCCAGGGGAATCACCCCGAAACTGCCCGCCACAAGCGGGAGGGTGGCCGCCTGCGCCAACAAGGTGACAGCGACGCCACCCGTCAGATATTGCCGCCAGCCGGGACGGGTCCAATCTTGCGGCAGCCGGGCCATGACCCCAGGCACCAGTGCCAGCCCCGCCACTGCCAGAAACGACAGCTGAAATCCAGGCGTCAGCACCCAGAGCGGAAAGGCCAGCAGCGTGACTGTGGCGATCAGCGCCAGCAGGCCCAGTGGTTCCGGTCGGCCCCTTCCAAACGCCAGCGCCACCGCGACCACCATCCCCATCAGTACGGCGCGGGTGACGGACGGTGATACCTGCACCAGCCCCGCCAGATAAAACACCAGAAAGGCCGCGGGCAGCAAAAAGCGGGTGGCCGGGGGCAGCGGCAATCTGAGCAGGAGCAGCGACAACGCGCCGACCAGCAGCGTGACGTGTTGACCACTCAGCGCCAGCAGGTGTGCCAGCCCGGCGCGGGTAAAATCATCCCGCACACTCCCGCCGTCCTGCGATTCCAGCTCGTTCAGGCCAGAACGGTCGCCCAGTTCCAGACCAATCAGCAGCGCCTCCGCTTCAGGACTCAGGCCCGCCCAGCCGCGCTCAAACCAACCCTGGGTGCGGCTTTTGACCCCGCTGGCCTCTCCGGCTCCGCGCACCTCGGCGCCGACCAGCACGGCGCTGGGAGCCAGGGCAACCAGCCCGCCTTGCGAGCGCAGCCAGGCCGCCTGGTCAAAACCGCCCGGCACGGTGCGCTCACGCGGAGGCAGCAGCCGTCCACGCACGCTCACCTCTCCCCGGCGCTCGGCGGGACGCGGCGAGAGAACCACCCGCGCGGGAGGATCGTGCAGGGTGAGAAACTGGCCATCCCACTCGCCTCTCAGCGTGACCACCGCGCCGTGCCAAGGGGTGAGCGGATCAGGTCGGGCCTGCACCACACTCAGCGAACCAAAGGCCAGTGCTCCGGCAATCAGGGCGGCTACCCCGCCCCACGAACGCCGCTCATACCAGGCGAACGCCAGGACCAGAGGCCACAGGGCCAGTGCCCAGAAGTAACCCAAGGCGGGCAGCAGCGCGCCTAGGACACCCAGCGCGGTGTAGATGGGCCAGGGCAGGCGAGGCGCAGGTTGTGCTGACTGGAAGGGAGCCGCGTGGCGACCCAACGCCCGCTCCATCATCAGAACGTCACCAATGGAGCCAGTTCTTCCAGCGTGGCCGGACCGATGCCACTTACCGCGTCCAGATCCGCCAGGGAACCCAGTGGGCGCGCTGCCATGATCCTTTCCGCCAGCGCCGGACCGATGCGCGGCAGGGCTTCGAGCTGCTCCTGGGTGGCCGAATTCAGATTCAATTGTCCCGAGATCAGTGGTTCTACGCTGGCCGTGCTGGGATACTCCGGCGCCGGGTCGGTCATCGTCACAGCCGGCAGCTCCTGGCGCATGACCTGGGGGGCACGCGGCTGAGCGAACAGCAGTGGCCACAGCGTCAGCAGACCGACCAAGACCAACCCGGCCCCCAGGCCAGCGGTCCAGAGCCGTTCGTTTCCCTCACCGGACATGCTGGAAGTGTAGCGGCCACAGCACGGAAAGAGAGCAGTATTTGCAAAAGAAAAAACCCCCCTCCGAGTGGAGAGGGTCATGGATCAAGCGCAGGCTTTACTGGCAGACATTCAGTGGCGACGCCGTATTGCGTGGTTCCACGCTGCTGCGCACCAGATCGTCGTTGCTGTCCGTATCGGTGCAGCCACCATTCACACGCTGGGCACTGCTGGTGCTGCTCAGTCCGCTGTAGGCGACGTAATCCACCACCGCCGCGTCCGTGGGGGCCGCGATACGCGCGGTGCTGCTCACCAGGGCCACTTGCCCAGCGCTGCCGCTCATGGCCGTGTTGCCGCTGGCATCCGGCGTGGGAAGAGCCTGGGTGCCACCTGTTCCCTTCGCCTGCTGCACCAGATACGACTGACCAGGGGCCAGTAGGAAGCTGTTCAGCGGGGTCGCCGTCCAGCTGGTGCCAGTGCTGCTCGCGTACTGCACGCTGTAGCCTGCCAGATCTACACTGGCTGAACCGGCATTGAACAGTTCGATGAAGTCGTGGGTGTAGGTGGCGCCACTGTTGCCGCCGCCGCCGTACACCTGACGGATCACCACACCCTGAGCACCAGGGATAGGGGTGGGGTCGGGCTGCACGTCACCAGTCACGGTCACGCTCAGACGGGCCGTCTGGGTCTGGCCGCCACTGATCGCCGTCACGATCACCGGGTAGGTGCCAGCCGCACTGAAGGTGTGAGTGGCCTGGGTGGCTGCTGGGTCCAGCACAGCGGTGGTATCGCCCCAGTCCACGCTCAGGCTCTGCAGCGGCTGGCTGGCACTGAGGTTCAGGGTGTAGGGCTGGCCTACAGTGGCTGCCGCTTCGCCGCTCACGTTCAGGGTCAGGCGGGCCTCGTCACGGGTCAGGTTCAGGCCCACCAGCACCGGGTCATGGTCGCTGGCGCGGAAGGGGCCTGGGCCGTACAGGTCGGGGCTGGTGCAGACACCCGTGCGGCACTCCGGGTTGGCCTTGTATTCCACGTTGTAGTCGGCCAGGGTGGGTTCGTCGCTGTTGATGTGCCACTCGGTCACGCCGCTCAGCTGGGCGTTCAGGCTGCCGCTGGCCAGCGCATGATCCAGCGACCCGAACTGCCCACCGAACTGATAGGAGTAGCGGTCCTCTGCGGGCAAGCGGTCACTGCCGTTCACGTAGCCTGCCGCCTCCAGAGTGCGGATCGGGTCTTCTTCGCTGTAGGCGTTGAAGTCACCCATCAGCAGCACGTCGCTGTCACCCGTCGCTGCTTCTAGGCGGTCCGTAAAGGCCAGCAACGCCTGAGCCTGCCCCACACGCAGCCCGTTCCAGCAGCCCTGACCCGCGTCGATATCACCCGTGCTGGGGCAGCTGCCCTTGCTCTTGAAGTGGTTGGCAACCACGGTAAACACGCCGCCGTTCGCCGCGCTCTGGAAGGTTTGCGCCAGCGGGGGACGGCTATGCACCGGATCGGTATCCAGCACGAACCCACCCACTGGACTCACGCTTGCGGGCTTGTAGATGATGGCGACCTTGATCGCGTCGGTGCCGATGGTTCCGGTCTGCACGGCGCGGTACACTTCGCGCCCGTAAGCTGTGTTCAGCGCCGTCACCAGATCGTTCAGGGCCACGTCGCCGCCATTCTGGACTTCCATCAGCGTGACCACATCGGCGTCCAGGCGGCGCAGCATCTCCACGATCTTGGCCTGCTGGCGCCCGAACTCGTAAGCGCTGTCCGCCCCCCGGTCATTCGGCCCAAAGGTCGTGAAGTAGTTCAGCACGTTGGCCCCGGCCACTTTCAGCGTACCGCCGACTTCGTCCGGCGCGGCGGGGCGGGGGTTGGCATTCACGAACTGCGGGGTCTGGGTGGGCTGCACCTTATAGGCACCGTTGGCGAAGCTCAGCACGCCGGTCAGGCCGCTCACGGTGTCCCCGGTGCGGCGGGTTCCTTCGGCGCTCAGATAGGGCAACTCGGCGGGATTCTGGGCCGTGTTGGCATCATCCAACACGATGCGGCGAGCGGCATTCTCCGCTGGGGTGGTCGGCTCGTTGCCGCCCGTGGGCTGGAACAGGCGTCCGCCTGCCGACAGCCCCAATTCGCCGTAGCGGCCATAGCCGTAATTGTCCGTCACGGTGAGGGTTTCTGGGAAGGTCACGGCCATGCCTTCAAAGCGCTCCAGGTCGGTAAACGGAGCCTGCACCGGAACGGCCTGAATCGGCTGCCCGCTGCCGCAAGTCGCAAACGCCGAAATGGTCGTCAGCTGGGTGGACTCGTAAAACTCGGCCACCGTGCCGCTCAGCTGCACCAGGTCGCCCACGTTCACCTGCTGCGGAGCAGTTCCAGTGTAGACGAACACCCCGTCGCTGGTGGCATCGTTACCGTCGCCCGGGGCATCCTGAATGAAAAAGCCCCGCAGCCCGGCCTGGAAATCCGCCGTGACCACGCCGCGCACGGTCACCGTCTGACCCACCAGCGGGCTGACCGCGCCACTGCCCTGCACCGCCGGAATGGTCGTCAGCTCGCCGGTGGGTGCGGGGCAGCTGGCCAGGGCGCTGAGGGCCACTTCTACTTTGCTGCCCTGCCCACCATGCACAAAGGTCGCCTCGCCCGCTTGCACGGTTTCGCCCGCCGCATTTTGCCCGATCACGGTGACGGTCTGCTGCGCGGCAGTTGGCACGCCCGCAAACTCGAAGGTCACGCTTTGCCCAGCACTCACCGACTGAGTCAGGGTCTGCTCACCGACGGTGGCGGTCAGCCGGGTGGTTCCAGCGGCCACCGGACCAGCCGTGACCGTCACGGGGGCACTGACTCGCTCCCATTTCACGGGTGCGCTGAATTTGCCACTGGCAAGGTTCACGTTTACCTGCGCGGTATAGAGCAGCACCCCGCCGGCCTGGCTATAGACCCGCAGCTTGACAACGTAATTGGGGTTGCCACGCGGCAGTCCGGCCAGCTCGGCACTGATCTGAGTGCCAGTCAGAGCAGCTGGCAACTTCAGTGGGGCAGATAGTTTTCCGCCGCTCAGCTCAATTTCGGCGTGGCCGACTCCTTCCGGCACCGTGAAGGTCAGACGGTCCAGCTGCACCCCCAGGGTGCCGAGGGTGGGCGCAGTGGTGGTTACAGGAGCGGCAGGTTGGCCGCAGGAAGCCAGCAGCAGGGTCAGGGACAAGACATAAGCCGGTTTGAACATCAGAGATTTCCCCCAGGTGAGCGGCGTGGCCGCCCGGTAAATGACTGCTCCGGCCAGCGCAGGCCGCCGGAACACCGTTAGTAACGAACTCGTCCGAATAACTTCGGAGTAATTTCAGCGTGAACCCAAACAATTTGGACCCTGTCAAACTAACACCGCTGTGTCAGCCTTGGGTGATGCAGGAACACGGCCCGCGTGCCGGGCAGCGCCGTCCCGCCCCACAGGTGCAGTGTTGCGCTGCAGGTAACGCCGCTGCAAAAGGAGACCGCTTAGACTGTCATCATGACCAACACCCGCACCGAGACCGACACCATGGGCCAGATGCAAGTGGACGCCACCCGTTACTGGGGCGCCCAGACCGAGCGCAGCATCCACAACTTCCCCATTGGCCGCGACACCTTCGTCTGGGGCCGCCCCGTCATCCGGGCGCTGGGCATCCTGAAAAAAGGCG
Organism: Deinococcus radiophilus; assembly: GCF_020889625.1. GTDB lineage: Bacteria > Deinococcota > Deinococci > Deinococcales > Deinococcaceae > Deinococcus > Deinococcus radiophilus. Next base: position 1,602,638 of record NZ_CP086380.1, read on the forward strand.
CCGCGCAGGCCAACGCCGAGCTGGGCGAGCTGCCCCAGGACATCGCAGAGCTGATCGTGCAGGCGGCTGACGAAGTGATTGCCGGGAAACTGGATGACCACTTCCCGCTGGTGGTGTTCCAGACCGGATCAGGCACCCAGAGCAACATGAACTCCAACGAGGTGATTTCCAACCGCGCCATCGAAATCGCAGGCGGCGAGATGGGCAGCAAAGCCCCGGTCCACCCCAACGACCACGTCAACCGGGGCCAGAGCAGCAACGATACTTTCCCCACTGCCATGCACATCGCCGTGGTGCTGGAGCTGAACGAGCGGCTGTATGGCAGCGTCGGCAAATTGCGCGATACCCTCGCCGCCAAAGCGAAGGAATATGACAGCCTGGTCAAAGTGGGCCGCACCCACCTGCAAGACGCCACGCCCATCACGCTGGGCCAGGAAATCGGCTCCTGGGTGGCCCAACTGGACTGGGCACTAAATGAGGTGCGCCACGCTGAAAAAGGCCTGTACGAGCTGGCCATCGGCGGCACGGCGGTGGGCACCGGCCTGAACGCTCACCCTAAGTTCGGCGACCTGGCCGCGCAGAAATACGAAGCTGAAACCGGCTACCCCTTCCGCAGTGCCGAGAACAAATTCGCAGCGCTGAGCGCCCACGACGCCCTGGTGCAGGTCAGCGCCGCCCTGCGGACCCTGGGCGGCGCGCTGATGAAGATGGCCAACGACGTGCGCTGGCTGGCCTCCGGCCCCCGCAACGGCATCGGCGAGATCAACATTCCCGAAAACGAACCCGGCAGCTCCATCATGCCCGGCAAGGTGAATCCCACCCAGAGCGAGGCCATGACCATGGTCGCCACCCGCGTGTTCGGCAACGACGCCACCGTGGCTTTTGCAGGCAGCCAGGGCAACTTCCAGCTCAACGTGTTCAAGCCGGTGATGGTCCACGCCGTGCTGGAAAGCATCCGCCTGCTCAGCGACGCCTGCTTGGCCTTCAACGACAACTGCGCCGTGGGCATCGAGGCCAACGAAGCCAAAATCAAGGCCAATCTGGACACCAACCTGATGCAGGTCACGGCCCTGAACCGGCATATCGGCTACGACAAGGCCGCCGCCATCGCCAAGAACGCCCACAAGAAGGGCATCTCCCTGAAAGAGTCGGCGCTGGAACTGGGCCATGTCACCGAAGAGGAGTTCGCGCAGTGGGTCGTGCCGCTGGAGATGACGCGTAACTGAGAGCAGACAGCAAAAGCTGAAGTGTCTGCCCAAAGAGGGCCGAAAACCACAGCCGCTACTCCCCGTGTGGGGGCGGCGGCTTTTGTTATTTCGGCTTTTGTCTTTTTGCTCAGTAGGTGACAACTTCGTCTAAAGGCGCTCCTGGTGGGCAAAAGGGCTGGGTCAACAGGTCTAGGACAGCCATGAACTGTTTGGGTTTCCACCGTAAGGCATCCACGAGATGCTGAGCACCGTGCCGCACCAGACTGACCGCTCTACGACCATGCTTGAGAACGGGGATGGGCTGGGTCTGGCCCAGCCAGACCCCCAGGCGCAAGCAGAACACCCAGGCCAGTGTCACCAGGCCAAAGAGCCGCTGTAGACGGCTCCTTTCCGTCATCCCAGTCCGCTCCAGGTCGAAGCCTCGCATCTTGAAGCTGCTGAAGGTGCACTCGATTGACCAGCGCTGCTTGTACAGCTTCCAGGTCTTCCGAGCGCTGAAATCTGTGGCAATGATGACGAGGTCACCTGTGGATGACCTCGTCGCGACCACCCGCATGAGTTCGCCAAACACGAACACCTTTTCGTCGATTTCATGGAAATGACCGTGCTGGACGTGCTTAAACCATTCCTTCCCATTCGTGTCGTCCAGCATGTCGCTGTGCCGAATGCGGATCGCCCGCTTGATGCCTTGACGACGGAGAAAACGGAACCACTCCGCACCGATGAACTCACGGTCAGCCACCAGGCCTTGCCAGCGTTTCGCTGGCAAGACGCGGAGGAGCTTCAATACCAGCCACATACGGGCATAGGTATGGCTGTTCCCAGACTCATCAAGAGGAACCCAAATCAGGGGCAGGGTGAAGCCATGAACCACGGCTCCAAGCACCAGAAAATTGATGGGCGTTTCCCCATGCTCCCAGTTGGTGCGGTCCAGACTCAGCAACACCTTCCCCGGTGGAAGATGGACGACGAGCAGAGCGATGAAAAAGTCCATGTCCAGCTGCTCATCCCGGAAGGTTCGGTCCGCCCTTCTTTTCTTGGCTTGCGGCGTGCTGATACCGGGCATGTGAGGACTCAGGTCGTGATGATTGATGCTCCTCGCGGCAATCATCGCCAGAAGCACATCGATCAGCCGCTGAAGGGTGTCAATGCGGAGGTGACTCGCGTGTGCTTTGAAGTGGCGGGTCAGTACGGTAGCCTGCTGGGCGGCGGATTCTGTTGTTTTCACACTCTCAGGAAACCGTGAACAGTCGGCCCCATCAAGCTTGATGGGGCCGACTGTTGGTTTTTGCCGTCTAGGACAATGTGAAACTGAAGTTGTCACCTACTGAGGTCTTTTTGGCCCAAAGCTTTAACCGCGCCGGAGCATCATTGGGCCATGAAACTCCCACTGTCGATTCTCCTGACCAGCCTGAGCCTGATGGCCTGCGCCGGTCCCACAGACACGACCACTCAGCCTGACCAGACCACGACCAGCACGGCCACCGCCGACCAGACTGCCCATGACCACAGCGCGGCCAACACCGGCCTGGAGGGCTTGCGCGGCGAAGACTTTGACCGCGCCTTCCTGTCCATGATGGTCGCCCACCACCAGGGCGCACTGGAGATGAGCCGCCCAGCCCTACAAAGCGCAGACCCGCATGTCAGGGGCTGGGCCGAGAACATCACCGCTGCCCAGGAGCAGGAAATCGCGCAGATGACCACCCTGCTGGAATCGCTGGGCGGACTGGATGAAGAGATGGCCGCGCCCATGCGGAACGAGATGAGCGAAATGGCAGGCCATGTGCAGCACGCCGAGGACCCAGACCGCGCCTTTGTGGAAGGAATGATCCCCCACCATCAGTCCGCGCTGGATATGGCGAGGCTGGCCGAGGGCCGCAGCGAAAACCCGGAAGTGCTGGCGCTGGCCCAAGACATCGTCACCACACAGCAGCGTGAAATAGACGAATTCGAGGCCTATCTGGCGCAGTGAAAACGCTGCTCTGAATCGGCACAGACCTTGCGGGCGTATCCTCGCGGGTATGAATCCTAAAGTCTGGCTGGCTGCCCTGGCCCTCTCCTCCGCTTCAGCTGGGGCACAAGCGGCCCTGCCCCGGAGCCTGACGGTGACGCCCCGCTGGGAGGCGCAGATAAGCGCAGCAGCCCTTCAGTTCACCGGACAGCCCTGCGTGGGTGAGTACACCGTAGAGCGAACAGCCGGACGCTTCACTGCCGCGCAGTTTGCTGCCGCCGCCGCCGAAACCAAGGCCTTTACCGAGGACTTCCAGACGTTCTTACCCGACGCAGAGGTCCGCTTCGAGACTGATCAGAGCCGCCTGACCCGCTTTGCCCTGGTGAATACAGCATTGCCACTCTTCAGTCAGCAAGAACGCCGCTGGGACGGGGTATATACCCTGAACTGCACGCTAGGAACCGGGAACAGCTGAGGCGTCATGGGTGCGTCACGGGCACTGCGGCAGACTGATGAAAAGTTTCCCTTCTCCCATCGGCTCTATCCTCAGCCCATGACCATCGTCATCGCGCCGGATTCGTTCAAAGAAGCGCTGGACGCTACGGCTGCCGCGCAGGCTATCGGACGCGGGGTGGTGGCCGCCTTACCCGGAACAGCGGTACAACAGCTCCCGCTCTCGGATGGCGGCGAGGGCTTTGCGGCGGCCCTGCGAGCGGCGCGGGGTGGAGAGTGGATCAGTGCCCAGGTCAGCGGCCCGCTGGGTGAGCCGGTGCAGGCCCGCTACGCCCAGCTCCCAGGCAATGTAGCAGCGATTGAAATGGCTCAGGCTGCCGGCCTGCCGCTGCTGGCCCCAGCCAGGCGCGACCCTGGACATACGAGCACCTATGGAGTAGGCGAACTGATCCGCCATGCACTGGACGGCGGCGCCACCAAATTGCTGCTGGGACTCGGCGGCAGCGCCACCAACGACGCTGGAGCTGGAACATTGCAAGCGCTGGGGGTGCGCTGGCTGGACTCGGCTGGTCAGGAGCTTCCCCGCGGAGGCGCGGCCCTCTCGCAGCTGGCCCACGCCGACCTGAGCGGACTGGACCCACGCCTGGCGGGCATTCGTCTGCGGGTCGCCTGTGATGTCACCCATCCGCTCACCGGGCCACAGGGAGCCAGCACCGTCTTTGGACCACAAAAAGGTGCATCGGCTGAAGGGGTGCGCGAACTGGACGCCGCGCTAGGCCACTTTGCTGCGGTGCTGACGGCCCAGGGCCTGCCAGATGTGCAGCAACTCCCAGGCAGTGGAGCCGCCGGAGGCCTGGGCTATGGCCTGCGCGCCGTGCTGGGGGCACAGCTGGAATCTGGAATTGACCTGGTGATGGACGCAGCAGGGCTACCGCAAGCACTGACCGGAGCCAGCCTGGTTCTCACCGCCGAAGGCCGTTTGGACCACCAGACCCTGAGTGGCAAAGTTCCCTTAGGCGTACTGCGCCAGGCCCAGCGGGCGGGAGTGCCGTGCATCGCGCTGGGCGGCGTGGCGGACCCGGCGAGCCGAGACGCCCTCCTGATGGCTGGATTCGCTGGAGTCTTCCCCATCTTGCCTGGTCCCGCCCCGCTCGCTGATCTGTTGGCCGACACCGCCAGCAACCTGGAACACACCGCTCGCAGTGTGGTGGGGGTGTGGGCAGCCGGGCGCTGATACAGGGTCCTCAGGACCTATCATCCCCAACTCCTAAAGCAGCCAGAACAGCCTCTCTCACTCTCTGCCTTGTGTGTCCTTGACCACGGGGCAGCCTTTTGGTTGATCCTCGCATCCACTCACGGGGGCAATACTTGTGTCTTCCTGGAGGAACGATTCTGCTACCTTGCCAGGGTGGAGATCAGTGAACTCAGCAGCGCCCAGTGGACCGACGTCGAACTGACCGCGCGCGGCAAACAGGACAAATCGAGGACCCTGCGTGACCTGGCACGGCCCGAAACCCCCGAGAGTGCCCATGCCCTGCTGCTGGAAGCAGGCCGCTGGACCGAGGCCCAGACCCCATATGCCGAGCGGCTGGGGACGGCCCTAGAGGCCGTGAGCCTGCCTGTCCCCGAGTGGCCTGACGAGGAACGGCTGGACCTGACCCACCTGAGCGCCTACGCGATCGACGATGAGGGCAACCAGGACCCCGACGACGCCCTGAGTGCCGAAGACCTGGGCGGCGGCCTGACCCGGCTGTGGGTCCATGTGGCGGATGTGGCCGCGCTGGTCCCGCCGGGCAGTGCATTGGACTTGGAGGCCCGTGCACGCGGCGCAACCCTTTACCTGCCAGACCAGACCATCCACATGCTGCCCGAAGCCTTGATCGCCCAGGCGGGCCTGGGTCTCAGCGAGACCAGCCCGGCCCTCTCTATCGCGCTGGACCTGGATGAAACGGGCAATGCTGAGGCGGTAGAAGTTCATCTGACCCGCGTGCGGGTGCAGCGCCTGAGCTACGACCAGGCCCAGGCCATGTTTGCAAGCGGGCATAAGGACTTCGCCCGTCTGGCCGAACTGGCCCGTGTCAGCCGTGACATCCGCTTCGAGGAAGGCGCGGTCAGCATTGACCTGCCTGAAGTGCGCGTCAAGGCCGACGAAGCCGGTGCTCAGGTCACGGCCCTCCCCCGCCCTGAAATGCGCGGCGTGGTGCAGGAATGCATGACCCTGGCCGGTTGGGGCGCAGCCATCTATGCCGACGATTTCGAGTTGCCGATTCCCTTCGCCACCCAGGACCCGCCGCACCGCGAAGTCAGCGGCGACACCATCCCCGCGCACTGGGCCCGCCGCAAGACACTGGGACGTACCCGCTTTCAGTCGGCCCCCGGCGCACACGCGGGCATGGGCCTGGACCTTTACACCCAGGCCACCAGCCCTATGCGGCGCTACTTGGACTTGGTGGTGCACCAGCAGTTACGCGCGCATCTCAGCGGCGCTGAACCCATGAGTGGGCGCGAGGTGGCCGCCCATATCGCCGAAGCCAGCATCGGAAGCGCCGGAACCCGCACCGCCGAGCGCCTCAGCCGCCGCCACCATACCCTGCGCTGTATCGCCGCGCAGCCGGAACGGGTCTGGGAAGCGGTGGTGGTAGAGCGCAAAGGGCCACAGGCCACACTGCTCATTCCGGACCTGGCCCTGGACCTGCCGATGACCACGCCCAGCCAGCCGGGGCAAGTGCTGTCAGTGACTCTGACGGTGCAAAGCTTGCCGGACCTGCGTGTCCGGGCCAGCGAAAGCTGATCTTCCGGAGCTGGCTGAATTTTACAACTTCCCAAAATCTCCTCAGTTTTCACATGGTTCAAAAGTGAACTGCGTCTAGCGCACGGTTTTTGGCGGCGAACCCTGACTCATCTTGCATTGTGAAATGCCCAAGTGCCGTTAGAGTGGCGCTATGTGCTCACAGGCCAAAGACATTGTCTCCCTCCGGCTTAGTCATTGCCGGGCCGAGCGGGCCGCGCAGCAGCGCCAGTACCATCTGGCCGCGCTGCACTACCGCCACTGTCTGGAAACCGCCGAGCTGCGTGAGGACTGCCAGGCGGTGCGTTTTTTTGCGCTGCGCTTGGCCGACTGCTATGAGCAGATGGAACTCTCCCCCAAGGCGCAGGCTTTCCGCGATCTGGCGGGTGAACCGCGCCCTGCCGAACAGCGCCGCGACTCCCGGCGCGAGGGTGACGGTACCGCTGGCGCATCAATCGCCTGAATCAGCCCTGGCGGCGGGCATCCTGGGCCGCCCGCTGTGACTCGGTCTGGACACGGTGGGCGCACACTGCCAGCAGCGCCGCCAGTGGAAAAGGCACCGCTCCCAGGTCCATCCGGACATCCCACCCCTGGGTGACACCACCCAGGCGGCCCCGCACCTCACCAGCATAAAGCTGCAGCGTCATATCCTGGCCGTCCAACACACCCCCAATGCGTCCAGCGGCACCTTCTGGCGTGAATTCCAACACAAAATCAGTGCCATCTAGGTAGCTGCCCAAGCGTCCTTGCATCCGGGTGCCCGCCACTTCGGCCTCCACGTCAAAGCCGAAACTGACCCCCCCGACCCGTCCGGTGAGTCCTGTCGGCGTGGCCCCGATTCGCACGTCCATGCCATTCAGGAAACTGCCGATCCGGCCCTGGAACTCTTGCCCAGTCCACGCCGCTGCCAGAGCGTAGCCTCCGTCCAGTGGCCCAAAGCGTCCATTCAAGCTGTTACTCGCGGCTGTCATGCCTAGCAGCATAGGTGGCTAGGGTAGACAAAAGCCCTACAGACCACCCCACACGACAAAACCCGCCCCAGTGGCGTTGCGCCTGGAGCGGGTGGCTGTGCCTACAGCTCAGATATCCAGCAGCAGACGGGCGGGGTCTTCCAGCAGATTCTTGATGGTCACCAGGAACTGCACGCTGTCTTTGCCGTCAATGATGCGGTGGTCGTAGCTCAGGGCCACGTACATCATCGGACGAATGACAATCTCGCCGTTCACCACCACTGGGCGCTCCACGATGTTGTGCATGCCCAAGATGGCGCTCTGGGGGGCGTTGATGATCGGGGTACTCATCATCGAACCAAACGTTCCACCGTTGGTGATGGTGAAGGTGCCGCCGCTCATGTCTTCCATGGTCAGCTTGCCGCCGCGCGCCTTCTGGGCAAATTCGCCAATGCCTTTTTCGATCTCGGCCAGGTTCATCTGATCGGTGTCACGCAGGATGGGCACGACCAGACCACGCTCGGTGGACACGGCGATGCCGATGTCATAAAAGCCGTGGTAAATGATGTCCTTGCCGTCCACGCTGGCATTGACCACCGGGAACTGCTTGAGGGCCTCGGTGGCCGCCCGCACGAAAAAGCTCATGAAGCCCAGTTTGACGTCATGCTTGGCGACAAACTGATCTTGGTACTTCTTGCGCAGGTCCATGATCGGCTTCATGTCCACCTCGTTGAAGGTGGTCAGCATGGCCGTGGTGTCCTGCACTTCCTTGAGGCGCTCGGCAATCTTCTGGCGGATGCGGGTCATCGGCACGCGCTCTTCGGGACGCTCGCCGGTGGGCAGCGGCGCAGCAACAGCTTGAGGAGCAGACGCGCCAGGCTGGGCACCCATGGCGTCCGCCTTGGTGATGTTGCCGCGTGGACCGGTGGCCGGAACCTGGGCCGGGTCCAGTCCTTTTTCAGCCACGATCTTGCGCACGGCGGGCGAGAGGTCTTCGCGGCGCTCGGCCTGCGAGCTCGGCGCAGGCACCGACTGCTCATGGCGGGCCTGGCTCTCGCCGCCGGCGCTCTGGGAGGGATCGGCACTGCTTTCACTGCCGCTGGCCGGGGCGGACGCTGCTGCGCCCGCTTCACCGGCACCCAGCTCGCCCAGCACTTCTTCGCTCAGGACAGTATCGCCCTCGTTCTTGGTCACGCTTTTCAGGACGCCGTCTTCCTGGGCAATCACTTCCAGCACCACTTTGTCGGTTTCGATTTCGGCCAGCACATCACCGCGCTTGACACTGGTGCCCGGCTGCACATTCCAACCCAGCAGGGTGCCTTCGGAAACGGATTCGCTGAATACGGGAACTTTAATTTCTGACATGGGGTCTAACCTCTTGGAATTTGGGGGGGCGGGACATGCGTGGCTGATGGACCTGACCAGGCCAGTTTAGCCCTGGGCTTCGGCTTCCTCAGTCAATTCTACCTGGGCATCGTAGGCTTCGCGGGACACCTTCTCGCCCAGCGCATCGGCAATGACCTTGGCCTGTTCTTTGGCGTGGACGTGGGCGTAGCCGGTGGCCGTACTGGCGGCGCGGCGGCGGCTGACATGCGTCAGCGTGTGGTCCAGGTTCAGCTCAGCCAGGGTACGTTCCAGGTCCTCACGGATCAACAGCCAGGCCCCCTGGTTCTCAGGTTCTTCCTGTGACCAGACCACCTGCGAACCGGGGTGGCGGCTCAGTTCTTCTTTCAGCTCATCCAGTGGGAAGGGATACAGCTGCTCCAGACGGACCAGCGCGGTGCCGTGGTAGCCCTCTCGGTCTTCCTCACGGGCGTCGTACAGCTCCCAGTGCAACTTGCCAGAGCTGATAACCACGCGGCGGCCCTTCTCGACTTCGGGATCGCCAATCACGTTGCGGAAACGGCCCTCGGTCAGCTCGCTCAGCGGCGACATGGCACGCTTGTTACGCAGCAGACTCTTGGGCGTCATGACGATCAGCGGCTTGCGGTAGCCACGCTTCATCTGACGGCGCAGCAGATGGAAAATCTGTGAGGCGCTGCTCGGCACCACGACTTGCATATTGTTCTGAGCACACAGCTGCAAGAAGCGTTCCAGACGGGCGCTGGAATGCTCGGGGCCAGCACCTTCGTAGCCGTGTGGCAGCAACAGCGTCAGACCACTCAGGCCCAGCCACTTGGTTTCCCCAGCGGCGATGAACTGGTCAATCACAGCCTGGGCGCCGTTGGCAAAGTCACCGAACTGCGCTTCCCACAGCACCAGCGTGTTGGGGTTGGTGCCGGAGTAGCCGTACTCAAAGGCCATCACGCCTTCTTCGGAAAGGGTGGAGTCAATCACTTCGGCGCGGCCCTGACCGGGACGCAGGAATTCCAGGCTGAGGTAATCGCCCTTAAGAGGGTCCAGTCCCCGCTGGTCGTGCACCACCGCGTGGCGGTGTACGAAGGTTCCACGCCCGGAGTCTTCACCACTCAGGCGCACGTTGTAGCCCTCGTCCAGTAGCGTGGCGTAGGCCAGCATTTCGCCCATGCCCCAGTCCAGCGGCTGCTCGCCACGGCTCATGGCCCGGCGGGCTTCCATCACCCGGTTTACCCCACGGTGCAGCTCGAAGCCTTCGGGGAAAGTGGTCATGCGCTGGGCCAGTTCGGCCAACTTCTCGGCAGGCACGGCCGTTTCGGCCACCGACTGCCAGTTGGACTCCTTGGCAGCCTTCTTGTATTCGGCCCAGCGCTCACCCAGGTCACTGACGGTATCGTCGGTCAGTTCGGCCACGACACTCTCGCCGCGGTCTAGGCGGTCACGGTAGCTGTCGGCCAGGGCCTTCACGTCCGCTGCAGTAGTTATACCCTCTTGCTGCAGCTTCTGGGCATACAGCGCCAGCGTGCCGGGGTGGGCTTTGACCTGTTTGTACATGATCGGCTGGGTCATGGTGGGGTCATCGGCTTCGTTGTGGCCGTGGCGGCGGAACGACACCAGATCAATAAACACGTCCTTGCCGAACTGCTGGCGGTAGGCCAGGGCCAGGTCGGCCGCGAAGGCCACCGCTTCGGGATCGTCCCCGTTCACGTGCATCACTGGCGCGTTGGCGATCTTGGCAACATCGGTGCAGTAGCGGCTAGAACGACTATCCCGTGGATCGGAGATGGTAAAGCCCACCTGGTTGTTGATCACGATACGAACCGCGCCGCCGGTGGTGTATCCGCGCAGACGCGACATGTTCAGCGTCTCCATGACCACACCCTGTCCGATCACGGCGGCGTCACCGTGGACCGTTACAGCCAACACGTTGTCACGGCGTACGTCACGCATCAGGTGGGGAGTTTCGTCGCGGCGGTCCTGGCGGGCACGGGTGGAACCGTGAACGACTGGGGCCACCAATTCCAGGTGGCTGGGGTTGAAGGCCAGCGCCAGATGCAAGGGGCCGTTCTTGGTCTTCACATCGCTGGAAAAGCCCAGGTGGTATTTCACGTCACCGGAGATATCCGGGTTCTCACTGAGAACTTTTTTGCCCTCGAACTCGTCAAAAAGGTCTTTGGGCCGCTTACCGAAGATGTTGACCAGCGTGTTCAGGCGGCCACGGTGGGCCATGCCCAGCACGATTTCCTTGACACCGTAGTCTCCGGCCCCATGAATCAGGCGGTCCAGCAGCGGGATGAAGCTCTCACTGCCTTCCAGCGAGAAGCGTTTCTGGCCCACATACTTGATGTGCAGGTACTTTTCCAGACCCTCGGCGGCGTTCAGACGGTCCAGCAGCCGCAGCTTATCTTCCTTGGTAAAGGCGTCGCGCCGTCCCCCACGCTCAATGCGGTCCTGAAACCACTCGCGTTCTTCGCTCGGCAGGTAGCTGTACTCATAGCCGATGGGGCCACAGTAGATCCCACGCAGTTGACCCAACACCTCGGCCACCGTGCCAGCAAAATACCCATCCGTGACCTGTTCGCTCATCTGGACGTCACTCAGACCGTAGTACGCCGGGGTCAGTTCAGGCACATCCGGGGTTCCGATCAACCGCAGCGGATCGAATTGGGCGTGCAAGTGACCGTAGACCCGGTGGGCGGTGATCAGCGCACTGATGGCCTGCTGAGCGCCGCTGGCTTCACCCTGAACCACCTGCATGGCACGGGGACGGCGTCCCGTCCCCAGATCGTAAAAGGCCTGCTGAATGGCCGAGTGGCGGGCTTCCTGGGCGCCGCCGCGCTGGGCGTCAAAAAAGCTACGCCACTCCGGGTCAACGCTCTGCGGATCTGTCAGATAGTCCTCATACAGCCCATCCAAAAAGGCTGCGTTGCCACCTGACATGATGGTGTCTGGTCGGGTCATAACGCCATCCAGCATACCGCTCTTGTGGACATACATGGCGGCGCGGCCCCACTTTGGCCTGCGTGCGGTGAGGGGCCGCGCTGTTCCTGTGTGAGTCACAAGGATCAGTGACTTGGCAGCAGGAAAGCGGGGGCCAGGTGGCTCGGGAATCAGTCTCCGGTCTTTGGCCGGTCCACTTGCCGCCAATGACAGGCTGCCTCGCCCTGCCGAACCCGCTGGGCCAGCGCCTGGGTTTCAGGCAAAGGACCGTCACCAACCTCCTGGCGCAGATAGCGGACATAACGGCGGTAATGGTCGGTGGCGGCGACAGGCCCACGCTGCACACTCAGGCAGACCAGCAGACGTTGCTGGTGGTTCTCGCCCAACAGGGGGTCGGCCTCAGCAGCGCTGAGCAGCTCACGCAGCGAACAGTCACACTGCTGCTGGGAACAGTGCTGCCACGACAGGTCCAGCGCCAACTGCTGGTGCAGCGCCGCCAGCCGGTCACGCTCTGGACGCACCCACGCCGTTTCCAATTGCGGCAGATAAGGCCCCTGTGCCGTAGCCAGAGCCGCCTGACAGACCTCAGCAGACATCTCGCCGGTCAGCAGCGCGGCTTGCCGTCCCACATCGCTGCGGGCATACACCGCCGGGTGCAGGGCGTAGCGCCCAGCAGTTTCGGTGACCGTCTGCGGGCCACCCAACACAGCCCGTAAGCGGTGCAAGGCCACCCGGAAACGGCCCAGCGCCGCTGGAGTTTCTTCATCGCCCCACAGATCCAGCAGCAGCCGGGCGCGGTAGGCTCCCTGTGGGTGAGCGTGCAGGTACCACAGCAGCTCAGCCGCGCTCCGGGCCGGCCAACTGACGGCTTGACCGCTGCGACTGACTCCCGGGTCCCCGCAGGTCACGATCTCCAGATCGTGTAGCCCTGGCAGCTCTGCGGGTAGAGCGGCAGACGGTGACGTGGGTGCGTGCATCATGGTGCGCTTCCTCCTCAGTCCGGGTTGACCTTTTGCCGTTCCGGTCCCTTTCAGATTAATACACCCCGGAGCGGACCTTTGTTCCTGCTTGATTGGTACAGTCGGCTTTAGGCCTGTCCCATCCGGCGCGTCGTGCTGAGTGCCATGCTGGGCTTATGAACGACGAAGACCGCAGGAATGATGGAATGCAGGACAAGCAAGGCCGGAATGAGCAGGGCAACGGGATGAGCAGCCAAAGCCACTGGACCGGCGATGAAAATATCAGCCGCGGCGCAGCCCCCGCTGACCTGCCAGCCACCGACGCCGGAAGCCGCCTGGGTGGCGACGCTGCGCGGTACAGCGATCAGGCGGAGCAGGGTATTCCCGACAGTGTCATCGACGTCGACAGCCACACCCAGGAAACTGGCACCACCTTCGGCACTGACCCCAGTGGCGACAAGCGGCTATGAGCGAAGTCCTGCAGGCCGCACAGGGGAATTTCCGGGAGCTGTTCCCTGAAGATGCCGAACTGACCCGGCTGGCAGACGGCTTTACCTGGACCGAAGGGCCGGTGTGGATTCCGGCACGTGGCTGCGTAGTGTTCAGTGACGTGCGCCAGAACCGTACCTGGCGCTGGTCAGCGGGCGAGGGACTGCAGGAGGAAATGAATCCCAGCCACCACCAGAATGGGCACTGCCTAGACGCCGAAGGCCGCCTGGTGGCCTGCTCGCATGGTGAACGGGCCGTACTGCGCCAAGAGGTGGACGGCAGCTGGACGACCCTGGCCGATCACTGGGAGGGCAACCGCCTGAACAGCCCCAACGACGTGGCCCTGCACCCGGACGGCAGCCTGTGGTTTACCGACCCCACCTATGGCATAGACAAGCCCGAAGAGGGCTATGGCGGCGAGATGGAGCAGCCGGGCCGCTACGTGTACCGCATCGCTCCAGACGGCGCACTGAGTTGCTCCATCCAGGACCGGCACAAGCCCAACGGGCTGGCCTTCTTATCGGACACTGAGTTGCTGCTCGCCGATACGGGCGACAACGCGGCCACCCACCTGTACCGAGTCGTCGGTCAACAGGCGGAATATGTCCGTGAAGCCTTTCAGATAGACCAGGGCAAGACCGACGGCCTACGGGTAGACGCCGAAGGACGCATCTGGAGCAGCGCCGGGGACGGGGTACATGTGCTCAACCGGGAGGGCGAGGAACTGGGGCGCATTCTGGTGCCAGAAACAGTGGCCAACCTCTGTTTTGGCGGCGCAGAAGGCAACGAGCTGTTTATCACCGCCACGACGGGTCTGTATCACATCCAAACGCGGGTGTTGGGCTGGTGACACTGCCGGGTATGGCGGCCCATGACCCAGGCCCTCATCATCGTGGACTTGCAGGTGGGGTTGTCGCCGGTGCCCACCGCCTGCCCGAAATAACTGACCGGATTCTTGCACTACTGGCTGAGCGCGCGGCGCAGGTATTCCGGTCGTCTGGGTGCAGCACACCGACGCCGAACTGGAGGACTCGCCCGAAGGTTCTCCGCCGTGGCAACTGATTCCCGAATTGCAGGCCGAGGTCACGCCTGATGACCTGCATATCTTCAAGACCTACGGTGATGCCTTTGCCGAGACCCCGCTGCCCAGCGAGCTTCAGCGTCTGGGCATGTCCGGCACCGTCTTATGCGGCTCGCAAAGTGAAGCGTGCGAGACAGCCACGCTATGGGGAGCGCTGCACCGGGGCGATGACGTGCAACTGGTACAGGCGCCTCACACCACGCTAGATGGTGAAGGCGGTGGCGTGGCACTTCCGGCTGAACAGATCATGGCCCTGACCGATCTGCGGGCACAGCGCATTCGTCTGCCAGACGTTATCTCTACATTGGTGCAGTCTGCGACCTTTTGAACAGCCCCGCGCGGCTGACCTAGCGGGTGACCACATGCACCGGCACGCTCCGCTGCAGCCGCTGCCCTTGCTCATCCTGGACCGTCACAGTCAGGCGGTGCTGGGCTGCGGCAGGGTGTGGGGCTGCGGCAGGGTGTGGGGCTGCGGTCAGTGTGAGGTAAGTACGCCCAGGCCCAGTCAAGGTAGCGGGGCTCACCCCGGCCTGGAGCACACCCGGTACCTGCGAGGTGCTGATGGTCAGTGGTCCCTGACTCGCTTTCGCCGCCCCCGTTACTTCCAGGACCACCGTCTGGGTTTGTCCGCCAGCCACCACGACGGCTGCGGGCCACACCCCCAGACTCAGACCTGAGATGGTGGCCTGGCCTGGCCGCATGGCACAACCTGACAGCAGCAGAGCAAGGGCCGCCAGCCAGAATGGCCCGCTCGCCGCCGTTCCAGAAAACAGTCTCACGTTACCCACCCATGCCCGGTTCATTGCCGGGCAGCGTAAGGGCCAGCATCTACCAGTCTTCTGACATGCGCCCAGCGGGACCTACTGTGGCAGCGGCGCTGCCCTGAAGCCTTCCACCGAAACAGGCTGACCGGGAGCCACTTCCAGCCAGGTCAGCAGGTCAGCGGCTGGATCCGTGGACGCAGGCAGCACCTGATCGCTGGGATAAACCGCCACGCGGTAGCTGACCTGCCGCTCCCCGCCCAGCTCAGCAGAATAAACCGTGTTCCAGCGGTTCAGCTCAAGCGTTCCCTGGTACGCCGCTGTCACCGAATCCACCGGCAACCCGGAGCAGGGTTCAGGGTCGGGCAATAGGCCCGCTGCCCCGGTCCACTCCTGGCCCTGACGGGGCGGCACCTCGCCGGTCATGACCAGTACGCGCTGCTGCGTCGGCTCACATAGGCTGTTGCTGGCTTGGCCCGTCATCCAGCGTTCCTCGTGGCGGTGGCCGTCCGGTACACCGCCTGGATAGCGGAGCGCCAGCTCTGGCCCTAAGGCCTTTACCGTCACTTCGGCCCGCTCACGGTCGCTGCGGAGCGTGGCGTAGGCGATGGTTTGCGTTTCTGCTGGATAGCTCAGGGTGGCAGCCACAATATCCGCCGGATCTTCGGGGGCCAGGCCAGCCGCATTTTTCCAGGCCCGTTGCTCGGCCTGGCTGGGTACGGTCCACTCAGGGGCACTCGCCTCCGGCGCACAGGCCACCAGCAGACCGACCAGCAGGGTCAAGGACAGAGAAGTAAAGGTCCGCATCATCTGCCAAGTGTAGGGGCTGGCAGATGATGCCAGCTGAGCAGCTTCAGGGCAGCGGCACAGGAACCACGGGTGCAGGTGTGACTGGCCGCGGCTGGCCGCCTGGCAAGGGCACCGCGATTACTGGCGCAGCTTGCGTCTTCACGGGCTGAATTCGGACCCCGAAGGATTCGGTGAGGGTCCGGCCCTGGCTATCGGTCACATAGACGAAGACCCGGTGCTGGCCTTCGCGGGCGTTGCGGGCCGCTTCGATGTACAGGACGGTCATATCCCGCGCCGACAGCGAGGTCAAGAAAGGCGAAATCCGCAGATCTTGGGTCGGACTGTCGACACTCAGCCGGTAACGGCCACCCGGGTCTTCGTTGTAGAGCGCGTGGTTGAAGTTCACCTGTACCGTGGCCACTTTTCCAGGCTGTAGCTGAACCTGAGAGGTGGACACGTTCAGGCTGGCATTGGGAATGGCGGGCGCAGGTTGCAGCATGGTGCAGGCTCCCAGTCCAGCAGGCAGCAACGCCAGGAGTAGTGCTCGGGTCAGATTCATGGCTCCAATCCTACCGCAGAAAGAGACTTTCATTATATTTTATTCCCAACGACAGCCAAGTGAACTTCTTCGGTTTCTTTTGATCAGAAGTGCGCGTATAGTAGGCCATCTTTTTACATATAGATGGGGCGGAAGGTTACGACTGTACGTTTGGTATAGACGCCTGCTGCTGTCCCATCCGAAGAAAGCGAGGAGGGCGAACAATGGGATTCCTGGACCGCATACACTCGGTGGCCCCGCCAGGCTGGAACCGCTGGCTGGTGCCACCTGCTGCACTGGCCGTTCACCTCAGCATCGGGCAGATTTATGGATACTCGGTGTTCAACAAGCCGCTGACCCGTCAGATCAGCGGGGATCTGGACGCCGCACAGGGCGCAGCCGGAGACTGGAGCCTGCTGCAGGTCGGCCTGATCTTCAGCGTGGCGCTCTTTTTCCTAGGTGCGTCTTCGGCACTTTTCGGCAAATGGGTCGAGCGCGAAGGCCCGCGCAAGACCATGTTCGCCTCGGCGCTGCTGTTTTGCACTGGATTTGTGGTGGCGGCCATCGGTGTGCGGATGCACAGCCTGCCGCTGATCATTCTGGGCAATGGCGTGCTAGGCGGCATCGGTCTGGGGCTAGGCTATATCAGCCCGGTCAGTACCCTGATGAAATGGTTCCCGGACCGCCCTGGCCTGGCGACAGGTATGGCGATCATGGGCTTCGGCGGCGGCGCTCTGCTGGGCAGCCCACTGGGCACCGCCCTGATGAACCGCTTTGCTGGCGACGGCACCCTGGGCGTCAGCAGCGCTTTTCTGTGGATGGCGGGCATCTACTTCCTGATGATGATGTTCGGGGCCTTTCTGGTACGGGTGCCACGTGAAGACTGGAAGCCTGCAGGCTGGGCCCCCACTGAGAACGCTGCTAACGCCATGATCTCCCGGCACCATGTGCTGGTAGACGAGGCCATGAAGACGCCACAGTTCTGGCTCCTGTTCGCCGTGCTGTTCCTGAACGTGACCGCAGGCATCGGCGTGCTGGGGCAGGCCAGCGTGATGATTCAGGAGATGTTCAGCGACAGCGTTCTTGGCGATGGTCGGGGCGTTACCGCTGCCGCTGCCGCTGGCTTCGTGGGCCTGCTCAGCATCTTCAATATGGCGGGCCGATTCATCTGGTCGTCCACTTCGGACCGTATCGGGCGCAAGCCGACTTACATGATCTTCTTTGCACTGGGAACCTTACTGTACTTTCTGGTGCCGCAGTTCGGCCAGATGGGAAGCCTGGTGCTGTTCATCCTCGCCATGTGCGTCATCATGAGCATGTATGGCGGTGGCTTTGCGACCATCCCCGCCTATCTGCGCGACATGTTCGGCACCCGCAACGTGGGCGCCATTCACGGACGGCTGCTGCTGGCCTGGAGCGCTGCCGCCATTGCCGGACCAACCCTGCTCAACGGTTTCCGTGACCGTCAGATTGCGGCAGGCGTGGCCCCCGCCGACGCCTACAGCACAGTGATGTACATCATGGCTGGGCTGCTGGTCCTGGGCTTTATCGCCAATTGGCTGGTAAGGCCCGTGGCCGAGCGGCACTGGGTCCCGGCTGAAGAACCCGTCACCGCCGAGCTGGGCAAGCCCTAAAGGAGCGCTGTCATGACCAATGAAACCGTCCGTTCCGTCTCTCCCGTGCTGATCGCCTTGGCCTGGCTGGTCGTCTTGATTCCGCTGGCCTGGGGCGTCTGGCAAACCCTCATCAAAGTGGCGCAGCTGTTCTGAGCGTCAACCCGCGCAGGCAAGAAACCGGATACTCAACTGTCCGGCTTCTTTTTTTGTTCTCACCATCACCAGTCGAAATACAGCCGGATGCCCTGATACCCCGACCTACGGAAACACTGCACACCGTAATGCTCGCCGCCACCCCCATGAAGCACCCGCGACGCCTGGGCACCACGCAGCTCCGCGAAGCACCCTGCGAACTGCTGCGGCGTCAGTGTCAGGCCAAATGCCTGACGGGTCAGGCGTGACCAGTAGGTGTTCAGGCGGCCCTGCGCTGGGGTCACCGCTTCCATTCCCATCACCCGCCCCGAGGGCGACAGGCTGAGTTTCAGCCGGACATCCAGCCCCAGCAGCTGTACGGTGACACCTGATTCTGTACGGCTCAGCTCGTGGCAGCCCCACTCACGGCAGGGCGCGAAGCTGGCGGCCTGATACACTTCGCCCAGCAGGTCATGGCGCTGATAAATGCTGGACTGGGCCTGAACTGCAGGCAGGGCGCACAGCCCCAACGCACCCAAGACCACTAGACCTACGCGCCTCATCCAACCATCTCGGCCCAGACCGCTTTGGCCTGAGTGTCCTCCCCGACCGCCAGCCGCTTGCCGCCGCGCACCAGGGGCAGGCGCAGCAGACCAGGATCATCCAGCATTTTCTGGAGCAGGCTGTCATCGCTGACCCGCAGATATTCCAGGCCCGCGTCTTTGTAGGCTTTGCCCTCCATGTCCAGCAGGGCATTCAAGCCAAATTTCTGCACGAAGCGGGTCAGTTCGCCTTTGCTCATGGGGCGCTGAGCGAGGTCCACGTAATGCACCCCCACGCGCCGCTCCTTGAAAAACCGCTCGGCAGCGCGTGCGCCTTTGCTCTTTTTGGTGCCGAAAATCTGGACGGTGACCTCTGCCATGCTCCAAGTGTAGCGGCAGGCCAGTGAACTCAGCCTCACACAAACTTACAGTGGCGACAGCGCAGCGCGACCTGCCAGGGACAGTCCAGGTCAGTTCACATAAAAGCCCAGATCACCGTCACCGCTGACCGGCAAGCCCAGGTGATCGTAGGCGTGAGCGGTGGCCACCCGGCCACGTGGCGTGCGCTTGATAAAGCCCAGCTGAATCAGGTACGGCTCGTACACGTCTTCCAGCGTCAGCGCGTCTTCACTGATCGCCGTGGCCAGCGTATCCACACCGACCGGACCACCCGCAAAGCGGTGAATCAGGGTTTCCAGGTACTTCTTGTCGCGGTCGTCCAGTCCGGCGCTGTCCAGACCCAGCTTGTCCAGGGCGTCGTGGGCACGCTCCAGGGTAATCACCGGTTCGCCGGCCACTTCGGCAAAGTCGCGGACCCGCCGCAGCAGCCGCTTGGCGATACGCATGGTGCCCCGGCTGCGACCTCCAATCTCCAGCGCGGCTTCCCCTTGCAGCGCGAAACCCAGCAGGCCAGCGTCGCGCAGCAGGTTCTGACCGATTTCCTCGGCAGTGTAATATTCCAGGTGCTCAATGATCCCAAAGCGCGAGCGCATCGGTGCGGTGATCAGACCAGGGCGGGTGGTCGCGCCCACCAGGGTAAAGCGCGGCAGCGGCAGCTCGATGGTGCGGGCGGCTGGGCCCTGTCCCAGCACGATGTCCAGCTTGAAATCTTCCATCGCGGGGTAGAGGTGCTCCTCCGCCACACGGCCCAGGCGGTGAATCTCGTCAATAAACAGCACGTCGCCCTCTTCCAGCGAGTTGGTCAAGATGGCAGCCAAGTCACCCGGCTTTTCGATGGCGGGGCCAGAGGTCTTCTGAAGGTTCACCCCCAACTCGTAAGCGATAATGTGCGCCAACGTCGTCTTGCCTAACCCCGGCGGGCCGAACAGCAGGGTGTGGTCCAGGGCCTCGCTGCGCCCCCGCGCCGCTTGCAGGTACACGCCCAGCTTGTCTTTCAATTTGGTCTGCCCGACATACTCATTCAGACTGCGTGGCCGCAAGGCATGATCGGAGAATTCTGCTGAGGTCATAATGGATATTGTACGTTACTTGATGGCCCGAATAAAGGGGTGTCCAGCCTACTGTGGACCATACTGCGCCACCAGTGCGGGCAGATCCTGAGCCAGCTGGCCGCTCGCCACCGCCTGATTGCCGTACACCCGCACAAAATTACCCTGGATATCCACCACGCTGACCTGATCGCTGTGAATCATGGCCGCCTCGGCAGCGCTTTCCTGTGGGGGGGCAGCACCCGTGTCCACGCTTGCGCCGCTCTGTGCTGTCTCGGTGTTGGCGCTCATGTGCGCCGAGTGATCGGTGGCTTCGGCGGTAGGCAGGCGGGTAATGCCCACGAACATGCTACGGGCGGCTTCATCTATGGACGCTGTCTCTCCAGTCAGACCCACAAAGCGGTCATCGAACCTGTTGAGGTACTCGCGCAGCACCGCCGGTCGGTCATGCACCGGGTCCACACTGACCAGTTGCACCAGCACTTTGTCCTGTAGGTCGGCAGGTAAGGCGCTGTACTGGCTGGACAGCACCCCCAGCGTGGTTGGGCAGACATCCGGGCAGCGCACGAATCCGTAAAAGATCAGCCGCAATTTGCCCTGTGAATCATTCAGTGCCGCCGGTTGATCCTGGTCACTGAGCAGTGTCAGCGCAGGCAGAGGCTTGGGGTCGGCCAGGGCCGTACCGTACTGCGGCTGCGGGTCTGTCTGGCGCAAAAAGAGCAGGCCCGCCAACACGGCAGCAATCAGCAGGAGAACAGGAGTCAACCATTTCACCCGCCCAGGGTAACGGGCCAAGTGGTGAACAGTGTCCCGGATGGACCAATATAAAAAATGCCCCCCAAGCTGGGAGGCATTCGTCAGAGCGAGAAGCGAGGTTTACCAGGCGTAGAACAGCGCCACGATCAGGAGCCAGACCACGTCCACCAAGTGCCAGTACATGCTGGCAGGGGCCAGAGAGCCGTGGTTGTACTTGTCAATCTTGCTGGTCATGGACTGGTAGAACGGCAGGGCCACACCCGTGGCGCCGATCAAGATGTGCAGACCGTGCAGACCCACGATGATAAAGAAGCAAGCTTGCCAGAGGTTCTGCTGCCAGTCGCTTTCCAGGCCGAACAGCGTGAACTCATAGACCTGGAAGATCATGAACACGGCACCCAGCAGCAGTGTGATGAACATCAGGATACGTGCCCACTTGTGGCGGCCCTGGTGCTGCATCTGCTCGGCAGTATGAATGGTCATGGAGCTGCTGACCAGCACGATGGTGTTCAGGATTGCCAGCCACATGGCCGGGCGGCTGATCGGATCAGGCTCGGCCAGCCCAGTGGCGCGGTAGTAGATGAAGCCCGCGAGCAACACGCCGAACAGCGTCACTTCCGAGATGATGAACCAGGCCATACCCAGGAAGCCGTTGTCGTACTTGGTCACGCCGTGGTGAGCCACCGGCACGTCGTATTCACGGGTGCCGGCCCACTTGAACAGCGCATAGAAGAACAGCGGCAAGCTCAGGTACAGCAGGACCGACGCAAACTTGAACAGTCCGGTCATATCGGACCAGCTTTGCAGGCCAGTGTCGGGCAGATAAGGCGTAAACCAGCCGAAGGTCAGACCGAAGCCCATAGGCAGCAGCGCAAAGGCCGTCAGGAAAGGCCAGGGGCTATCCACCGGCAGGTGAATGGTCTTGGGGTCCAGCGGGGTGAGGGTGTCACCGTTCTTCTCCCAGTCGTACAGCGGACGCTCGGAAGGGAAGGTCTTGGGGAAATCCACCGCAAAGTTGTAAGCCGGAGGCGGGCTGGAGGTGGCCCACTCCAGGGTGTAGCCACCCCAGGGGTTGGGTCCAGCGGTGATGGGCTTACGCATGCTCTGCAGCATGGCCCAGACCATCACGGCGCCGCCGACCAGCAGAATCAAGGCACCGATGGTGCTGATGAAGTTCAGCTCGGTCCAGGCGTAGTTGCCCTCAGGGTAGGTGTAGTAACGGCGGGGCATGCCCAGCAGACCCAGGATGTACTGAGGCAGGAAGGTCATCCAGGAGCCGATCATAAAGAGCCAGAAGTGCAAGCGGCCCAGTTTCTCGTCCAGGAAGCGGCCCGTCATCTTGGGCCACCAGTAGTAGATACCGGCCATCGCCAGGAAGGCGGTGCCGAACATCATCACGTTGTGGAAGTGGGCCACCACGTAGTAAGAGGCCGTCACCTGATAGTCGAAGGGAATCATGCCCAGCGACACGCCGGTAATTCCACCGATCAGGAAGTTGAAGATAAAGCCCACCAGCCACAGGGTCGGCGTCTTCATCATGATGCGGCCACCCCACATGGTGAAGATCAGGTTGAAGATCTTGACGCCCGTGGGCACAGCCACGATCAGGGTGGCGATCATGAAGGCAATTTGCCAGGCTTCAGGGACGCCCACGGCGAACATGTGGTGCACCCACACCAGCAGCGACACAAACACGATGGCCATCATGGAGTACACCATGACGCGGTAGCCGAACAGCGGCTTGCGGCTCATGGTGCTCGCCACCTCGGCAGCAATGCCCAGGTAAGGCAGCAGCATGACGTACACCGCCGGGTGCGAGTAGAACCAGAAGAACTGCTGGAACAGTACGGGCGCCGCACCAATGTCGGCCTTGTACATACTCAGGCCCAGCTTGATTTCCAAGAAGGTGGTCAGCGCAGCGGCAGTCAGGCCACTCAGGCTGATCAGCTGCAAGATGGCCGTGGCGAACAGCGACCAGGTGAAGATGGGCATCTGCCACAGGCTCATGCCCTCGGCACGCAGGTTCATGATGGTGGCAGCAAAGTTGGCGCTCCCGAACAACGAACCCAGGCCGTTCAGCAAAATCGCCATCATGAAAATGGCCACGCCGGTCTGGTTGCCGTCCAGCGTCAGTGGGTAGTAGAACGTCCAGCCGACAGTGGGGTAGCCGCCGCCCACAATGGCCAGCAAAGCCAGAATCAGCGAAAAGGCGAAGGACCACACCGCGAAGGTGTTGAGCCGGGGCAGCGCCACATCGCGCACACCCAGTTGCAGGGGGAGGAAATAGTTCCCGAAGCCGAAAAGGCCGATAGGAATCAAGAAGAAGAACAGCATGACCGCCGCGTGCATGGTCAGCACCTGGTTGTACATGTTGCCGACCAGGAAGTCCTGATTGGGCAGTGCCAGTTGCAGACGAATCATCACGGCCAGGATGCCGCCCACCGCCAGACCCACCAGCGACAGGATGATGTACATCAGCCCGATCTTCTTGTGGTCTACGGTGTTCATCATGTCCCACAGCACCGCACCAATGCCTTTACGCTCGGCGGTGTGGGAAGAGTGTTGGACCGTCATTGTGGACCTCCGGGCAAGATGGACTCACTGTTGAAGCGTTCTACCTTCTGCCAGTAATTGGCCTCTTCGGGCAGCTGCAGCGACTTGAGATACGCCGCGACATCCGAGATTTCCTCAGCGGTCAACACGCCGCCTTTTTGCTCTTGACCATTGACCTGATAGGTGCTGCCGTCATAGGGCGGCATCAGGCTACCGGGTTTGACGCCAGGACTGTTGGTCAGCCAGTTGATCAGGTGCTGATTGGCCTGAGGATCATCCCAGCCCTGCTCTAGTGGCGCTTCCCACATGCCAGCCCCCAGGGTGCGGCGGGTTCCGAAAAAGCTCAGGTCGGGGCCGACCGGGCTGTTGGCGGGGGTGCCCTGCACGCGGTGGCAGGCCGCACAGGCCACCGCGCCCGTTTCGGCCTTACCGTTCATGAACAGGTTGTAGCCGCGCTCCTCGGCACTGCCGGGAGCAGGCTCAGGGGCCACATAGTTTTGCGCCGCAGAAATAAAGGTGGCGTAGTCGGTGGGGTCCAGCGCAATGACCTTGTAACGCATGTTGGCGTGAGAAGCGCCACACAAGTAGTTACAGTTGCCTTGATAAACGGCTGGGCGGTCAGTGTGAACGGTCCAGACCTTTTCCGAACCTGGAATGGCCTGACGCTGCGCCCCAATGTTAGGAGTCCAGAACTCGTGAATCACGTCACCCGCTTGCAGGGTCAGTTTGGTGTCAATCGGGTCGCCCGATTCACTCCGGCCCGCAGGCATGATCATCTCGTTGCCGTTGGCCACCAGACCGCCCGCTGCCGACTCGGTATCGGTGTAGGTAAAGTTCCACCAGAACTGCTTGGCCAGCGCGGTGATTTCGGACCCGACATTTTCCTCGACCACCGGGGTGGTCTGCGCCATCGTACGCACACTGAGCACGCTCAGCAGCAGCACAATAACGACTGGGAAGCCGACCAGCACGACTTCAAGCTTGTCGTTGCCGTGGAACTGCTGGGCCTCGTCAGGGTTCTTGTCTTCACGGAACCGAAAGACCGTATAAAACAGCAGGGCCGATACGCCCAGAAAAATAATGATGGATAGGGCAATGGCCACGATGCTCAGCTCCCACATCGCTACGTTGTAGCGGGACGCCAGGTCACCGATGGTCAAGGTCTGTTGTGCCGGCTGGCAGCCAGTCAGCAACCCCAGTCCCAGCAAACCAGTCAGGGCCAGGCCACGCCTGCCTCTGGCCCGCAGGCCCTTTGCCCTGCCGGTACAGGTACGCTTGGTGTTCAACATCTCTCCTTTCCTCGCTCTCAATAGTCTAAGCAAGAATGCCACGCCTATGTTGACATGTTTTCCCCTGGACGCGGACATACAGAGGGACACTCGGGGCGGCGAATCTGGCTGCGGACCCTATGGGCAGAGGTTCAGTGTGGCCGTGCAGGCTTGCCGAACGTTTGGTCAGGACGCGGCTGCAAGGAAATCCTACAGCCGGCCAGGAAAGACGCCGTCCCTCATCTCTGACAAGTCGCACGTCTTCCTATCAGATCACCCTGACACGGTGTCAATTGTCCTCATTGGCACAGGGAACATGTGGTCTGAACGTGGCCCCACAACGGCCACGGGGACAGCGCGTCAGGTCAACAGCACTCGGTCAGCGGCGCCCGCCACGAACAGCAGGGCCAGGTACAACATGGAATAGAGGTACAGCGGCAGCATTTCCTTCTTGTTGGGGTGCCCGCCGCCCATGACATAGCGGTACAGCTTCCAAGACAACCACAGCAACCAGCCACCCAACAGCAGGGCCGAGATGAAGTACAGCCAGCTGACAGCGCCGAAATAGACCGGCATGACTGACAGAACCACCGTATAGATGGCGTACAGCCCAATCTGCGCGGCCGTCATCCGGTCGCCGTGAACCACCGGCAACATCGGAATGCCGACTTCTTTGTATTCGTCTTGGATCATCATGGCCAGCGCCCAGAAATGAACCGGAGTCCAGAAGAAGACGATAGCGAACAGGAATCCGGCAAAGAGGTTCAGATCACCTGTGACAGCGGCCCAACCCACCAGGGGCGGAAAGCAGCCCGCCGCCCCCCCGATCACGATGTTGTGCCAGGTGGTGCGCTTGAGCCACATGGTGTAGATCACGACGTAAGTCAAAAACCCCGCCAAGCTCATCCAGGCGGCCAGTGGGGTGGCCCAGACCCACAGCGCTATGAAGGACAGCACCTGCAAAGCGGCCCCAAAGATAAAAGCGTTGCGGCTGGAGATCAGGCCCGATGAGGTGGGCCGCTGAGCGGTGCGGGCCATCTTGAGGTCAATGTCGCGGTCAATGATCATATTGAATACGCCCGCCGACCCCGCCGAGGCGTATCCGGCCAAGGACACGACAATCAGCAGCCACAGGCCGGACCAAAAAGTCTCACCCGGCCACCCCTGGGCCGCCATGAACATGGCAGTAAGGGTGGTCCACAGCAGCAGGCTGATCACCTTGGGCTTGGTCAGTGCGAGGTAGTCACGCCAGGTGGCGCTGATCCGCTCCGGCCTGGTTTCGGCCATGCCCGCCGTCATCCGGTGACTCCGGTTCCCGTGCCCACCGGGGAAGCTGACGTCTGGGGCGCAGCGTCTGAATCTGGGCTATAGAGGGCAAAGTAGCCCAACAGGAGCGTCATAAGCCACAGCATACAGGCCAGCAGCAGGTGCAGCAGCTGCATGGCGTCGGGCGCACGCAGATAGACGTTCACAAAGCCAGCAGTCACCTGCAGCGCCACCCCGACCGTCAGCAGCGTGGCCCAGAGGCCCACCTGTGCGCCGGACACCAAAGCACGCACCCGCCCCGCCATCCAGACCAGATAGGCACTGGTCCCGATAGCGATCAGGGGATGGAGTACCCGGAGTCGCTCGAAGAAGTGGGCGTCCAACCCAAAGTCATTGCGGACCGTATCCAGCGGTGAGCCTGGGGTGGGCCTAAACAGCAGGTCGCCCAGCGCGGTCACCGCCCCAGTCATGCCGACCAGCAGCGACAGCAGCAGCCCGGTGCCCACCAGCCACAGTACCCGCCTTCGGGTGCCGGGCAAACCACGCAGGCGTACCCCCGGAAAACCCGAGGCCCACAGCGCCGTGAGTAAGAGTACGCCCAGCAGCACGAAAGTGTTCGCCAGGTGGACGCCCTGAAACAGCCCGCGTGCCGGGTCGGTGCTGTCGGCGGTCAGGCCCAGCAGCACCTGCACCCCACCGACCAGACCCTCCAGCAGGATAAACACGAAACTGAGGACCGCGCCTAGCCGCACCGGATGGCCCCGGCCCGTCTGCCGGAAGGCCAGACCAATCAGCGCCAAGGCCAGCAAGCCGCTCGCGCCACTGGTCAGGCGGTGGCTGAACTCAATCAGGGTTTCGGTGGTCGGTGACGGCGGAACCACCACGCCGTTGCACAGTGGCCAGTGATCGCCGCAGCCGGCCCCTGCCCCAGTCACCCGGACCACGGCCCCCCACAGAATCACGGCCACGTTGTAGATCAGGGCGCCCCAGGCCAGATAAATCAGTCCCCGGCTGACCGGCCCCGACTGAGGCCGCGCCTGTGTGCCCCGCATATTTGCCTCGCTCAAGGTCTTTTCTCCTCCCTTTGCCACGGTCGCATTTCACCGCGCCCAACCCCCCTGCTCTGCGCCCGTCCAGTGCAGCGCCGGGGCCTCGCGGGTTCCAGCTGCCATTGTAGAGGCGACCCTCCCGGTCAAAAGGCCCAATTGTCCCCTTTGAATTTGGCCTGGTGGGTGGCGCTGAGATGCCACAATGCACAAATGTCCACTATCACCGTGAATGCCGAAGGTTTTGGCCAAATTGAAGTTCCGCAGGGTGAACGCCTGGTGCTGGCGCTCGAGCGCCTGGGCACTGGCATCCTGCACCGCTGCGGGGGCCAGGCCCGCTGCACCACCTGCCAGGTAGAGTTCACCTTGGGCGAACCACAGCAGATGACCCAGGCCGAGCGAGGCAAGCTGGAGGAAAAAGGCCTGCTGGGTCAGGTACGTCTGTCTTGCCAGATCGAGTGCCAGGCCGACATGACTGTGCGGGCCCTGCAAACTGAGGCCAGCACTGGACTGGAAGCAGGCAAGGCGCCTGCCTCTAGCATCGAACCCGAGCCGCAGTGGGTCCAGCAGCAGGAGCACAACATCTAGACCGCCCACCCAAGGCATCAGCCCACGCCGCTCAACTGAGCTGGACGTGGGCTGTATTGTTCAGCCACCTTCAAATGCCAGAATCAAATTACATGTACCGCTCTCGGTCTGCCAGGTGCTCATCATAGGTGGCATTCACATAAATCTTCTGGTCTTTGCCGTGCAGGAAGTACATGGCGTCACGCCCATCTGCCAGTTGACGCTGGGCGTTCAGCACCGCTTCTAGGGCAGGCGCACCAGGGTTGTTGATCGGCGTCTTGGGCAGGCCCTGACGGGTGTAGGTGCTCCAGTCATGGTCCACATCAAAGTCACCCGCGCTGCGGTCCAGTTCAGGCAGGTCTTTGCCCAGACCGTAAGCCACTGTGGGATCGCTGCCCAGCGTCATGCCGTCGCGCAGGCGGTTGAGAAAGACCCCCGCAATGATCGGCATTTCCTCGTTGTTGGCCGCTTCGGCCTGCACCATGCTGGCCAGGGTGGCCCAATCATAGACATTCAGGCCCAGCGATTCGGCCTGAGCGACGCGCTCAGGAGTGAATTCCTGATTCATGCGGCTGACCATCTGTCCTACAACTTCTTCGGCAGAGGCGCCTTCTTTGAATTCATAAGTGGCTGGAAATACGAAACCTTCAAGGTTCAGCTCGGCGTACTCACTCAGGGAAGGGTCATTCAGGGCTGCTTCAATGGCCGCCGGGTCAAAGCCGGACTTCTCGAAAATAGGTGGCAAGTCTTTGATCCGTAGGCCCTCGGGCACCGCTACCTTCACGGTAGGAATCCGGGGGGTGCCAGCCAGCGCTTCAGCCACCTCGGCTACAGTCATCTGACCGCTGACATCGTAAAGGCCTTCCTTGAGCGAACCGTCGGTTCCAGCACGGCGCATCTCATAGCGCAGGGCGTCGGCACTGCGGACCACCTCGTTGTCTTCCAGTTCCTGCGCGACAGCGGCCAGGGTATCTCCCGGCTGAACTTCCAGGGTGTATTCCCCGCCCCCAGCAGGACCAGTCTGGCCTGTCAGAAACCAGGCCGCAACACCACCGGCCAGAATCAGCAGCATCAGTAGCGGCATCAGGATTTTGGCCCAGAGGGGCAGACCTTGCCTACTTCCCAGCCGGGTCATCCTCGGCTCCTATCACGGCAAACATTCATTGTTTTCCAGAATACTCGAAAGTCTGTACCCGCAGAAACGGCATACCCCTCTAGGGGCATACTCAACACCGTCCCAGTCATCAAAACGTATAGAAAAGCACCCCAGAAGTCGGGCAAAAACAGCTCACCATTTATTGAGAACGGCAGTAGTCTGCATTGATTGGTGGGTGGTGGCGACTGTGTAGCGCGCTCGGCAATCCATTGGGTCAATGTCAATTTATGCCGTTATCAATAAGTCGACTTGGGGAGCCAGGCAGCCACGGTGGGCCTGCGGCTTGACACCTCCTCATAGGTCCGCCACTTAAGACGATTGAGCAAAGCAGGTTTTGAGTCAGAGGCCGACATAGCAAAAAAACCCGCGCTAGGCGGGTCTCTGTTGTGGAGCCAGAGGTCGGAATTGAACCGACGACCTACTGATTACGAATCAGTTGCTCTACCCCTGAGCTACACTGGCAGCTAATAAAGAGTGGTGGCAACGGGCGGACTCGAACCGCCGACCCAACGATTTTCAGTCGTTTGCTCTACCAACTGAGCTACATTGCCAAGGATGCTCCCCAACGGGGAGACTTTGGCGGTCCGGACGGGATTTGAACCCGCGACCTTCTGCGTGACAGGCAGATATGCTAACCGCTACACTACCGGACCAAAGGGCTACATAAAGCAGCGGAGTAAAGGATAGCCGCAGACTCGGCCCCTGTCAACTGCGTCACGCTTGTTTACAAGGAGGCAGTAGCTCATGGTATCAACTGGCGGACCATTTGCACGGGTGTCTGCTGGCCAGCTTGCACCTGCTCACGTGCCGCGGCCAGTTCCTCGGCGCGGCCCGCAGCAAAAGCCTTCCAGACGGCTTCGCGCAGCAGCTCGTCAAACCAGGCCGCTGTCTGGGAACGGCGGCGGGCAGACAGGTCCACTTCTCCTCTGAACTGCTGCACGGCTTCCCAGAATCCCTCTATTCCTTTACCTGTCAGCGCCGATACCTGCAAGGCGCGGGGATGCCACTCAGCGGCGTGGGAGGTCAGTAGGCTGAGGGCAGCCGTCAACTGGGATTGTGCCCGGTTGGCAGCCTTGGGATCGGTGTCGGCCTTGTTCACCACGGCCAGGTCACACAGTTCCATGATCCCGCGCTTGATCCCCTGCAACTCATCGCCGGCATTGGGCAGCGTCAACAACACGAACAGATCGGTCATGCCGGCC
Source organism: Deinococcus radiophilus (assembly GCF_020889625.1). Lineage (GTDB taxonomy): Bacteria > Deinococcota > Deinococci > Deinococcales > Deinococcaceae > Deinococcus > Deinococcus radiophilus. Next base: position 1,632,453 of record NZ_CP086380.1, read on the forward strand.
ACCTGCGTTTCACTCTGGCCCACACCCACCGTCTCGACCAGAATCACGTCGTAACCAGCAGCTTCGCACAGGGTCATGGCCTCGCGCGTCCGGCGGGCCACCCCGCCCAGGGTGCCTCCCGACGGACTGGGCCGAATAAAAGCCTGCGGGTGAACACTCAGGCCGGGCATGCGGGTCTTGTCCCCCATGATGGAACCGCCAGTCCGTACTGAGCTGGGGTCCACCGCCAGCACCGCCACCCGGTGGCCCCGCTCAGCCAACCACAGCCCCAGCGCCTCAATGAACGTACTTTTGCCTACGCCTGGTACGCCAGTCAGCCCGATACGAATGCTCCGGCCCCCTTGCGGGGCCAATTCGGTGAGTAACTCTTGGGCCGACGCTTCATCCTGGGGCCGGGTACTTTCGACCAGGGTGATAGCGCGGGCCAGGGCGCGGCGCTGCCCGGCCAAGAGCGGCGCGGCGAGGAGGTGCGGTGACATAGACCCATGCTAAGTGATGGTTCTGCTGCCCGAGCAACCGACTGAACAGAGCTGAGGTTAAAAACGGCAGAGAAACTTTTGACAAGTCTCCATCAAACACTCTCCCGCAGCCCTCCCGCTTATGCTGTACCCATGCTACTGACCATTCTTGTTTTGGATTCCGTTGGTGTGGGTGCCCTGCCGGACGCCGCACGATTTGGCGACCCGCAGCAAGGCGGAGACGCAGGTTCGTTCACCCTGAACAACACCCTACGCGCTGCCCCAGTGACCCTGCCGAATCTGGCAGGCCTGGGCCTCGGAGCTATCCCGGGCGTCGAGACGAACGAGGCGACCATCCCAGACGTGAGCGGCGCAGCCGGAGCCTATGGGCGCATGGAAGAAGTCAGCCCCGGCAAGGACTCGTCCACCGGACACTGGGAGTTTATGGGCGTGCAGCTGGAGAACGCTTTTCAGGTCTACCCACAGGGCTTTCCGCCAGAGGTGATGGACCGCTTTGACGCTGCCACTGGGCGCGGGCACCTGTGCAACCTGCCCTACTCCGGCACCGAAGTTCTTAAGGACTATGGCCGCGAGCATCTGGAGACGGGCGACCCCATCGTCTACACCAGCGCCGATAGCGTCTTTCAGGTGGCCGCTCACGTGGACAAAGTGCCGCTGGAGCAGCTGTATGCCTGGTGCGAGGCGGCCCGCGAGATTCTGCAAGGTGAACACGCCGTGGCCCGCGTGATTGCCCGTCCCTTTGCCGGTGAGTCCCCTTTCGAACGGCTCAACGACCACCGCAAGGACTACTCGTTGGTGCCGCCACGCACCGTACTGGACGCTCTCAAGGAAGCTGGCCGCGAAGTGATCGGGATCGGTAAGATTCCGGACCTGTACGCTGGGCAGGGCTTTACGGAGATGCACCACACCGACGACAATGCCGACGGCATCCGTCAGACGCTGGCCCGGATGCACAAGGCTGCGCAGGAAGGAACCGAAGGGCTGATTTTCACCAATCTGGTGGATTTCGACTCCAAGTTCGGCCACCGCCGCGACCCTGAAGGGTACTCGGCGGCGCTGAAAGCCTTCGACAACGCGCTGCCGGAATTCCTGGCGGCTGTTCCCGAAGACGGAGCCTTGCTGATCATCTCGGATCACGGCAACGACCCCAGCTGGTACGGCAGCGATCACACCCGTGAATATGGCCTTCTGCTGGGTTACCGCCCAGGCATGAGCGGTCTGACCGACCTGGGAACCCGACAGACCTTCGCCGATGTGGGCGCCACTGCTGCCGATGCGCTCAAAGCAGAGTGGGACGGCCCCGGTCAGAGTTTCTGGCCTGAGCTGAGCGGGCAATGAGTCAGCATCATGTCTGACCCGGCAGGTCCACCCGGCCTGTTCGACCTGAGCGGTGGCCTGCCCCACTGGGCCCAGGCAGGCGAGGAGTTCGAGCTGGCCCTCAGCCTGGGCGGCAAGTACGCTGGCACACAGCGCTGGAGCATTCACCCGGAACGCGGCGCGGTGGTGACACGGGTGGATACGGAATTCGGGGGAGTATTGCCGCACCTGCGAATGCAGCAGACCAGCCGCCTGCACCCCCGAACCCTGGCGCAGCTGGGCTATACCGAGGGCGAAGGCGGACGCACGGGCTACGACCTGAGTCTCGACTACCGCAGCGGCCTGGTGCGGCTACGGCAGCGCGGCGAAGAGGCGGAGTTGCCGCTCCTACAAGACCATCTGGACCCGGTGTCCGTGCTGCTGTGGGTGCGGGAGTGGCAGGTTCCGGTGGGCACCCAGCGCATCGTACGGCTGGCGGGAAACGGCATCCATGTCCAGCGCCTCCCCGATGGTCCAGTGACGGACTCCCCAGAAGCAGCAGACAGCCAAGTTTTCGTGCTGCGGCCTGGCGGGGCTGGGGTCTGGCGCTCTGCCACGCAGCCGCACACCTTCTTACGACTGACGCAGCCTACGCCCTTTGGAATGATTGACGCCCTGCCTGGGGGCAGCTGGTCCGAGCGACCCGGCGTGCGGGGCGACTCGGCCAAGCCGCGTGAGCGGCGGCGGGTGGGCTGAACCCGCGACCCTGAGCAGGGACTCTCTGCCCTGACCGCCCGTTCAGCTCACCGCTATAGTGACCTGCAATGTTTCCAGATGCCGCCATCATCAACCAAGCTGCTGTCACCACGATTGTCCTGAGCGGCCTCGCGCTGCTGGCGGGAGTCTTTTTCATTCGTTCTGGGGAACGCGAAAAACATATGCGGGCCATGCTGACGGCCAGCGCTTTAGCGGCACTCTTTCTGGTACTGTACCTGACCCGCCTGGCCCTGGGCTACGAAAAAGCCTATGCCGGACCGGAGGAGTGGCGGACAGCCTACTTTGCCCTACTGATCAGCCATGTGGCCCTGGCCACGGCCAACCTGCCGCTGGCCGTCATTCCGCTGGGCTACGCTTACAAAGGCCTCAAGGCCGCAGGCAACCTGGCCCGTGTCGAACAGGTGGCGGAAGCCCGTGAGGCCTTTGCCAAGCACCGCGCTTGGGTCCGCTGGACAGTGCCGGTGTGGCTGTATGTGGCGGTGACGGGTTGGATCATTTACCTGATTCTAGGCCGCTACGGCGAAGTGATGGGGCATTGATCCAGCCAGCACCCTGAGCCCGCCGCTGCGCTAGCCTCGGACTGTGACCCAGCCTGCGCCCGATACTGTCCTGCCTCCCGATGCAGCCCCGTCTGTTCACGCCCCAGTGGCAGCGCAGGACCGTGCCCTCCTGCCGGATGCACTGCGGGGCTTCGCCCTACTGGGTATCGCCCTGATCAACGTGCAGGACTTCGCAGGTTTTCGGATGTGGGAACAGCAGGGCCTGGACCGCGCTGTACAGGTGATGACCGACGTGCTGTTCAATGGCAAGTCCATCACCCTGTTTGCCATGCTGTTCGGCTGGGGCGCGGCGGGGCTGTGGGAGCGGCATGGCGCAGCACTGTACATCCGGCGGCACTTGCTGCTGCTGGTCATTGGGTTGCTGCATTTCGCGCTGCTGTGGCACGGCGACATCATTGCCGGCTACGCCGTGGGCGCTTTTATTTTCATGCTGCTGCTGCGCTTCCGGGCCACGGCACTGCTGCGCTGGGCCTGGGGGCTGTATCTGCTGGGCGTGCTCAACTACGTGGCGGGCTACGGCATGTTCAGCACCACACCGGGTTCACGGCAGCTGTTCTCGGAAACCTTTGCGCCGGGCCAGAGCTACGCCAGCATGCTGCAAGCACGGTTGGCCGAGGTGCCCGAGCAAGTGCTGAGCGGTGTTTGGCTGGCGAGTATCACGCTGCCGCTGTTCGCCTTCGGGGGCTGGGCCTACCGCTCTGGTCTGCTGACCCGTCCCGCCGAACACTTGCCCCTGCTGCGCCGTTTGCTGGGCTGGGGCTTGGGTCTGGGTATCCCGCTGAGCCTGGGCCTGGCTTATCTGAACACGGTGGATACGGAGCAGGCCGGTCTGCTGTCTGAGGGCATGCGGCTTGTCAGCGGCCTGCCGATGGCCTTCGGGTATGTAGGACTGTTCGGCCTGGCTGTGGTTCAGCGTCCTGGCCTCCCGGCACTGCAGGCCCTGTCGAACAGTGGGCGACTGGCACTGACGCACTACATCAGTCAGTCCATCGTGCTGACCAGTATTTTTTACCCGTACACGTTTGACCTGCGCGGCCATGTCGGAGCGGCAGCAGCAGTAGGCACTGCGCTGGTTCTGGCGCTGGCTCAGATTGCCTTGAGCCGCCTGTATCTGGCCCGGTATGGCCGTGGACCACTTGAAAGCCTGCTGCGCTGGGCGGTGTACGGACGCCGCTGAGCGCCCTCAGGGGGCAGCGGGCAGGACCAGCGTGAAGCTGGCTCCCTGATCCTGTCCCGCCGATTCGGCCCAGATGCGGCCACCCTGGCGGAGCATCAGGCGCCGCACCACAGCCAAGCCCACGCCCTCACCGGGAAAATCGCGCTCAGGGTGCAACTTGCGGAAGACCTCGAACATGGATTCGCGGTAATTAGGATTGAAACCGCGTCCATTGTCGCGCAGATAAATGACGATTTCAGCTCCGACTTGCTCAGCCCAGATCCGCAAGGTGGGATGGGGACGGCCATCGGTGGCTTTAAAGGCATTCTCCAGCAGTTGCCGCAGGACCGTTTGCATGGACTGCGTATCACAAATCACCCTGGGCAGGTCCTCACGGTGGAGGGTCAGCCCCGGCGCGTTCCCACTTTCCTTGAGGGCAGCGTCCAGCACCCGGTCGAGGTCTATGGCCGTCAGACTGAGCTGAGAGTTGCAGGCCAGGGCCAGCTGATCCAGCGCACTGATCAGCGTCTCCATGCGCCGCGCCGAAGCCACAATGGTCGCCACCGAGCGGCGCGACTGCTCATTGAGATCAGCCGTTTCGAGGCGGCCAGCAAAGCTCAGGATATGCCGCAATGGCGTCGCCAAGTCGTGTGCGACCGACTGCATAAAGCGCTCCATTTCGCTGGCCATGCTCAGTGCGTCTGCCGTCCGCTGCTCAATGCGGCTTTCAAGTGTCTGGTTCAGATGCACCAGGTCGCGCTGGGCTTTTTTCAGGGCCGTAATATCCGAAAGGGCCATCAGCAGCTGCGAGCCTCCCGGTCCGGCCTCCTGAACATTGTGGCTGACCACCAGCTCGACCTGTGCGTAACAGCTCTGACCGTCGGCACGCAGCAACTTGAATTCTGCCGACTTGCCCCCCTGAAGCAAGCGGCCTTCCAGGGTTCCCAGCAGAGCTTCCAACTGCCCATGCTGCTGCCAGTGCAGCCAGTGGGTCAGCTGCTGACCTTCCAGTTGTCCACTGGCCAGACCCAACATGGCTCCCGCTGCATGATTGGCACGCATAATCTGGCCGCTGCGGTTCAGGACCATATAGCCGACTGGCGCATCCTCAAACAGCAACTGATAGCTGGCGGAATCGCCCGGCCAGCCCTGAGGACCTAAAACAGTTGCGGGGTCAGCAGCTGTCCTGTCTGCCTGGACCTGCTCTACTTGCAGCTGAGCGCCACCTTCGCTCTCAGAGCTAGAAAAATTTGGGATGGTCATGCAGCACTCCTGTCGGTTGCTTCTGAGCAGCCAGGCCTTCAAGGGGACCAAATCAAACAGCGAGTCTGACAGACCTCAGTAGGTGACAACTTCAGTTTCACATTGTCCTAGACGGCAAAAACCAACAGTCGGCCCCATCAAGCTTGATGGGGCCGACTGTTCACGGTTTCCTGAGAGTGTGAAAACAACAGAATCCGCCGCCCAGCAGGCTACCGTACTGACCCGCCACTTCAAAGCACACGCGAGTCACCTCCGCATTGACACCCTTCAGCGGCTGATCGATGTGCTTCTGGCGATGATTGCCGCGAGGAGCATCAATCATCACGACCTGAGTCCTCACATGCCCGGTATCAGCACGCCGCAAGCCAAGAAAAGAAGGGCGGACCGAACCTTCCGGGATGAGCAGCTGGACATGGACTTTTTCATCGCTCTGCTCGTCGTCCATCTTCCACCGGGGAAGGTGTTGCTGAGTCTGGACCGCACCAACTGGGAGCATGGGGAAACGCCCATCAATTTTCTGGTGCTTGGAGCCGTGGTTCATGGCTTCACCCTGCCCCTGATTTGGGTTCCTCTTGATGAGTCTGGGAACAGCCATACCTATGCCCGTATGTGGCTGGTATTGAAGCTCCTCCGCGTCTTGCCAGCGAAACGCTGGCAAGGCCTGGTGGCTGACCGTGAGTTCATCGGTGCGGAGTGGTTCCGTTTTCTCCGTCGTCAAGGCATCAAGCGGGCGATCCGCATTCGGCACAGCGACATGCTGGACGACACGAATGGGAAGGAATGGTTTAAGCACGTCCAGCACGGTCATTTCCATGAAATCGACGAAAAGGTGTTCGTGTTTGGCGAACTCATGCGGGTGGTCGCGACGAGGTCATCCACAGGTGACCTCGTCATCATTGCCACAGATTTCAGCGCTCGGAAGACCTGGAAGCTGTACAAGCAGCGCTGGTCAATCGAGTGCACCTTCAGCAGCTTCAAGATGCGAGGCTTCGACCTGGAGCGGACTGGGATGACGGAAAGGAGCCGTCTACAGCGGCTCTTTGGCCTGGTGACACTGGCCTGGGTGTTCTGCTTGCGCCTGGGGGTCTGGCTGGGCCAGACCCAGCCCATCCCCGTTCTCAAGCATGGTCGTAGAGCGGTCAGTCTGGTGCGGCACGGTGCTCAGCATCTCGTGGATGCCTTACGGTGGAAACCCAAACAGTTCATGGCTGTCCTAGACCTGTTGACCCAGCCCTTTTGCCCACCAGGAGCGCCTTTAGACGAAGTTGTCACCTACTGAGCTGACAGACCTCCGACCCGCTCACGCCGTACGGACTTCAGTGTAACAAATTCATAATTTTGTGTGAAGGCATATTGAAGCTGGAATCAGTTCCAGCACTATCCGGGGATAGGCCTGAGGCAAGAGATCAACTTGTTGCGCAGAGACTTGACAGTATTCAGTCTGCCAAGCCGGCTCATAAAGACCCGTTGAGCCTATGAATTTTTCTTTGCTGCGTAAAGGTTAAATACCAGTTTTTTAAAGGTCATTCTTGAGGACCGAGCACGCATAGGCTCTAGCATGAGTTGAAGGTGTCATGATGTCCAAAGTAACGACTCAGTCTGCTTTTTCAGAAGGTGCGCCGCTTACGGGGGTCGTCGCGATTCTGAGCGAAGCGCAGGCGCTGGACGCGCTGGAGCAGTGCATGGCTGGGCTGAGCACGGGATTGGGCCGCACTTATCTCCTGCTGGTTCACGGACAAAGGGCGGCATGGTTAGCGCCGCAGCTACAGCGACTGCTGCCCATTCCAGTCCTGGTTCCTGCTCCTCAAGACAAGATGACCATGCAGCCTGACCATCTGTATGTGCTGTCCATGCAGCAAGGTTGGACGGTTCAGGGTAATGCACTATGGGCCAAAGCAGACGGATGTACCGAGGACTGCGCTGCCGAGCTGCTCTTGGAGCTGGCGGCGCAGTATGGTCCCGACCTCAAGACGGTGATCCTGGCAGGTCAGACTGAACTGCCTGGTGCAGCTGACCTGCGTGCTGTGACACAGGCCGGTGGGCAGCTGCTGGTGCTGGCGCCCGAAACCTCGCACTACTCGCGCTTGCCCCGCTCAGTGCTGGCACAAACGCGGCCCACCGCTGTGCTGGGAGCCGAAGACCTGGCCGTGATGCTGTCAGCAGGCCCAGCCAGCAGCGCACTGACCCGCGAACAGCTCGGCCTGCTGGGTACAGCCCAGTTGCCGCAGCCACTGGACAAGGTGCTGGCAAGCGTGACCGAAACAGCCAGGCAGCACACTGGGCAAGACTTCGCCGCCTACCGCTGGACGACACTGCTGCGGAGAATTGACCGCCGGATGCAACAGCTGGATTTGCAGACGCTCGGGGACTATCAGCGCTGGCTCAGCAACCATCCGGATGAGGCAACTGCGCTAAAGGATGAACTGCTGATCAATGGAACTCGGTTTTTCCGGGACCGCCCAGCGTTTGCTGCGCTGGAAGAAGCGTTGAGGGAGCTGGTTCGCCGTCCTGACCGCGACGCTGCCACTTGGCGAGTCTGGGTTCCCGCGTGTTCCAGCGGTGAAGAAGCTTACTCTATTGCGATGCTCCTGACTGAAGTGCTGGAAAGTGAGCCGCTGGGAGCAAAGGGCTCGCCGCGACATTTTCAGATTTTTGCCACGGACATCTCGCCGGAATATCTGGACCGCGCACGTCAGGGTCACTACAGTCAGGCTGCTGCACAGGCGCTCACACCAGAGCGGCGCGCCCGCTTTCTAGAGCAGGTTTCCGGTGGCTACCGCGTGAGAGCTGAATTGCGTCAGCAGATCGTGTTCGCCCAGCATGACGTCATCAAAGACCCACCACTGACCGACCTGGACCTGATCTCCTGCCGCAACTTGGTGCACTATCTGCGGCCTGAGGTGCAGCGGCAGGTACTGGACGGTTTTGCTGCTGGCCTGCGGCCTGCTGGTTTGCTGCTGCTGGGTGTGTCTGAACCCCTGTCCCCAACTCTTGTGAATGAGGACATTGGGCTGAACTTTGATGTGCTGGACTCTGCCCAGAGCCTCTTCCGACGTAGCTCAGCGGTCAGGCCGCCATCTTCCAGCTGGCTTAGCCATTTTGTGCCCGCTCCAGAGTTGCCTGGCAGCACGAAACCGCGTCCGACAGCGCTGGGGATAAAGGCACTGGAGGCCTTAAGCACCTGGACTCCACCCGCCGCCGTAGTCAGCGCTCAGGGCGAACTGCTGTGGCTGAATCATGCGGCGTCGCAGTGGCTGGGCATATCGGTGCGGCCCGGCGCGGTCCTGGCCGGTCTGTTGCCTGCGGAAGTGCAAGCGGCCTCTCAGGCCGTCTTGTCAGCAGCCATCCATGATCGCAGACGTGTTCAGCGCGCTTTCGGAGAGACAGGCGGATTCCTCAGCGCTGAGCCCTTGCCACAGTCGGCGGCCTATCTGGTGGTGTTTGACGGCGTAGCCGCTTCTTTGCACAGCTCCGGATCAGGAGTCGGCGCGGCCAGTCCATCACCGCTAGACCAAGAACTGAGCTACAGCCGGGCCTATATCCAGGATCTGCTGAATGAGCGGGAACTTCTCCGCAGTGACCTGCGGGCCATTCAGGGAGACCTATTGCTCACCCAAGAAACCCGCCGCACCCTGCAAGACCTACTGGCACGGCAAACGGCCCTCCCACCCGGGCGGCCAGACCAGCACTGCGCCGGCGAAGCTGCTGGGCCACAGCCTGGTCAGTTCACTGCAGGTCAGTGGGCCACAATGGCACAGCATCTGGGCCTGATGTCGCTCTGTCTGGACACGGAGGGCCGGGTACAGGCCTTCACCCCAGCCCTGGCTGAGTTGCTTGGCCTCTCCAACGACTCGCTGCAACAGCCGCTGCCCAGCCTGCATACTAGACTGCGCGATATTGACCTGACTGCCGTTGCCAGACAGGTCGTAGAGCACCTCACAAACCTGGAACAGGAGGTGGCGACCCCTCAGGGACAGTGGTTTCACCTGAGGGCCACGCCGTGCGTGATGGACGATGTGGTGGGTGGAGTGCTGATCAATCTGGCCCCTTTGGTGGCCCACGCCGCCCAGCAGGACCTGGAAATCACCGAGCAACAGCGCAATCATTTGCTGCATCAGCTGGTACTGCCGGTCGCGCTGCTGGACGATGACCTACGCGTGATGGCCCTCAGCCGTGGCCTGGCCGAGGTGCTGAAGATTGATCCGACGCTGGCTCCCGGACAGTATCTGACCGACCTGCTCCCCGCCCGGTCCATGGGCACAGGTTGGCAGCAGACGCTGGATAACGTGCGTTACTCCGGTCGTCCAGGATACTTGCAGCTGCAACTGCCCTCGGGTCACTACCAGGCGACACTGACCCGACCTCACCTGGCCGACCCTGAGCAGCCTCACCGCCCAGCCGACCCGGTCTGGCTGATTCTGGACGGCCCAAGAGAGCCACAACAGCTTCTGGACCCTGACGCGCTGCCTTTTCCCTGAGGTGGACCTGCGCTGCCCCACCTTGACAGCGGGGGGGCTTTTCTTTAGCATGGCTAAGCCTGATTGCGTCTTATGTGCTACAAGGCAGCTGTGGTGGGATTAGCTCAGTTGGTTAGAGCGCCGCTCTGTGGAAGCGGAGGCCGTGGGTTCAAGTCCCATATTCCACCCCAACACCAGGAAGCCCCGCTTGTTTTGGCAGTGGGGCTCCTTTATTCTCAAACTTAAGTCAGGCCAGAAGTGCGCGAGGATGGCGGAATTGGTAGACGCGCCAGACTTAGGATCTGGTTCTTCGGAGTGAGGGTTCAAGTCCCTTTCCTCGCACCAACAGCGGCGGCCCAGCCTAGGGCCAGCCGCTTTTTTGTTTGTATGGACGGACCAAGGTGGCGACTCCAGGGCTGCCACTGCTGGTGCGTGTATAGTACGCTTTTGAAGCAAAGAGGCCCACCCGCGCCCAGTCCGCCCAACGTGGTGGGGCAGCGCAGTCCTTAAACCGGGGTGCGGCTATACGGGAGATTCATGGCAGAGTTAATCAAAAAAGATGGTCATCAGGTCGAATTCAAAGTCGAAGTCCCCGCCGCTGAAGTGAACAGCGCCTTTGACGCCGTGTGGAAAGGTCTGGCCCAGCAGGCTCGCGTGCCCGGCTTCCGCCCCGGCAAGGCTCCGCGCCGCGTGATCGAAAAGCGCGTGGGCGAGGGCTACGTGGAAGGCGAAGTCCAGAACCGCCTGGTGAACGCTCACTTCCCCCGCGCCGTGCGCGAGCTGGAACTGAATATGGTGGACGCCCAGATTGACCCTCAGCCGGTGCGGAGCGGTGAAACCTTTACCTTCAATGTCACTGGCGACCTGTACCCCGAAGTGACCCTGGGCGACTGGAAGGGCCTGAGCCTGGAAGCCGCCGCACCTGAAGTCACCGACGAAGTGGTAGACCGCACCTTGGCCGACATGCAGGAACGCGCCGCTACCTTTGAAGACGTGAGCCGCGCCATCGAAGCGGGCGATCAGGTCACGGTCGAAGAAGAGGGCGAAGACGGCAGCTACCCCATCTACATGGACATGGCTGGCGAGCACATTCAGCAGGCGCTGATGGGCAAGAACGCTGGCGACGAAGTCGAGATCAGCGTGCCAGCTGAAGAAGGCGAAGACGCCACCCCGGTCAAGGTCAAGGTGCTGAGCATCCGCTCCAAGAACCTGCCCGAGCTGAACGACGACTTTGCCGGCACCATGCAGTTCGAGAACCTAGAGAAACTGCGCGGTACGCTGCGCGAGGAGCTGGAGCGCCGCGCCAAGAGCGAAGGTGACACCGCCCGCCGTGAAGAATTCCTGGACTCCCTGATCAGTGGCATGCAGGTCGATATTCCTCAGTCGCTGATTCAGCGCCGCCAGGATGACCTGATGAACGAAATCCGCAGTGACCTGGGCCGCCAGGGCGTGCGCTGGGGCGAGTACGAAGGCTTCATGCGTGAGCAGGGCAAGCTGGAAGACTTCATGGGTGAACTGGGCCGCAACGCCGAGCAGCGCGTCAAGCGTGACCTGGCCCTGGGCAAACTGGCCGAGGAACTTGGCGTGCAGGTGAGCGATCAGGAGTTCAGCCAGAACCTGATGGCCATGGCCCAGATGAGCGGCGTCAGCGCTCAGGAACTGCAGAGCCAGATGGGTGCAGGTGGCCTGAACGCCTTCTACACCGATATTCTGCGCTCCAAGGCCCTGAACCAGGCTCTGAGTGAGCTGGGTGGGCAGACCGAGGAAGCGCCTGCCAAAGAGGCAAAAGCTGAAGAAGCCAGCACCGAGCAAGCTGCTGAAGCCGACACCAAGACTGAAGACAAGAGCGGCGAAGAAGAATAAGCTTCACCTTCTTAGGAGCGCCTGGGCCATGTGCCTGAGCGCTCCTATTGTGTTGTCTTGGCAGATCCTTGCACCGTGTCCCGAATTCATTGAACCGTCGTTCAAAGAATGCTAGCTTGCAAGTATGACTCAACTCTCCCCCGCCCAAGCGGGCGGTATCGGGATCACCGCGCTGGGCCTGTATGTGCCTGAGCGGGTCGTGACCAACGCCCACTTTGAATCCTATCTGGACACCACCGCCGAGTGGATCGAAACCCGCACCGGGATGCGTGAACGCCGCTACGCCGCCGAAGATGAGTACTCCTCGCACCTGGGTGTGAAGGCCGTACAAGATCTCCTGGCCCGTGACCCTGACGGCCTGAAAGACGTGGACCTGATTCTGTGCGCCACGGGCACCCCCGACGCCATGTTTCCCAGCACCGCGGCCTTGATCGGAGAACAGGTGGGCTTACGTGGTGTGGCCGCCGCCGACATTTCGGTGGCCTGCTCCGGCTTTGTGTATGGACTGGCGATGGCCAAGGGGCAGATCGCTGCGGGCATCGCCCGGCGTGTGCTGGTGATCGGCACCGAAGTGCTGACCAAAAAGGTAGACCAACAGGAGCGCAACAACGCCATCCTGTTTGCTGACGGTGCGGGCGCAGCAGTGGTCGGCCCAGTTCCGGCGGGCTACGGCCTGGGTGAATTCGTGATGGGTGCGGACGGCACAGGCGGGGCCAGCCTGTTTATGCCTGGAGCAGCCCCTCAGCTGCCCGACGGCACCCCAGTAGGCGACTACGCCGGCATGAATGGCCGCGAGGTCTTCAAGTTCGCCGTGCGAATCATTCCCGAAAGCGGTCAGCAGGTGCTGGCCAAATCCGGCATGACGATTGACGATATCAGCTGGATCATCCCTCACCAGGCCAATGTGCGTATCATCGAGGCTGCCGCCGAGCGCTTTGGCGTCTCGACCGAGAAGTTCGTAGTCAACCTGGACCGCTATGGCAATACCTCGGCGGCCACGGTTCCGCTGGCGATTGTGGACGCCGTGCGCGATGGACGCATTCAGGACGGTCAGAACCTGCTCCTGGTCGCCTTTGGCGGTGGCCTGAGCTGGGCCGCCTGTACCCTACGGTGGTGGGCGGGAGCGCCGTCCCTACGCTCCGAGCCAAACGCCTGATCACCCAAGAGAGTGGGGACACCCTTGGGCGTGTCCCTGCAAGTCATGCTTTTAAATGGAGTGCAAGATGACATTCGAGAATCTGAGAGACAAAAAAATCGCGGCCCTGTTTCCCGGCCAGGGGTCGCACGCCGTAGGGATGGGTGCAGACCTGGCCGCTGCCTCTCCGGTAGCTGAGGCGGTCTATCACCAAGCGGAGGCCACGCTGCCCGGCCTGCGGACGCTGATTGAGGAAGGGCCACTGGAAGACCTGACCCTGACCGCCAACCAGCAACCCGCCCTGGTTGCAGCCAGCACCGCTGCCTACCGCGCCTGGACCGAGGCGACGGGCCTAATCCCAGCCTTTGCGGCGGGGCACTCGCTGGGTGAGTATTCAGCACTGGTGGCTGCCGGGGCGCTAAGCCTGGAAGACGCCCTACGCCTGACCCGCCAGCGCGGCGAACTGATGCAGCAGGCTGTTCCCGTGGGCCAGGGGGCCATGAGCGCCGTGATGGGCGACGCGGGCGCGGTACGCGAAGTTTGTAATGGGCTGGACGGGGTACAACCCGCCAATTTCAATGCGCCTACCCAGACGGTGATCTCCGGCAGCGCCCAGGCGGTGGCCGACGCAGGCGCACAACTCAAGGAACGCGGCCTCAAGATCATTCCCCTCAAGGTCAGCGCACCATTTCACTGCCCACTGATGGAACCCGCTCAGGCAGGCCTGACCCCCGCACTGACACAGGTGGCCGTGGGTGAGCTGGCCTTCCCGGTCTACGCCAATGTGACGGCCCAACCTTATGGGGGTGCTCAGGACGTGCCAGATCTGCTGGCCCAGCAGATCACCGCCCCGGTGCGCTGGGTAGAAACCATTCAGGCGCTGCATCAGGCGGGTGCCGAAGTCTTTATCGAGTTCGGCCCCGGCAAGGTGCTGAGCGGCCTCGTCAAGAAGATCGTACCCGGCGCTGAAGTGATCAACGTCGGCAGCGCTGAAGACCTACACGGCGTAGGGCGCTGATGCTGGGGCAGCCTGGCCGCAGCTCTGTACCCCACTTCTAAGGAGAACAAATGACCGAAACAGAATCCCAATCCGCCGCCCGTATTGCCCTCGTCACCGGTTCCAGCCGGGGGCTGGGCCGGGCGATGGCCCTGCAACTCGCCCAGGATGGCTACGCGGTGGCCGTACACTATGGACGCGGCCAGGAACAGGCCGAAGCGGTCGCCGCCGAAATTCGTGACGCGGGCGGCACGGCGCAGGTCTTCGGCGCGGACCTTTCGGATCCCGCCAATGCCGCTGGGCTGGTCGAAGACGTGATCAAGGTGATGGGCGGCCTCATCGTGCTGGTCAACAACGCCGGGATTACCCGCGATGGTCTGGCCATACGCATGAAGGACGAGGACTGGAACGCCGTGATCCAGACCAACCTCAGCAGTGCCTTCAGCGCCAGCCGCGCCGCCATCAAACACATGATGCGGGCCCGCACGGGCCGAATCATCAACGTGAGCAGCGTGGTGGCCCTGAGCGGCAACCCTGGACAGGCCAATTACGTGGCCGCCAAAGCTGGCCTGATCGGGCTGACCAAAGCCCTTGCCAAGGAATATGGCGGGCGCGGCATCACTGTGAATGCCGTGGCTCCCGGCTTTATCGAATCCGACATGACGGCGGACCTCAGCAGCGATCTACGCGCCGAATACGAGAAAAATATTCCGCTGGGCCGCATGGGCCGCCCCGAAGAAGTCGCTGCACTGGTTGGCTTCCTGGCCTCGGAAGGCGCAGGCTACATCTCAGGTCAGACCATCGGCGTGGACGGGGGCATGAACCCGCACTGAGCCTGGGCGCAGCGCAGCTTGCCGGAACCTTAAACCCAGTCTAGCCCGCGCCCCGCTGACGCACAAATCGGCTACACTGGGCTGAATTCCAAACAGCAGGAGGTACGAACCATGGCAGTATTTGATGACGTAAAAGAAGTGATCGTAGAAAAACTGGGCGCCGACGCAGACCAGGTGACTCCCGAAGCCCGCTTCGTGGAAGACCTGGGCGCTGACAGCCTGGAAATCGTCGAGCTGGTGATGGGTCTGGAAGACAAATTCGGCCTGACCATCAGCGACGAAGACGCCGAGAACATCCGCACGGTGCAGGCCGCTGTGGACTACGTCGAGCAGAACCAGTAATTCCCGCCTGTGGTTGCCCAGGCGTCAGCGCCTAAGCATCCCAGATGCCGCGAGAGTGGCCGCAAGCAGACAGAGCGCCCCGTGCGGGTTCTCTGTCGCTTCCGTTTCCGCGTCTCCCCCCTTGATGCTCAGACGCGGCGACCGCCAGCCGCCTCCTGCCGGACGCCCGCTCCACCATCAAGAGCTCACTAAGATTTCCCCACAAGGAGCAAAATCATGGATCTCAAACGTGTTGTCATTACCGGTATTGGCCCTCTTACCCCTATCGGGACCGGCAAGGAAGAATTCGCCCAGGCCCAACGCGCTGGAAAAAGCGGTATCGGCCCCATCACCCGCTTTGATCCGAGTGAGATCGCCAGCAAAATTGCCGGTGAGGTCAAAACCGACCTGAGCCAGTGGATTGCTCCCAAGGAAGCCCGCCGCCTGGACCGGGTGGTGCAGTTCGCACTGGCCGCCGCCGATCTGGCTGTAGAAGACAGTGGCCTGACCCGTGAAGAAATCGCTGGCGAGCGCACCGGTACCCTGATCGGCAGCGGGATCGGGGGCATGGAAACCTTCGAGGCGCAGTCCAAAGTGAATTTCGAGCGTGGCGCGGGGCGCATTAGCCCAATGTTTATTCCGATGATGATCGCCAACATGGCCACCGGACACGCGGCCATGCGCTACGGCCTGATGGGACCGAGCAGCACGGTGGTCACGGCCTGCGCGACCGGGACCGGGTCCATCGGTGAGGCGGCCCGCTATATCCAGCTGGGCCTGGCGGACCGGATGCTGGCCGGCGGCACCGAGGCCAGCATCGTGCCGCTGGCGATGGGCGGCTTTGCCAACATGAAGGCGCTCAGCACCCGCAACGACGATCCCCAGGCCGCCAGCCGTCCTTTCGACGCCGAGCGTGACGGCTTCGTGATGGGTGAAGGTGCGGGCGTGGTGATGCTGGAGGAATACGAAATGGCCAAAGCCCGCGGCGCCAACATCTACGCTGAGGTGCTGGGCTTTGGCGTGAGCGCCGACGCGCACCACATCACCATGCCTGCGCCACGGGGTGCCGGGGCACAACTGGCCATGCGTATGGCCCTGCGGACCGCTGGTATCAACCCCGAGCAGGTGGGCTACATCAACGCGCACGGCACCTCCACACCCGCCAACGACCTGCACGAAACCCAGGGCATCAAGCACGTGTTTGGCGACCACGCCTATGAGCTGGCCGTGAGC
Organism: Deinococcus radiophilus; assembly: GCF_020889625.1. Taxonomy (GTDB): domain Bacteria; phylum Deinococcota; class Deinococci; order Deinococcales; family Deinococcaceae; genus Deinococcus; species Deinococcus radiophilus. Next base: position 1,648,823 of record NZ_CP086380.1, read on the forward strand.
AGCACCAAGTCCATGACCGGACACCTGCTGGGCGCAGCGGGCGCGGTAGAGGCCATCGCGGTGGCTCAGGCGCTACAGGACGGCATTCTGCCGCCGACCATCAACCTGACCAATCCCGACCCTGAGTGCGACCTGGACTACGTCGCCGATGGCGCGCGCGAAAAGCAAGTGGACTATGCCCTGAGCAACTCTTTCGCTTTCGGTGGCCAGAACGCCGCACTGGTGCTGCGCCGGGTGTAATCCGGTCGGCGCGAGTGGACGGCTGCAGAAGCTGACATTCCGCTGACCTACAGGCGGCGGCCTTGCGCTTCAATGGGGCCGCGCACCTGTTTTTTCTGTTCAGATGCGTTCCTTTGAGGTAACGAATGACCAAAGCCAAATCCCCTCGCCGCACTTCCTCCAAACCTTCCGCCACCAAGCCCACTGCGGGCCAATCGGCCTCTAGGGCCTCCAAAACCACGCCACAACGCAAACGGCCCACCGCAGCCAAAGCCAAACCCCAAACCACCGAAGCCAAAGCCTCCAGTGCTGGCAAAGCGAAGGGTGTTGGTCCTACCGAACCCTTGGTAGGGGCCGCCTCTGCCAAAGTGGAAGTGATGGCCGAGTTGCCACAGGACTCGTCGCCCCGTCCTCTGCTCGAAACCTTCAGCACACTGGCCAATCCAGGCAGTGAATATCTCAACCGTGAGATGTCCTGGCTGGCCTTCAACGAGCGCGTGCTGGCCGAAGCCAAAGATGAGCGCAATCCGCTGTTGGAACGCCTCAAATTTGCCGCCATCTGCGGCAGCAATCTGGACGAGTTCTTCATGGTGCGCGTGGCGGGGATTCATCAGCAGATTGCCGCTGGCGTGCAGACCCCCAGCCTGGACGGCCTGTTGCCGCGTGAAGTGCTGCGGCTGGTGCGTGAGCACACTCAGGCCATGATGACCGAAATCGAGACGGTCACCCGGCGTATTTTCGCGGCGTTGGAAGAACAGGGCGTGCGCATCTGGCGCATGGACGAGCTGGACGAGGGGGACCGCGCCCAGGCCCGCGCCCACTACCTCAGTCAGATTCAGCCGGTGCTGACACCGCTGGTGGTGGACCCCAGTCACCCCTTTCCCTACATCAGCAACCTGAGCCTGAACCTGGCCGTGCTGCTGGAAGGCAAGAAGAAAAAAACCGATCCGGATTTCGCCCGCGTGAAGGTGCCGGTGGGCGTGCTGCCGCGCCTGGTGGACATCGGCGGCAAGCTGCTGCTGCTCGAAGACATCATGGCCGCGCACATGGGCGAGCTGTTCCGGGGCCGCCGGGTGCAGGCCGCTTACCTGTTCCGCGTGACCAGGAACACCGACTTCGACTTTGACGAGGACGAGGCCGAGGATCTGCTGGCCACGGTGGAGGACGGCCTGCGCCGCCGCCGCTTCGGCAACCCGGTGCGCCTGGAAGTGATGGACAACTTGCCGCGCCGCCTGGTGAGGTATCTGCAGGAGCGCATGAACATCTCGCCGCAGGACGTGTATCAGCTGAGCGGCCCACTGGGAACCAGTGACCTGATGGGCCTGCCGGTGGACCGCCCGGACCTGAGCTTTGCGGCCCACCAGCCGCACCTGCATCCCTTTGTGCGCGGTGATGACGAGTGCATTTTTGACGTGTTGCAACGTCGCGATATCCTGCTGCACCACCCTTACGACTCGTTCGAGCATGTCCTGAACTTTCTGGAAGAAGCCGCCGCCGATCCCTCGGTGCTGGCGATCAAGCAGACCCTGTACCGGACTGGCGACGATTCCCGTCTGCTGGGAGCACTGCGCTCCGCTGCCGAGGCAGGCAAGCAGGTGGTGGCCTTTATTGAACTGAAAGCCCGCTTTGACGAGCAGCGCAACATCTCCTGGGCCAAACAACTGGAACGGGCTGGAGCACACGTGGTTCACGGCATGGCGGGCCTCAAGACCCACGCCAAGGTCACGCTGGTGGTACGGCGCGAGGGGGGCGGGCTGCGCCGCTACGTGCATATCGGGACTGGCAACTACAATCCCAAAACGGCGCGGCTGTACACCGACCTCAGCCTGCTGACTGCCAATGATGAATTGGGGGCAGACGCCACCGAGCTGTTCAACCACCTGACTGGGTACGCCGAGGCAGAATACCGCCATATGCTGGTGGCCCCACATAGCGCCCGCAGCGGCTTTATCGAGCGGTTGGAGCGCGAAGCTGAAGTGGCGCGGCAGGGCGGCGACGCCTGGTTCGTGGGCAAGTGCAACCAGCTGACCGACCCCGCCATGATCGAGGCGCTGTACCGGGCCTCACAGGCAGGCGTGCGCGTTCAGATGGTGATCCGCGGCGTGTGCTGCCTGCGTCCTGGCGTTCCAGGCATGAGCGAAAACATCCAGATTCGCAGCCTCCTGGGCCGCTTCTTGGAACATTCGCGGATTTACGCCTACGGCAACGGTGGCAACCCAGAAGTGTATTTCGGCAGTGCCGACTGGATGAGCCGCAACCTGGACCGCCGGGTAGAGGTGTTGGCTCCGGTACTGGTTCCCCACCTGCGGGACGAGTTCCTGGACATTATGCAGACCGAGCTGAGCGACGAGCGCGGCTCGTGGGTACTGGACGAGGCCGGGGTCTATGCCAAGTTGTCCGGCGACCGCAGCGCCCAGGCGGAATTTGCCGAGGACAACCTCATCTGAGGCGAGTGCAGGGCTGGTCCTGACCGGGCGCGTGGGTGGTGAGCCAAGGCCAGCGCACCCGGTCTTCTTTGGCTTTGGGCAAAAAGAGTTGAGGAGTGCAGTTCAGTGGGTTAAGAACCAAATGCCCAGCGGTCAGTTCAGTCAGCCCGTAGGGAGCATAAAGTTCGCCCGTGTTTTTACCAGAGGTGAACCCTGGCTTGATTCCGTGGCTGAACCTCGGCAGGCAAATCAACGAACGCAGGCAAACGGGAAGTATCTCAGGTGTCACCGGAAGGGGCTGCACCAACTCGCAGCATTGTTCCTCCATCATGTCAGCAGCGCTGGATAATGTTCCACGCAGGCCCACTCGCGCTGCCATCCAGGCCAGCTGTGGCCCAGACGAAGTGGCGGGAGCAAATGCTCTGGCACACTCAGCCCCCGCGCTCCGGCCACTGCCCCCGCCACGCAGGCCACCGTGTCCGAGTCGTCACCCAGCAACGCAGCAGGTTCAATGCAATCAAACCAGTCGTCAGCGCGGGCATGGGCCAGGGCCGCTTCCAGCGTATCCAGCACATAGCCACTCTGCGAGGTGAGGTGTCCTTCCAGCCCACTGCGGACCCGTTCGCGCACCTGCTGGCGAGCGGCACGGCTGGCTTCACCGAACTCGGCGTAGGCTTCGCGGCTGCCGATTCCGAACAGGCTAGCATCCAGCATCAGGGCACGCGCATCGGTCTGATCCAGTCGTGCCAGCCCATGTGCAGCGGCGCGGGACAGCGGCTCATCCTGTTCCAGCGCCTCCAGCAGCCCCGTAAAGAAGACTGACGCGTACACGCAGCGCGGGTCGGCGTGGGTCAGCGCGGTGACCAGCACACTCTGACGGGCCAGTTCCTCGCCGGTATATTCCGCCAGCCAGACGGCGGCGATCCTCATCAGGCCACCATTCCCTGCACTTTGGTAGCCACTGTCTGCCCAGGCCTGCACGCCGCCGCCTGGGGTTGCGTAGCCCAGGGCACTGCGGGTCAGCCCACCTACATCCGGTGGACGGGTACTTAGCCAGTCCGTCAGGCCGCGCAGCACGCCCTCCAGTCCTTCACCGCGCCGCTCGCCTAGCAGGGTCGCCACGACCATCTGGCTGTCATCGGTGGCCTCGCCCGGCGCGAAGCCAAACACGCTGCCCGGCTGATAGTCGCGCAGGGTCTCGCCGTAGCGTGACTGAATTGCCGCTGGCGTCTTGAATTCAGTGGCGGCCCCCAGCGCGTCGGCGGCACTTAGAGACAGCAAGGTATTCAGGCGGCGATTCATCAGCCCTCTCCTGGCTCCGGGCCATCTCCGGCGACCAGTTCTTCTAGCCAATACTCCAGCCGGGTCTGCGCGTTCTCCTGGCTGCCATAGATGCTGCGCGCCACTTGGCCCCCCTCCAGCGCAATCCAGTGCGGCGTCCCCTCAGTGGCATAGGCGGCAGCCAGTGAGCCGTCGTCATCCAGTGCCACTGTGAAGGGCAATTTCGCGAACCGCTCGGCAAAATGCAGCAAGGTGGGCAGCACCTCCTCGCGCGGCAACTGACGGTGACCCCTCGCCGTATGAACGGCCACAAAGTTCACTGCGTCCCCATACTGTGCATGCAGCCGCTTCATAAAAGGAATGCCCCGCGAAACGCACCCGGCGCACTCCAGATGAAAAAACATCATCAGCGTGGGCCGCATTGGGTCCACCTGTTCAGCATGCCAAACAAAATCCCCCGCCGCAGGCCAGGGCAGGGGAAGGGAAGGTTCAGGAGTCATACTCCAGTGTAAAGGCTCCTGCGACTGAAGCCAGGCTCAGTCGCGCCCGACGTTGCGCAGGAAAGCGGGGATGTCGTAGTCCTTGGGATCGTAGCCCGACGAGCCACCAGTCCGCACGGGGCGAACCATGTTGTCGAAGCTGCTGCCACCTTCAAAGGGGCTGTCGTCAAAGCCGGTCGCAATGACGGTCACGCGCACTTCGTCGCCAGCGGCCTCGTCGGGGGTAATCCCGAACAGCACATCCGGATCTTCCTGGCCGGTGGCCTCGCGCACGCGCTCCAGAATCTCGTTGGCGTCGTTCATGCTCAGATCGTACGAGCCGGTCACGTTCACCAGAATGCGGGTCGCGCCGTCAATGCCGCGCTCCAGCAGCGGCGAGTGAATGGCGGTCATGGCGGCTTCTTCCACCATCTTGTCGCCCCGGCCTGCGCCGATCCCCATCAGAATGGTGCCGGAGTTGCTCAGCAGGTTGCGCACGTCGGCAAAGTCGAGGTTGATCATGCCTTCTACGTTGATCACGTCGCTGATGCCCTTGACGCCGAAGTACAGCACCCGGTCGGCAATCAGGAACGCCTCGCGGAACGACACCTTCTTGTCAATGGCCGTCAGCAGCTTCTCGTTGTTGACCACGATCATGCCGTCGACTCGCTCGGCCAGCTTGCTGATGCCTTCTTCAGCCACGCGCTGGCGCTTAGGGCCTTCAAACTTGAAGGGCCGCGTGACAATCGCCACGCTCAGGATGCCCATCTCACGGGCAATCTCGGCGACCACTGGGGCGCTGCCCGTACCGGTGCCACCACCCATACCCGCGGTGATAAACAGCATGTCGGTGCCGTCGAGGTACTCTTTGATGCGCTCCTTGTCCTCCATGGCGGCTTGCTCGCCCACCTCAGGATTGGCTCCGGCACCCAGACCACGCGTGAGGCGGTCACCCAGCTGAATACGCACTTCGGCGTGGCTCTTGGCCAGTACCTGTGCGTCGGTGTTGCCGGCAATGAATTCCACGCCGTCTAGTCCCGACTCAATCATGCGGTTGACGGCGTTGTTGCCGGCTCCACCCAGTCCGATCACACGAATTTTGGCTGCTTCCATAATGACTCCTTTGTGCTCAGGGAGATGGGCGGCTTTGTGGGCCTCCCGGCTCCGGAGCGCTATGGCTGGCCTCAGTTGGCCTGCGGGACCAGCCACAGCAAAGAAATTGATAAAGGGGGTTGACGCTCAGGGCAGTTTAGCGCGGGGAGGGTGGAAAGGCGGCCCAGCCTGCCCACCAACGAACCTCAGAGCCAGTCGCTCAGCAGCCGCCGCAAGCGGTCCATCAGACCAGGCTTGTGCCCATCAGCGCCGGGCTGTTCCTGCGCCTGGAGCGAGGTCCGCAGCACCTGCGTCTGCACTGGCCCAGTCAAACTGGGCTGTGGCTGTTCAGGAGCGCGGGGCGGCAAGGGTTCGCGCTCCGGCGCACGCGGGGCGGGCCTTTCAGGTTCACGTTCCCGCTCCGGCTCGCGCTCCCGGCGAGGCTTGGCCTTGGTCGGCACCGGAACAGGCTGCGGCTCCGGTTCGGGCAGCGGGGCGGGTGCGGGGCTGAGCAGGCGTCCGTCTTCCTGGACTCCAAACAGCACCAAACCCACCCCAGCGGCGTATTCCGGCCCATTCACAATGTCAATCAGGCCACCAACGTTGGTCGGCTTGCCCATACGAACTGGTACGCGGAAGCGGTCACGCGCCAGTTCCTGAATGCCACGCAGCTTGCTGGCGCCACCCGTCAGAATGACGTGCTGAGCGATCAGTTCCACTGGACCCAGGGTCTGATCAATCTCATCACGGATCATGCCGAAAATTTCGGCCAAGCGCGGTTTGATGACGCGGGACAGCTCCTGAGCGCTGAGGGCGTGGGTTTTGCCCTGCCCGGTGGTGATCTCCAGGCTCAGGTCGGCGTCGGCCATTTCGGGCAGTGCAGCCCCATAGCGGCGCTTGACATCCTCAGCCTCTTCCATGGGAATCTTGAGAATCTGGGCCAGGTCGGCGGTCACGTGGTCGCCGCCAATCGGAATAGAAGCGCTGTGCGCCAGGTTGCCCCGGCGGAACACCCCGATGTCGGTGGTGCCGCCGCCCATATCGATGACGATGACCGACTGACTCTGTTCCCCCAGATCCACCGTCGAGAGGCCGGAGGCCAGCGCCTGCAATACGAAGCCGTCTACCCGCAGGCCCGCTTCCTGCACACAGCGGCGCAGGTTCAGCAGTGGCCCAGCGGTCCCAGCCACGATATGCACGTCCACTTCCAGGCGAACACCGTGCATTCCCACAGGGCTCTTGATGCCTTCTTGGCCGTCCACCTCGTACTCCTGCGGGAGCGTATGCAGCACTTCCAGATTGGGGTCCAGCGGAACCGCCTGGGCATTCTCCACAGCCCGGTGAACATCAGTGTCGGTGATTTCATGGCCCCGGCGAATCGCGGCCAACCCATGACTGGTGATCGCCTTGGTGTGGTTCCCGGCCACCGAGACATAGGCGCTTTCGACCTTGACACCGGCCACACGCTCGGCACGGTGAACCGATTCTTTAATGGCCTGCACGGTGCGGTCCAGATTGACCACCGAGCCACGCTTGAGGCCCTCGCTGGGGACACTGCCCTGTCCGATAATGTCAATACTGCCGTCTCCGGCCAGCTCGCCGATCACAGTGGTGATTTTGGTGGTGCCGATGTCGAGGCCCACAATCATTCGGTTGTCCTTCATTCCTGGACGCTCACCCCCCAGGGGTAGATATGAATTTGGTGGTTTGGGTAGCTTTCTAACGCTCCGGCGTACTTCAGCAGTGACTCCAGATCGCCACTCCAGGCCGAACCCTCCGCCGTAGTGGCCAGCAGTCCGGTGGGAGTGTACTCGACCGATTGTACCCCGTATGACTGCGTAGCATCCAGCGCGGTCAGAGCGTCACGAATTCGGTCTGGTCCCCAGCCGCTGATGGTAGGCAGTTTGCTTTTCAGATCAGCACCGGGCAAGCGGGTTCCGTCCTCTGCCACCGCCACTGGCTCGTGGCCCGATTCCCGCAAGACCGCGTGAGGCGTGCGCTCGGTTACGGTGATGCTGACGCGGCCTGGAAACTGCCGCACCACCTCGGCCGAGGCAATCCAGGGATTGTCCAGCAGGGCCGCCGCCTGTGGCTGACCATAATACAGCCAGCCGTAATCCGGTGTAATGCCCGCCGCCTGAACCACCTGCTCGGCACGGAGATGGCGGTGACCCTTGACCGTCACTTCGCGGATCGGCAGGGCAAACCACGACGCTGCCAGGGCCAGCAGGGCGGGGGGCAGCAGCAACCAACCCCAGCGCAGGCGTCGCTGGCTGGCAACGCCAGTTGGAAGGACAGTGACCGACTCCGAGACAACAGCACCGTCTGCTTCCCTGGGCCGTTCCACCAGTTCCGCTTCTTCTACCAAGGTAGGGGCGGGGAAAGGCCCAGTGCCTGCCTCATGCCAGACATCCGCCGAGCTGTGCACTTCGGGCAGCTTTTCTGGCAATACGTCTGAGGATGTGTCAGCCTTTTCCTCTAGTGGGTCGCCCTCTGAAGCAGACACTTGAGGGACCGCCTCAGACAGTGGGACAACCTGCAGCTGGGAACGGGCAAACAGCCGCCAGCGCCTCAGCCGGGTGCGTGGCACAGGACTGGCGGGACCGGGTTCCGCTACGCCAACTTCTGCCGAATCCTCTGCATTCGGAGCATGGGCAATGGGCTGGTCCGACTCCGCTGCCGCATCAGCCGGGGTACCTGCAGCATAGACGTCGGCACGGCTCCAGTCATCTGGCGAATAGGGCGCAGGCTGTTCATGGCTCTGCGGCACCAACTCCGGCTCAGGAGGCAGATCCTGATCGTCGTAGAAGACAGCTTCGTCATCGTCCGGTTGCCACTTCTTGCGTGGACTTGGAGGCGGGGTGCGGCCGAACATGACCCCTAGCTTAACGGCTTTTAAGAAAGGGACATGAGGATCAATCCGTCAGTGGGCCGTTGGAGCCGCCTCAGCGGAGATCAGCGGCGGCCTCTTCAGGCCAGATTTCATATTCCAGCTCCAGCGGCACGTCCAGCGCAGGAGCCAGTCGGCCCCTGATCAGCCGCAGCAGGCCCAGCACGTCAGCGGCGGTGGCCCCACCCAAATTCACGATGAAATTGCCGTGTTCGGGAGCGATCCTGGCCTGACCGATCTGTTCACCTTTGAGTCCGGCACGGTCAATCAGCATGCCAGCGCTCACACCACCTGGATTCTTGAAAGCACACCCAGGCGTCTTCATCTTGGGCTGGCCTTTGCGGGCATCGTCGGCGTGGGTCATGCGGGCCTGCACCTCTTCAGGCGTGCTCTGCTGCAACTTCAGACGCACCCGCGACACGATGTGATTCCGCGGCAGGTCGCTGTTGCGGTAGCCCCAGTTCAGATCGTCGGGGGTGATATGGCGCACGCCCTGCGGCGTCACGATCTCCAAGGTGTGCAGACCATCAAACATTTCCCCAAAGCGGGTTCCCGCGTTCATCCACACGGCTCCGCCCACCTGGGCAGGAATCCCCACCGTGCCTTCAAGATTGCTCCAACCTAGCGCCTGCAATTTGCGGAGCAGGCCCGGCAGTGGAGTGCCCCCGCCTACCCAGCCAGTCACGATCAGGCCGTTGACCGGGTCACTGAGCCCGGGATCAGGAGTCAGATCAGCCTTCGCCAATGGGCCGGACAGCCGGATGACCCGCTCAGGGACACCGCTGTCGTGAATCACCAGGTTGCTGCCTGCCCCGATGATCCGGTAAGGAGCCTGCACGGCTTCGTGCAGTCCGTCCAGAGTTTCCACAAACCAGATTTCGGCCTCGCCGCCCACGCCCACGGTGGTGTAACGGGCCAGTGGCTGGCGCTCCACGCGGGTGCCCAGCGCTGAAACCGTCATTTAACGGGCCTCCCGCAGCGGCGTGGAGGGCTGTGGCAACTCCGGACCGACCAGTTCGCGGGCCAGCTGCCACACGTCACCCGCGCCCATCGTCACGATGATGTCGCCGCCCTCAGCCGTCCGGCGCAGGTATTCCACGATATCGTTACGCTCAGGCCAATAACGTACGCCCAAATGACCACGTCCCTGCATGCGGTCCACGATCAGCCTGGCGTGGACCCCCTCAATGGGCGTCTCGTTGGCTGAGGCGATGTCCATGACCAGCACCTCGTCAGCGTTCATCAGGGCGTCGGCCAGACGCGGCCAGGACTGCTGGGTGCGGAGATAGCGGTGTGGCTGAAAGACCACCCGGACCCGCCGCCCGGTCTGCTGAGCAGCCTGCACAGCGGCTTGCAATTTGGTGGGATTGTGCGCGTAGTCGTCAATCACCTGGGCACCCCGCACTTCGCCGATGTGCTGCCAGCGGCGGCCTGGTCCCTTAAAGGCAGCCAGTGCCTGTGACGCCGCCGCAAATTCACCGCCGTACAGGTGAGTCACGGCCAAGGCGGCCAGAGCGTTCATGGCGTTGTGGTGGCCTGGGAGGCTGACACGCGCCTTTCCCAACACATTCCCTCTGTACATCACCGTAAAACTGGTTCCCGCCGGATCAGGACGCACGTCGTGAGCCCGGTAGGTGCAGCCTTCCGAGGTGCCGTAAGACAGCTGCTCAGGGCAGCCCGCCACCAACTCATCCAGCCCCTGACCTTCCAGACCGTGCCAGTCGGCGTAGTACAGGGCCCGGCGCGCCTGTGATACGAAGCGGGCAAAGCCGGCGTGCTGCTCTTCTACCGTCTCCCAGTAGGTTGCCTGATTACCGCCCACATGGTCGTCTTCGGCGTTGGTAAAGACTGCCGTTTCGCAGTGCAGCGCGGCAAAGTTACGGTCGGATTCGTCTACCTCAGCCACGAAAGGTCCCTGACCGGCACGGGCATTGGCGCCAAATTCGGGAACGATGCCGCCCACGAAGGCTGAGGGGTCCAGCCCAGCCCCCAGCAGCGCCACCGCGATCATGGAACTGGTGGTGGTCTTGCCGTGTGTGCCAATAACGCCGATAGACGGTGACGCCTCCAACAACTCGGCCAGCAGCTGCATGCGGGGCAGCACCGTCATCCCGGCCTGCAGGGCGGCCTGAACTTCAGGATGGCTTTTGGGGACAGCCTCGGACGCCACCAGCACACTGGCAGCGGGCCGCTCCGGAGTGGCCTGCAGGTGCGAGGCGTCATGGCCGATATGCACGGCAATGCCTTCAGCTTCCAGCTGACGGGTCAGTTCCGACACCTGCGCGTCACAACCCGAAACATGGTAGCCACGCGCCTTGAGCAGCCGCGCAAACGCACTTACGCCGATGCCGCCAATGCCCATCAGGTGAATGTGGGTGTCCTGGGGCGAAGGATGTTCAGAAGTAAAAAGTTTGGTCATGGTGGAAGTGAGGCAGGGGCGCTTACGTACCGTGAAAAGGAAAAGCTAAAGCTGCTCGATCAGATCAGCCAACCGGGCGGCGGCTCCCGCAGGGGAGCGCTGCTGGGCCGCCCGGCGCATCTCCTGGCGCGTGCCTGGCAGTCCACACTCTAGCACCCGTCCTCCCAATTCTGCGGCCAGCCCGCTCTGCTCTACCAGACGCCCGGCACCGGCCCGCTGCACGGCCTGCGCGTTGTGAAGCTGATGGTTCTCAGCAGACTCGGGCAGCGGCACCATGATAAGCGGCACGCCGTAAAAAGCTGCTTCGGCCAGCGTACCGGTACCCGCCCGGGTGATGCCCAGGTCCGCTACGCTCCAGGCGGCGGGAGCGTCCACAAAGCCCGTGACGTGATACCAGGGCAAGTCGGCCACCACTGGGCGCACCTCTTCCAGCCAGCGTGGCCCGGTAGAGTGCAGCACCTGCACCAGCTCGCCGTGCAATTCCCCACTGCCCAGCACGTTGCGAAGTGCGGCTGGCACACCCTGATTCAGCGCCAGTGAACCCTGCGAGCCACCCATTACCAGCAAGGTCAGGCGGTTCTGGTCCAGGGCCAGTCCAGCGTCCTGCAAACGGCCCAGGGCCTCTGGGCGGGTCAGGCGCTCCTCGCGGACCGGCATCCCCACCAGCGCGCCGCGTCCCTGGGGCAAACCGATCACCTCATCATAGGCGGTGCCCACAGCGCGCGCCCGGCCGACGGCCAGCCGCTGGGTCAGGCCGAGGTGGGCATTCTGCTCATGCAGCACGGTAGGAATGCCCAGCGACTGTGCGGCCAAAACACCTGGCAAGCTGGCGAAGCCGCCATAACCGACCACGGCGGCAGGTCGCTGGGCCTGTAAGGCCCGCCGGGCCTGAACCACACCACCAGCAGCGCGCAGCAGCTCACGCGGGTCGGGACGGCCCTGTCCCGAGCGGACCAGCTTGCCGGCCTCGACACCCAGAAAATCCAGCCCGGCCCGCTGTGCAGCCCCCTGTTCCATGCCCCCACGCTGACCCAGCAGGGCCGCAGTATGCCCGCGCCGGATCAGTTCCTGGGCCACGGCCACCGCCGGATAAATGTGTCCCCCAGTGCCGCCGGTCGCCATCACGTAATGTGCCATTCTGCTCCGCAGCATAAAGCCTAAAGCGCGCTGGCCTGTCAAAGCGGTCAGGCCAGCGCGCTTTAGGGAATTTGCTCTTCAGGTCCGGGGAAAGGAGTGGTCAAGTCGGGATAAGGCACCTGCGGCGCGGTCTGGAATTCTTCAAGGCTGCGCTGCTGCAAGGTCACATTGAGATCTTGACGGCGACCATCTCGCCAGACGGTCAGACGTACGGTATTCCCAGGCCGCTTGGCCGCCACCAGCGAGGTCACATCAAAGGGCTGGGTCACGGTCTGACCGTCTACCGCCAGGATGATGTCGCCCAAGGGAGCCAGCAGCTGACCACGCGAGTTACGCAGCGATCCGCGCAGGCCCGCGCGCCCTGCCGGGCTGCCCGCCTGAATCTCGTCGACCAGCACGCCCTGGTTGCTCACCAGGCCGGCCAGCTGACGCAGCGCCGGGTCCAGATCTTCCAGCGATACCAGGGTCACGCCCAGATTGCCACGCTGCGGCGATCCGGTCTGTTCCAGGTCGCTGAGGGTCTGCTGCACCATATCGCCCGGCACAGCGATGCCGATGATGCCTGCCGCCAGCTGATTGGCCGCCGCATTGGCATTGGCGATCCCCACCACCGCACCCCGCGAATCCAGCATGGGTCCACCGGAGTTACCGCCCTGAATGCTGGTCGTGCTGACGATGTACTCCGGAACTTCACTGGCGATTCCATCGGTGCGGGGAATCTGCGAAGCGGGAGCCATGACGCTGAAAATGCCGGTGCCGACGTAATTGCGGATCTTCAGCGGCGATCCGATGGTGATCAGTTTCTGGCCCGGCAGCAGGGTCCGGCTGGTTCCGAAACTCAGCGTCTGCGGGGCGTCCGCCGCCGTCACGCGCAGGACCGCCACGTCAATGCCGGGGTCAATGCCTTCAACCTTCGCAGGCACCGTGCGTCCGTTGTAGAGGGTGACAGTCACACTCTCACTGTCCTGCACGACGTGATAGGCCGTCACGATCAGGTCTTCTTTGTAGAAAAACCCGGTCCCGACTTCGACCGGATCATCGCCCGGCATGATGACTTCGGGAACCAGAGTGTTATTGACCTGCACCACCGCCGGGCGCGCCCGCTGCACGATCTCTACGGTGTTGATCTCGTCTGGAACGACCAAGGCCCGCTGGGCCGTGACCTGTCCGGTGAGATAAGCACCCCCAACAGTACCCGCCAGCAGCAGGGCGGCCAGAAGCGGCTTCCAGGGGCGATCAGCCCATGCTGGCCCGCTCATCCGCTGTCTCCAGAACTTTGAGCCGAGATGGCCGGCGACGTGGACTGTTCTGTGTTGGCCGTCTTCTCGCTCTTCGCCTGAGTGGCCGAGGCTGATTTTGACGTGGACTGACGCGAGTCGTTGGCATAGAATCCGCTGCCTTTGAAGGCGATGGCAGGCGGCGAGATCAGGCGCTTGACCGGCGCGCCGGTCTCAGGGTGATGGGTATAGGCCTCGTCTTTCATGCTCTGCTTGAATTCATAGAGTTCGCCGGTTTCTAGATTTTTGTACACATAGGTGGGCATCAGGGGACTCTCCAGAACCCATGCTAGCCCAAGCCGGTTAGCCGGAGGCAAGGCATAAATGGCGGCCAAATACATTGCACCTGGCGGGCACGAAGGCGCATGATAGGCCCACCCAGGGAAAAAAGTCCCAGGAGAGCTGCCCGACTCCCCGAAAGCCGGTCTGCAGCGGATCCAAGGAGGAGCTATGACCACCCCTAATCAAACCAACAGCGGCCGTGACATGGTGCAGCGCTTTGGACGCTTCCTGAGCGCCATGGTGATGCCCAACATCGGCGCGTTTATCGCCTGGGGCCTGATCACGGCCCTGTTTATCCCGACCGGCTGGCTGCCCAACGAACGCCTAGGCGAGATGGTCGGTCCCATGATCACCTATCTGCTGCCCCTCTTGATCGCTTATATGGGCGGACGGCTGGTGGCGGACCACCGCGGCGGCGTGATCGGTGCCATTGCCGCGATGGGTGTGATTGCCGGCACCGACATCCCGATGTTTATCGGGGCCATGATCATGGGACCGCTGGGCGGCTGGATCATCAAGCAGTTTGATGCGGCCACCGCCCACCGCGTGCCCCAGGGCTTCGAGATGCTGGTCAACAACTTCTCGGCGGGCATCATCGGTGCGTTGCTGGCCATTTTGGGCTACTACGCCATCGGCCCGGTGGTGGAAAGCTTCAGCGCCCTGATCTCAGGCGGCGTGCAGTGGCTGGTCACTGCCGGACTGCTACCGCTGGTGTCGCTGTTTATCGAACCCGGCAAGATTCTGTTTCTGAACAACGCCATCAACCACGGCATCCTGACCCCACTGGGCACCCAGCAGGCCGCCGAAACTGGTAAGTCGCTGTACTTCCTGCTGGAAGCCAACCCCGGCCCAGGCTTGGGCGTGCTGCTGGCGTACTGGGTCTTCGCCAAGGGAGCCATCAAGAGCTCAGCCCCCGGCGCGGCCATCATTCACTTTCTGGGCGGCATCCATGAGATCTACTTCCCCTATGTCCTGATGCGTCCGGCGCTGATCCTGGCCGTCATCGCCGGGGGAATGGCAGGCATCGCCACCCTGGTGGCCCTGGGCGGCGGTCTGGTTTCGGCCGCCTCACCCGGCAGCATCTTCGCCATCCTGGCACTGACGCCGCGTGACGGATTCCTTGCCAACATCGCTGCGGTCATCGTGGCCGCCGCCGTGTCGTTCGCCGTTTCAGCGCTGATTCTGCGCGGCGCCACCTACACCGAAGATGATCTGGCAGCGGCCCAAAGCGGTTCGCGCGAGATGAAGGGCGGCGCACCTGCCCCTGCTGCCGCTGGTGTGGCGGCTGGTACGGGCACGGCCCCGACGCTGACCTCCGACCTGAGTGAACTGTCGGCGCAACCTGTCCGCAAAGTGGTCTTCGCCTGTGACGCCGGTATGGGGTCCAGCGCGATGGGAGCCACCGGATTCCGGCGCAAGGTCCAGGCTGCCGGTCTGCCCATCGAAGTGACCAACACCTCTATCGAAAACATTCCCAGTGATGCCGACATCGTGGTCACCCAGCAGAACCTGACCAGCCGGGCCCGCACCAAGCAACCGGGCGCGCGTCATGTCTCGATTGACAACTTTGTGGGCAACCCGATTTATGACCGCATGATTGACGAGCTGAAAACAGCCGCCGCCGGAACTGGAGCAGCCGCTGTGATGCCTACCGCTGCTCCAGTCCAAGTGGTCACGGTGCCAGCGGAGACTTCAGCAGCGGCTCCAGCGCAGTCAGTTGCAGCGCCTACGCCAACCACTCCTCCTTCTGTACCTGCCCCTGCACCGTCTGGTGGTGTCCTGCGCCGCGAGAACGTCCAGATCGGCCTGGCCAGCGAAGGCCGGGACGCCGCCATCCGCCGCGCTGGCGAAGCGTTGGTCCGGAGCGGTTACGTGAATCCCAACTACGTCCCTGCCATGCTGGAGCGCGAGGAACTGGTCAGCACCTATATCGGCAACGGCGTGGCCATTCCGCACGGTGTGGACGCCGCCAAACCTGCCATCAAGGCCAGCGGTATCGTGGTGCATCAGTATCCGCAGGGCGTGGACTTTGACGGACAGACCGCTTATCTGGTCATCGGAATCGCCGGTCAGGGCAACGACCACATGGAGATTCTCTCCAAGATTGCCACCGTACTGGAAGATGAGCAGACGGTGATGCGCCTGGCCCAGACCACCGACGCGGACGAACTGTACCGCACCCTCAGCGCTGGCTAAGGCCTGTGCTGCCCCTGAGCGCCTGTCAATCCTACCGGATTGTGGGCGCTCTTCTTTTGAGGTGACGGCGGGGTTCAGCAAGTCTGTAGATTCCGGACTTCAATTCGTAGAAAGCGAGATAAAGAGCTATGACCAGACCGAACGACAGCAAAACGGCACTGCATTTCGGCGCAGGCAATATCGGGCGCGGATTTATCGGAGCACTGCTAGCCCACAGCGGTTACCGCGTGGTTTTTGCCGACGTCAACGAGCAGGTGATCGGGGCGCTGCGCGAGCGCGGCGAGTACGACATTCACATCCTGGACCTGGAGGCCCGCACCGAGCGGGTTCAGGGTGTGACCGGGGTGCTCTCCACTGGGGACGAGACCGTGCCAGCCATCGCCGGGGCCGACCTGATCACCACCGCAGTCGGTCCGAACGTACTCAAGATCATCGCCCCCACCCTGGCCCGTGGGCTGGAAGAGCGTGCCCAGGCAGGAGCGGGACCGCTGAACATCATCGCCTGCGAGAACAAGGTGGGCGCCAGCGCCTTTTTGCGGGGGCAGATTCTGCCGCATCTAAGCGGCGCGGGCCGCGCTTATCTGGAGCAGTCGGTGGGCTTTCCCAATGCCAGCGTGGACCGGATCGTGCCGCCGTTTGAGGGCGAAGACGTGCTGGACGTAGGTGTCGAGGACTTTTACGAGTGGTACGTGGAGGGACCGGCCTTCAAGGGAGGTATTCCCCAGATTGAGGGCATGAAAGTCACCGACGACCTGATGGCCTATGTGCAGCGCAAGCTGTACACCCTCAACACTGGGCACGCTATCGCCGCCTACCTGGGCTCGCTGCGCGGCTTAGGCACGGTGGCCGATGCGATGGGGAAACCTGAAACAGCTGAGCAGGTGCGGGAGGCAATGGAGCAAAGCGGCGCCGCGCTCGTGCAGACCCACGGCTTTGACGCAGCCGAGCACGCCGCCTATATCGAGCGGATTGAGGCCCGCTTCAAGAATCCCCATATCCACGACGAGGTGACGCGGGTAGGCCGCGAACCGGTCCGCAAACTGGGGCCGCAGGAGCGCCTGATTGGTCCAGCGCGGATGGCGCGTGACCTGGGACTGCCTGCCCATGCGCTGCTGCGCGGAGCCGCCGCCGCCTTGCACTTCCGCAATGCTGAAGACCCTCAGGCACAAGAATTGCAGGCACTCATTGCAGAGAAGGGCCTGGCCGCCACCGTCACCCAACTGACCGAGCTGCCCCAAGGTGACGAGCTGCACACCCGGATTCTGGAGGGGTATGCCGAGCTGCAACCGGCCTGAAGCGCCGTGATGGCAGGCTCCAGCTTAAGTTCGCCTAAAGCCCGGCATGGGGCTGGAGTCTGCCGCATCAGATCAGCCGTGCTATGCTGCGCCGCGAAATAGGCACGGTGTCCTTATTTCAGCTTCGGGAAGCGCAAGGTCTGACTGGTCCACACGGCAGGTCAGAAGACGAGGTGAAGGTGAGCGAGTTTCTGCGGATGCCTTCAGGTGGCCTACACCCTCCTCCCCGGCCCTGCCACAAACCATGGGTTCTCGGTAGGGCAAGCGCGGCGATAACCCCTCAGGCGACTGAGGCATAAGGCCAGCGCAGTGTAGATTGAAGGTCAGTACACCAAAAACCTGTGATGATCGCCCGGCCTGATCCGCCGGGAAGTATGTCGGCTGCCCTGAATTCAGGAGCGGTCCAGAGGAGTAGTTATGTGTGGAATCGTTGGATACATCGGCCCCAAAGATGCTCAAGAAATCCTGATTTCGGGTCTGAGTAAGCTGGAATACCGCGGCTACGACAGCGCCGGAATCGCCATCGGTGACGGTGCTTGCATCGCCACCCGCAAGAAGGCCGGTAAGCTAGCCAACCTGGCCGAAGACCTGGAACGTGCGCCCCTAAGCGGCTCGTTCGGGATCGGACACACCCGCTGGGCCACCCACGGCCCACCCAACGACACCAACAGCCACCCGCACACCACCGAAAACGGTGACATTGTGCTGGTTCACAACGGCATCATCGAGAACTACCTGGAACTCAAGCATGGCCTGCTGGAGCGCGGCCACGAGTTCAAGTCCGACACCGACAGCGAAGTGGTGGCGCACCTGATCGAAGAAGCCTACACGGGCGACCTTGAAGAAGCCGTGCGCGCCTCGCTGGCCCAGGTACGCGGCGCGTATGCGCTGGTGGTGACCCACAAGGACCACCGCGAGATCGTGGCGGCCAGGACCGTCAGCCCGCTGGTGATGGGCGTGGGCGAGGGCGAGATGTTCCTGGCCTCCGACGTGCCTGCGCTGCTGAACTACACCCGCCAGATGGTCTTTATCCAAGACGGCGACATGGTGATCCTCAGCGACGACGGCTACCGCATCACGGACCTGCAGGGCCAGCCGGTACAGCGCGAGGTAGAAACCATCGACTGGGACGCCGAAGCAGCCGAAAAAGGCGGCTACGACTCCTACATGCAAAAGGAAATCTTCGAGCAACCCCAGGCCCTGAGCAACACCTTGCTGGGCCGCCTGCATGACGATCAAGGCAACGTAGAGCTGGATACCCAGCTGGACCCCAATTCCTTTGACCGCATTCATATCGTGGCCTGCGGCACGGCCTACTACGCGGGCATGGTGGGCAAGTATCTGCTGGAACAACTGGCCCGAGTCCCCGTAGAACTGGACGTCGCCAGCGAGTACCGCTACCGCCAGCCGGTGGTCACGGACCGCACCCTGGCCATTGCCGTCAGTCAGTCGGGCGAGACCATTGACACCCTGGAAGGGATGCGTGAAGCCAAAGCTGGCGGCGCACAGACGCTGGGCGTCATCAACGCCAAGGGCAGCTCCATGACCCGTGAGCTGGACCACACCCTGTATGTCCACGCTGGCCCCGAAATCGGCGTAGCGAGCACCAAGGCCTATACCAGCATGGTCAGCGCCTTTTTGCTGCTGGCGCTGTGGCTGGGCCAGGAGCGCGGCACGCTGAGCAAAGAAGAAGTGGCCCGCCTGGTTCATGAGGCCCGTGCCCTGCCCCGCCTGGTGGCCGAGGCCCTGAGCGACGAGCGGGTCGCCCAGGTGCGTGAAGTGGCGCAGAAGTACCACCAGGCCCGCGACTACCTGTTCCTGGGGCGTGGCGTAAACAACCCCACCGCCTACGAGGGCGCACTGAAACTCAAGGAAATCAGCTATATCCACGCCGAAGCGTATGCAGCTGGGGAAATGAAGCACGGCCCGATCGCCCTGATTGACGATCACCTCCCGGTGGTGGTGGTCGCCACTGAGAGCCGCCTGCTCGAAAAGACCATCAGCAACGTGCAGGAAGTCCGCGCCCGCGGGGGCCGCGTGATCCTGATTCTCAGCGACGGCGACACCGAAAATGTCCAGAACGGCGAAGACGTGATCTATGTGCCGCGCTGTGACGAAATGATCAGCCCCATCGTGAATGCCATTCCGATGCAGTTGCTGGCCTACTTCACCGCCGACACACTGGGCAAAGATGTAGATAAGCCCCGCAACCTCGCCAAGAGCGTGACCGTAGAATAAGTGTGATCTCCAGACCCTCCGCCCTAGAAATTCACTAGGGCGGAGGGTCTTTGTTATTGAATCCATCCCCTTTCGTGGATCTCACCCCATGAGGAGTGCCCAGATGTCTTATCCCGCCCTCCCCTTACAGACACCGTCGAACACGTCAGCCGTGACCCTGATCGCCGCTTTAGCAAGGTGACCTGTGACCATATCCGGCTCCTCCCAGACTGGGGAGCGGAAAGTGACGCCCACGCGGGCACAACTGTGCAGCACCATTCCAGGATCAAACAGGATTCCACACAGCAGAATCTGCGGCAAGTCCACCTGATTCGCGCTGAACTGCTCGAAGAACTGGCCGCCTAGGGGTTTACCGTACGTCCTGCCGAATTGGGCGAAGACGTATTGACCCGTGGGCTGAACCTGCTGAATTTGCCGCGTGAAACCTGCCTCCACCCTGGAGCTACCGCCCAAGTTGAAGTGACGGGCTTACGGAATCCCTATGCTCAGATAAAACACTTTGAGCCTGGTTTCCTTAGGGCGGACCTGGATGGAGATGAGCCAGGGGCACTGCTACGCAAAGCCGGCATTATGGAGCTTGTGCCGGTAGGCGGTAAGGGTTGGGGAGGGTCTGACGCACTGATCTCCGCAGTGGGCCGCCGTGCCAGCAGCATGACGCTTTTTGCTCCAGTCACCCGTCAGGCCAATCTGACCAATCTGATCTGCACCTGCGGCTGAATAGCGCGGCTGATATGGGCGACGGTGCGGCTCAAGGCTGAAACGCAGGCGAGAGGATGCCTGCAGCCCTACCAGCCATCAGCGACGGTCATCAGGGCAACCGAACAACCTCGGCCCGGAGGCTGACGGGTGAATCAAGTCGGATATCACTGCGCGCCTTGAGTTGTACAGTCACCCGGGCCTGAGGGCCAGTCTCGGAGAGTGTGACCAGTTCGGCAAGCAGTTCGACCATCTCACTGACGGAGAGGCTACTGCCGATCAGGGTGCTGTCGGTCAAACCACGGGACAGCAGCTGATCGCGGGCCTGAGCCGCTATACGCTCGACCTGCACCTGCAGGTCAGAGGCGTCTGCACTCAGGGTCACGGTCCCCGCAGCGACAGTAGTCCCAGCGGTGTAAAGCACTTGGTTGGGGCGGGCGTCACAGGACAGACCGACTTCGAAGCCTTCGGGAACGTTGGCATCGGCGCGGCACTGCACGAAGCTACCTGCGCTGAACGCCCCCACCGAACTCTCAAGGCCGGCCCGTGACGTACCGCTCAGCTCGGCGGCGCGTCCTCCCCGTGCCAGAGCAGCCTGCGAGGCGCTGGTCAAGAATGAATCCAGCTCGGCGGGGCTGCCCACCACACCGGAGTAGACCAGCTCGTTTTTGGTAAAGGCCAGTTCGCTATTGCGCGAGGCGCTCAGCTCGGTGCGGGTACTGGAAAATTCATCTTGGAGTTGCCCCAGGCTGGTACGGGTACTCACCAGATCCGAGGTCAGCTCGGCGTTGGCGGCCACCAGATCGGTTTGCTGGTCCAGCAGGTCACGTTGCAAGGCCCGCAGGCGGTCCACATCGCCGCGCACGGCTTCTAGCTCCTGGGCCGCCTGATCGCGCTCGGTCTGGAGGCGGTTCCGGTCTGCCGTCAGCGTGTCGCGTTCAGCCCGGAGACTGTCGCGTTCGGTCTGCAGGTCATCACGCTGGGTCTGAAGTTGGTTCCGTTCGCGGCCCAGGGCATTCCGCTCGGCTTCGGTGGACCGGCGCTCCTGCTCAGCCTGGGCCTGAGCGGCCAGGGCTACGTCACGGCCTGCTGCGGCACGGTCCCGCTCGGCGGCCGCCTGGTCGCGGGTGGCCAGCGCCTGATCCCGCTCAGTCACGGCCTGCTCACGCTGTTCGTTCAGCTCCTGACGGGCGGCTTCCAGCTCACCCACCTGACCCTGCAACGTCTGCGCTCGCTGGGCGGCCGCCTGGGCCTGCACCTGCAGTTCCTGGGTGCGCCGCTCGGCCCCCTGTGCCCGCGTTTCGGCTTCGGCAGCGCGGCCCGCCGCAGCGTCGGCCTGGGTGCGGGCCTGCTGCGCCTGCCCTTCCAAGGTCTTTAGTTGCCGGTCCAGGGCAGCCACCTCAGCATCTAGCGTATCGGCGCGCGCCCGGCTGCTGCTCAGGGCTTCTTCGCTCTGGCCCAGTTGCTCCCGGGCCTGCTGCGCCAGACGCTCCAGTTCGTCACGGCGCTCACGTAGGTTGGCCACCCGGCCTTCCAACTCAGCGGCGCGGGTTTCCAGCCCAGCACTGGCAGCACGGGCTTCATTCAGGTCCGCCTGCGCGGCACTCAGCTCGCTGCGGGCCTGGGCATACTCCGTTTCCAGGGCGCGGGCCTCGCGCTGGGCGGCGTCACGTTCTTGCTGCACGTCTGCCAGGTCACGCTCGGTGCGTTCCAGCTCAGCGCCCACCGCACCGATTTCGGTCTGGAGGCGTTCCAGCTCAGGGCGCAGCTGACTGGCCCGCTGAATGGTCGCGATGGCGTCGCGGTTGATGACGCCAAAGGCCGCCAGACTCGCCAGGCTGATCCCCATGCCTGAGAGCACCGCCACCACCAGCGCGGTGTCTTTGGGACGCAGGCCAAACATCCGCAGGTGTCGGCGGCCCACCTTGCGGGCGATGACATCGGCGGCATACGCCACCACGCCCGACAAGATGACCACGAACCCGAGGAAAAGCCACAGCACGTCCCGGAGTTTAGCAAGCGTTAAGGGCCAGGATAGAGAGGGTGGGCGGCCGGAGATCAGACTGGTCGGTTAAAGACCTTCTGCTACCCCGCCCATCGGCTCAGGAAAGGTCGGAATCCTGCCGACTGAAGAGCAACCAACTGGCGTTTACAGCTCGAATTCATCGCCCAGGTAATGGGTCCGCACATCCGGGTTGGCGGCGAACTCGGCGGGGGTGCCCTCAAACGTCACCTGCCCGTCGAACATCAGGTACACACGGTCGGTCAGCGCGATAGTCTCACGCACGTTGTGGTCGGTGATAAACACGCCGATGCCCCGGCGGTCCCGCAGCTCACGGATCAGCCGCTGAATTTCGCGGATGCTCTTGGGGTCCACCCCCGTAAAAGGCTCGTCCAGCAGCAGGTAGTCGGGATCGGTAGTCAGGGCACGGGCCAGTTCCAGCCGGCGGCGCTCCCCACCCGACAGCTGGTAGGCGTCGCTGTTCGCCAGCCGGGTCAGACCGAATTCTTCCAGCAAAGCGTCGGCGCGGCGCTCCTGCTCGGCGCGGCTGAGGCCCTGATATTCGAGAATTGCCAGCAAATTGTCGCGGGCGCTCAATTTGCGAAAGGCACTGGGTTCCTGTGGCAAATACCCCAGACCCATGCGGGCACGCTGGTGCATCGGCAGACGGGTTACGTCGCGGCTGCCCAGTGCAATCTGCCCCTCACCCGCCCGGATAAAGCCCACGATCATATAGAAGGTGGTGGTCTTGCCGGCACCGTTGGGGCCGAACAGCGCCACAATTTCACCTGGCTCCACCCGCAGATCCACGCCGCGCACCACTTCGCGCCGCCCGTAACGCTTCTTCAGGCCTGTCGCCACCAGCGGTGGGCGGTTCAGGTTTGCAGCCAGAGCGGCAGCTTGGGGCGCTTCAGTAGGCAGCTGGGCGGCAGGAACAGTCACGCTGTGCAGTGTATCAAGGGCAAGATGAGAGGCTCGCTGCCGCTCTATCACCCAGCCGCGCCCAAGACCACATCGAAACTGGCCCGTGCCCGTGCCTTCATCTCCTCTACTGCCCGGCTATCAAATCCCACGCCCTGCTGCACCTGTTCCAGCAGCAAGCCCACATCGGGAGCAGTGGAGTGAACCGGGGCGCCTGCGTCGCTGCAAAAGCCCTGCACTTTGGGATCATAGCTGAGGCCTGCGAACGGCACGCCCGCCGCCGCCGCCAAGATCAGGGCGTGCAGGCGCACTCCCACCACATAGCCACTCGCGGCGATGGCGTCCAGCAGCAGTTGTGGGTCGGCACTTTCCAGCACCGTATCGGCGCCCAGTGAGCGGGCCGCTTCACCGTCGGCAGCAGGCATCAGGGCAAGGGCGGTGACGCGGTGCCCGGCAGCTTGCAAGCGGGATACCAAGTCACGCAGTGGCAGCAGCGACTCGGCCACATCGCCGCGAGGGGCAATGACCACCGAGGTTTCGTCCCGGATCAGCGCTGGGCTGGGGGTCAGCAGCAGTGCCGGGTCGCCGCCCAACTGCCCTTGCAGGCCGAGGGTTTCCAGCGTCCGCAGGCTGGCCCGGTCACGCACGACCAGTGGCAGAC
Source organism: Deinococcus radiophilus (assembly GCF_020889625.1). Taxonomy (GTDB): domain Bacteria; phylum Deinococcota; class Deinococci; order Deinococcales; family Deinococcaceae; genus Deinococcus; species Deinococcus radiophilus. The sequence continues at coordinate 1,672,334 of NZ_CP086380.1, forward strand.
CCTGCACGCCCCGGCGCACCCGCGTGCCGCCGCGCACCGACAGCGGCCCGATGCTCTGGTTAAACACCGCAGCGGGCGTGCCCAGCAGCCGCGCCAGCCGGATCAGGCCCAGGTAGTAGGTCAGGTTGCGGGCGCTGGTCTTGTCCTGCAGCAGTCCGCCGCCGCCCGACAGCAGCAGGTCGGCGAGGCGCAGTTCGCGGGCCAGGGCCAGCGGGTTCATTCGCGGAGCGGCTTCGCACTCACAGTGCGCGGCGGTGTGCGCCGGGTCCGCCGAGAGCAGCACCGGGGTGTGCCCCCATGCCCGCAACTCACGGGAGATACTCAGGGCAATCGCTTCGTCGCCCCCATTTGCAAAGCCGTAGTAGCCGCTGACCAGCACCCTGAGACTCATGAGCGCACCTCCGAGCGGCCAGAGCGCTCCGGCAGGCCACCGCCGTGCGTCTCCCAGAGCTGCAGCCCCCAGCGCAGCGCAAAAATCAGCGCGTAGCCCAGCGCCAGACCCACGCCCAGCCCGATGAACATGCGGGTGGCCGAGATCAGCAGCGGAGTGTGAAAGTGCGCGAAGGTATTCAGGATGCTGGCCTGACCCATCACGCCGCCCAGCAGCAGCAGCCCCGGAAAGTAACCCGGCAAGCCCCCGCTGAGGCCCAGCAGCGCCAGCGGATGCCCCAGCACTTCTTTGAAGCGGGGCCGGATGATGGAATCCTGCACTTCCTGACGGATACGCGCCTCGGCGTCGCTGACCCCCACGGCGCTGGTGTTGCCCCGGCGCAGGAACATCACCGCAAACGCCACCAGCGCCAGCCCCATCACCACGATGTCACCCATCGAAATAGGACGGCGGTAGAGGTCAGCTGCCGTCTGGCGCAAATCCTGACGCGGCAGATAGCTGCCCAGCACCAGCGCCAGCGGAGCGATCAGCGTAAGGCCCACGCCCCGGAACGGCTCCAGGCCCAACATGCTCTGCGGATTCGCGCCCAGCGCCGAGACGAACAGCACCCCCGCCAAGCTGAGCGCCGTGGCCGTGAACCAGTGCGTGACCCGCGAGCGCCACAGCACAAAGCCCAGGGCCGGAAAAGCGATCGACGCCACCAGCGCCATGCCCCCGAACGGCTCGAAGCGGTTGAGACCCAGTGCGCCGAGCAGCGCCAGTCCCGCCACCAGCAGGCCCAGCCGGGGCAGCGGGTAGCTCAGGCCAATCAGGAGCAGCGCGGCTAGTGGCCCCAGCATGGTCAGCCAGCGCAGCGCCGTATTTGGGGCAAAGGCGTCCACGCGGGGCTGCGCCAGAGTGATGCCCGCCCGCCCCAGGAGCTCGGAGGTGCGTCCCAGGAAGGTCTCGGTTTCGGTAATCGTGGGATAGGGACGCACGTACAGCAGGCGGTGGGTGCGCTCACGGGCCGCCAGAGCGTACTTGGAAGCCGTCTCTTCGGGGCGCAGGTTCTGCTGCCACTGGGCGTTCAGGCTGAACATCCGCACTGCGCCCCGGCCCTCCATCAGCGTGCCGAGGCCGCGCTGCGGGGTGGCCTCGATCAGCGCGGGCAGGCGGTCTCCTAGCGCGGCGTTGACCTGCTCCAGCCGCTGGGGATCGCGTGCGCCGGGGACCTCGGTGCCGTTGAAGGCAATGAACGGCACCTCCGGCCAGTCGGCCCCCACGTTCAGCAAGGCTTCATTGTCGTAGGGGCGGTAAATCACCGTATAGCCCTGTGATTTCAGCGTGTCAATCAGGGCGTTGTCTGGCCCCACCGGAAGGTAGGCGGGGTTGATGTTCCACTCCTGCCACTCGCGCCCGGCCAGTGTCACGGAGCGCGGCTGAATGGAAAAGCGGCCCTCCAGTGCGGCCAGCGCACCGGGGCGCACTTCGCTCAGGTAGAACTTGCCGGGCGCGAAGGCCTCCCCTGGGTACTGCGCCAGCAGGTCCGCGCCGGATTTGACAAAGACCTCGCCCCGGTTCTGCCAGCCCCCCAGCACGTCCTCGTACACGGCCACGCCGTTCACGCCCAGCTCGCGGTAATCGGCCAGCAGCTCCAGCGGATCACGCCCGTAGCGGTCTGCCTGAGATTTCAGCTCCGGGTAGTCCATCACCACCGCCACTGCCTTATGGCTTTCCTCGTAGCGCACCCGCTCGTAGGCCAGCCACAGCGCCGGGAGCAGCGACAGCAAGGTGACGCCCAGCAGCGGCCCGGTCCAGCGGCTGCGGGTAGGCGGCGGCAGATGGGTCACGGGGTCGGGCGGCGGCGTGGGTTGCGGGCGGGTGGGGAGCGGCGAAACGGTCACTGCCCCAGTGTACCCAGTGTGGGTTAGGGGTTGATGGTTGAGGGGTCATGGTTCCGCCGCTGGCGCGGCTGATGGCGGATGGAGGGAAATGCGCCGCACAGAGCGCAGGGCAGAGGGCCGAAAGACAGCTACAAACTTCACTCTCTGCGCCAGGTGGAAGACCACGCCTGCCAACTCCATCACCTGTCAGCCATCCACGGCGCACCAGCGCCCCCAATCGTTCCCCCCATCCGTCCCCGGCCCGCGCCCAAGCTCTAGACTGCCCTCCATGACCGCCGATCCACGTTTCGCCCGCCTGGAAGGATTTGTGCGGGACACGCTGGGCGGCGGGGCCAGTCTGCTGTATGAGGAAGAGGCGGCTCCGGCAGACATCGTGCCGGTTTCTGAACTGGGCTGGAGTGAGGCGGTGCGCCGGGGCTTCGGGTTCGGTGCGGCCTACCGCCACCAAGCCGCCACTTACCGCCTACTGGAACAGGGCCAACATGTGATCGTGACCACGCCCACCGCCAGCGGCAAGACCGGGGCCTTTTTCCCCGCGCTGTTCGGGGCGCTGGAACGCGACCCGCAGGCCACTGCGCTGCTGGTTTACCCGCTGGTGGCGCTGGGGCAGGATCAGCGCGAGAAATTGCAGGAGTTTGCCCGGCGCGGTGACTTCGGCTGGCCCATCGGTGAATTTCAGGGCAGCGCCCAGCCCGCGCAGGCCTTCGCCCCCGGCGTGCGGATGGTCACGGCCACCCCCGACAAGCTGCACTGGAACCTGACCCATGGGCGCGTGCGTGAATTCCTGCGGCACCTGAAATATCTGGTGTTGGACGAGGCGCACACCTACCGGGGCGGCTTCGGGTCGGAGGTGTCGGGGATGCTGCGTCGCTTGCTGGCACTCAGCCGGGCGCTGGGGGCCAGCCCGCAGGTCGTCCTGAGTACCGCTACCATCGGCAATCCGGCGCAATTTGCCCGCGAACTGGTCGGCGTAGATGCCGTGGAGGTCGCGCAGTCCGGCGCGGCGCGGCACGGCAAGCGTTACTACCTGGCCGACCACCGGGGGCAGCCCCGGCGCTTCTGGGACGCAGTGGTCCGCTCGGCGGCGGAGCGTGAGCTGAAAGTGCTGGCCTTTTTCCGGGGCCGTTCGCGGGCGGCGCGGCTGTACGGGGCCTACCGCCGCCAGGAGCGCTACAACGACTTCGTGCATCTGTACATGTCCGGCACGTCCGAGCGGGCGGGGCGGCTGACGGGCTTTCGCAGCGCCCGCAGCGGCGTGATGTTCGCCACCAACGCGCTGGAGGCCGGGGTGGACATCGGTGATCTGGAGGTGGTGATTCTGGACGGCTACCCCGGCTCACGCATGGCCTTCCGGCAGATGGCGGGCCGCTCCGGGCGAGTCGGCCCCGGCGCCGTGCTGTACCTGCCCACCCTCAGCGCGGGCGGGGTGCCGCTGCCAGTAGACGCCTTTTATTCCAACGCAGGCAACTTCCGCGAGCTGCTGACTGGCCCCATCGAAAAAGCAGTGGTCGAAGCCGAAAACCCCTATCTGGCCCCCCGCCACCAGGACCGGATGCAGGCCGAGTTCCGCGCCGCCGGGCTGCCGCTGCCGCCGGACGACCCCCGGCCAGCGCCCGCGCACTGGCTGCTGCGCGGCGAAGATATGGCCGCCTTTCACGTCATCGAGCAGAGCCAGTGGGACAAACTGGGCACAGGGGCGCTAAATTTCCCGCTCGAAAGTCCCTCGCAGCACTACGCCCTGACCGAAAAGCACGAGGAAGCGGTCTTCAGCCTGGACGGACAGGACTACAAGGTGACCCACTGGGAAAAAACCCCGCGTGGCACCGCCATCTTGGTGCAACCCTACGCGGCGGGCGGGCAGATGACACGCGGGCTGTACGAGGTGCGGGTGCAGCCGCTGGACATGGGCGAATGGACGCGCCAGGGGCCGGTGGCCTACCGCGCCGGAACGGTGCAGGTGACGCGGGTCTACCGGGGCTATCAGATTATCCGGTCCCTCTTTGAGCGGGTCTGTCTGGGCTGTGACCGCATTCCCGAACCCACCGAGCGGGTCTGCCGCCGATGCGGCGGGACCATTCAGGACCGGATGCAGGACCAGAAGATTTCCGAGCATCTGTATGACCAACCGGTGACCCTGGAACCGCTGCGGACGGTGGCGCTCGAAGTGGCGATTGACGCCGCGGCCACCGAGCAGCCCACGGCGGCGGCGCATACGCTCAAGCACCTGCTCCAGAAGCTGATTCCCGAAGCGGTGGCCTGCGAGGCGGGCGACCTGGCCGGGGCCTTTCGCAGCGGCTTTGATACGTCCTTTTACATTTACGATGACTGGCGCGGCGGGCTGGGCATCGCGCGGCGAGCGCTGGATAGTCTGCCGGCTCTGCTGCAACGCTCGCTGGAACTCACCGAAAAAGACTGCTGCACCTCGCCCGAAGGCTGCTTCGAGTGCATCGCCGTGAGCCGCTGCTACGCGCCACTGCTGCCCAGCGGGGAGCGCCGCCCGGTCAACAAGTTTGCGGCGCGGGCGCTGCTGGCCCAGGTACCGGGGTTGACCGCTATCCCCGCCCAGGAGCTGACACAACCCCATCTTGCCGACGCTGCCCCAGCGCGGCCGTTCTCCATCCCACCCCCTGCCGATGTACCGCAGCCGCCTGCCGACTGGCCCAGTCAGGCCCGCGAGCTGCTGGACCTGCGTGGGCTGTCGCTGCCCGAAGTCTCGGCGCGGCTCGGCATCCCCAGCCGCGAGATTGGGCGGGCGGTGGCGACCAGCACCTCTCCGCTGCGGCTGGCACACCCCAAATGGGGCGAGGGGCATTTGCTGCAGGGCTTCGGGCAGGGTGAACGGCGCGAGGTACTGGTCTACTTTCCGGGCGTCGGGCAAAAGCGGCTGCTGCTCAAATACGCCGGACTCAAAGTGGTATCCCCATAAGTACGTTGACCAAGCACAAATTCCGGCAAAAAGACATTACAAAAAGCTGACAAAACCCGCGCTTGCTCATGGTACGGTCAGCATCAGCGAACTCTGCCTGACTGCCGCCATCTCGGCAGCGTCAGGCGGCACAAGGAGCAAACACACATGCGCGATGTCCTGGACCAAGAACTCAAGAACAGTCTGAATGCTACTTTGAACATGATCGGCACCGTAGAGCGGATGTATTCGCTGGGCGCTGCGGCCCTGCTGGACGGTGAGCGTCAGCATGTGGAGCAGCTGCGGAGCATTGACGGCGAAGTGGACCAAATGGAGGCCCAGATTGAATCGGACTGCCTGCGCGTCATCGCGCTGCACCAGCCGGTGGCCCGCGACCTGCGCCAGCTGGGCCTGATTCTGAAATGCCTGACCGATATCGAGCGCATGGGCGACTACGTGGTCCATGTGGCCGAGGACAGCGAGGGCCTGCAAGTTCCGGGCAGCCAGCGGGCCACCCTGAGCCGCATGATGGCCCGCCTGGAAGAAATGAGCCAGTCGCTCCGCACGGCTCTGGCCGACCGGGACGTGGCCCGGGCCGAGGCCACGGTCCGCATGGACGATGAGATTGACGATCTGTTCGAAAAGCTGCAACAGGACCTGATCAGCAGCATGATGAGCGAGCCAGATCAGGTGGCGGCAGCCCTGCAACTCATGCGAATTGGCCGTGCCATCGAGCGCATCGGGGACCATATGGAAAATGTGGCCGAGCGCATTCCCTACTGGGTGACGGGGGAACACCACTTCTGAGGGCGGCGCAATTGATGGGTGATGGAGGGGGACTGACACGTCCTATCACCCATGCGCTTTATGCCAGCGACTTGCTGCCTCTTTCGCGACATGGCGGCAGTCTCTGGGCCGCCCCCGGTGGATACTCACTCCGTTCCCAGGACCCATTCTGCCTTTTCCTCTCCATCATCTATCGGCCGCGTCAGTGGCAAACCCATCCAGCTTCCTCCTGCCCCTGTACAGTGACCGCATGAGCGACGAGCTGAACTTTGCCCGGACCATTCTGCGAGACCGTCAATGGCGCGAGGTGCCGGACCAGGAAATCCTTGCTGAATCCGAGCGTTTGCTGGGCGAGTGGATGTCCGGCGAGGTCCGAATGGAACGCCCCAAGTTGTACGATCACTACGCCCTGCTGCTGCTGGCCCTGCTGCGCCAGAACCGCGAGCTGAGTGGACGCGTCAGCGAACTGGAGCGGCAACTCTCAGGCCCACGCCAGGGCTAACTTCAGGCCACTTCGCCGCTTGCCTCGTGCCGGAGAGCTTCCAGCGGCGGCTCGCCAGCGCGGTGCCCCTGCGCACAGGGATGGCACCAGTAGGCCTGATCGCCGTCGCGTAGATCGTGTAGCTCCATCCGGCTGCCGCAGTCGGGGCATACGTACAGGTAGTGCCGCCCACTGGCCGGAAAGGGATCATCCTTCCAGTTCCTTTTCATTGGTTTTGTAAATTTCTTTGTCATATTACGAAAATAACAGATTACCTTGGGCCTGAAAAGGGGCTGGTGGATTGGACCCAGCCTCCGCCCCACAGCTATGTTTCAGCTCACCTATTCCAGATCAGGTTCTTCGGTGTCGCTCCCGCGCCGCACTGCGCCTACACCCGGACGGCGGCGGCGCAGCATGGCCGGTTCCTGGTCCAGATTGAACACAAAGTGCCGGGGGCGGCGCTCATGCAGCCAGGTTTCCAGCGAGACCAGCCGGGGTCGGAAGCGGATGTATTCGCGCAGTTCACGGATCGGCACGAAGCGGGCTTCCTGCACGTCACGGTCAGGGTCCCCGGGGGCCAGTTCGCCGCCCACTTCTCGGCCGGTGTAGAAGAACTGGAGGTGATGGCCCCACGACTCGGCCTGGAACTCCACCACAAAGGCCAGGTCGCGCAGTTCGATCACCAGCCCGGTTTCCTCATAGGTTTCGCGGCGGGCACCGTCTTGCAGCAGTTCGCCGGATTCCAGCCCACCCTTGGGCAGCGACCAGCGGCCCCGCTCACGCACCAGCAAGATCTCATCGCCGCGCATGACCACACAGCCCACCCCAATGCGCGGCATGACCAGCGGACGGCTGCGTTTTTTGCCCCGGCGACTGGGGGCCGCCGTCTTGGGAACCGAGGTGTCGTTGGTGACCTGGCCGGGGTACTGCACGTTGTTGCCAATCTTTTTGGTCTTGCTCCGGCTGCGGCGGCGGCGCTGTTGGGTGCGGCCCGCATCGGCAGGAGTGCCCGTGGCCGGGGGTGTGCTGGTCGCGGTGGGGGCGGGAGTGACAGCGGGCGCCTGAGCGGCTGGCCTTCCCTGACCACGCCGACCAGAGCGGCGGCGGCGAGGCCGGGGTTGGGCAGCGGGGTTGCTTCTGTCTTCGCTCATACGGCTCCTTCTCCGGCCAGATCGTTAAAACGCACATGGGCGCTGTGAAATTGCAGCTTGACCGTGCCTACCGGACCGTTGCGGTTTTTGCCTACGATGATCTCAGCAATGCCTTGCTGGTCAGTTTCTTTGTTGTAATACTCGTCGCGGTAGATAAACATCACGATGTCGGCGTCTTGCTCAATCGCGCCCGATTCACGCAGGTCCGAGAGCATGGGTCTGTGGTTGGGCCGCGACTCGACCGCGCGTGACAGCTGCGAAAGCACGATGATCGGCACATCCATTTCACGCGCCAGGCCCTTCAGACCACGCGAAATGGTGCTGATCTCCTGCTGGCGGTTCTCGCTGCCACCGCCCCGGCTGCCGGACATCAGCTGCAGGTAGTCAATGACCACCATGCCCAGCTGTCCCCGCTGCGCGGCAATGCGGCGCAGTTTGGAGCGCAGGGTATTGAGCGTCAGGTCCGGCTGATCGTCAATCACGATGGGCGCTTCGGCCAGTCGGCCGGCGGCGTGAGCCAGCCGCTCGAAGTCGCGCTCACCCAGCTGCCCGTTGCGGATGCGGTTCATATCCACCCGCGCCTCGCTGCACAGCATCCGCAGCACCAGATGGACACTGGGCATTTCCAGGCTGAAGATCGCCACGGTCTTTTCACCGCGCAGACCGATGTTCTGGGCGATCGAGAGGGCGAAGGCGGTGTTGTGCAGGCAGAAATCCGCCGCCACAAAGTTGGCGTCTCCAGGAACGGTCAGGTCATACACTTGCTTTTCGCCGAGCGGCTCAATGCCGACAATCTCATCCCAGTACAGATCATCGCTGCTCAGCATGGCCAGATGTGGATCATCCAGAACCGCCGCATAACCGGCGGCGCGGCGCTGAGGCAGCCCACGGGAGGTGTGTGGATTGTAACCCGCTGGGGCAGGTTCCCCAGCAGCCAGCGCCAAGGCACGCAGGCTCAGGCCCCGCTCGCCAGCCCGCTGGCGGACATGTGACCACACCCCCACGGGCAGGTGACCGACATTGCTGCGGTTCCCGTCGCTGACCGGAATGGCCCGCCGGGACTTTTCACCCAGCCAGCCCACCGCCTGCTCATACTGCGTCAGACTGCGCGGCTCGGTGATCTCCACCCGCCAGGAACGTGGCGTCTTGCACCACAGCTTGCTGACGATTCCCAGACGGGTCAGGGCATGTTGCACGTCCTGCGCCAGCCTCTCGCTGGCCACGGTGAACTCAATCCGCGCCCGCCCAGCCAGAGCGTACAGTGTGCCGTCGCAGCTCAGCAACACCCGCAAAAATTCAGCCAGTGCGGCTTCGGGGAGCGTCCAGACGAGGGCCGGGAAGCGCTTGTGTTCGGCGAGTTGACCCCACAGTCCCAGTTCACGCAGCCACTCGGTCAGGGGGTTAGGCCGCGCCTTTTCCTCACCCGGCTGCCAGCGTCGGCTAAGCCGGAAATCAATGCCTGTGCGGGCATCTTGGTGCATCTCCAGCTCTGGAAACTCGGCGCGCAGACAGGCGCGGAAATCGGCCACCAACTCAGGGTCAGCATTGGTCCAGCGGGGACTACTCTGGGTCAAGCCGCCCTCAGCGATCAGATAGGCCAGCAACCGCACCCGTTCGCGGCTCAGCTGCCCAGCGCCGAAGACAGGCACGCGGCGAGGCACGGCCACCCGGTCACCCACCTTCAGGTCATACAGCGGTGTCCAGCCGTCTGCCCCCAAAAACGGATGGTGCAGGGTCGTTTCAACCTGGCGCCCCAGTCGAGTGGTGACGCGGGCCACGGGTTTGACGCCGCTGTCGATCCAGGCTCCCACCCTGGTCCGCCGCAGCTGCCCCGTCTCGCTGACACTCAGCACTTCGGGGCGCTGCTGCTGCACGAACGCCTCTACGGTGAGGCGCTCGCCTGTACGGGGGTCGTCGATCAGCGTGTCCGCACTGACACATTTGCCCATACTTGGCCGCGCCGCCAGCACATTCAGGCTGCCTTTCTGGAACCCTGAGAGCGTCTCGTCGAGGTCATGAAAGCCGGAGCCGACGCCGTCGGGCATGCCCCGGTTCTGGTGAAGCAGGGTGATGTACTCGAAGGTGTCGTGCACCACGTCACTCATCACCTCGAAGTCGCCGCCTTTTTGCTTCTGCTCGGCCACACTGAAGATGGCCTTTTCGGCCCCGTCCAGCAGGTCCTCCAGCGGCTGTGCGCCGTCATAGGCCAGTTGCATGACCTTACCTGCAGCGCCGATCAACTGGCGCAGGGTATGCTTTTCGCTGACGATCCGGGCGTAGTGCTCGGCATAGGCAGCGGTCGGCACCTGGTCCGAGAGGCCAATCAGGTAGGTCAGGCCGCCCACCTCGTCCAGCTGCCCGCCAGCGCGCAGGTCCTCGCTGAGCGTCACCAGATCCACCGGCTCGCCGCGCTCTTGCAGCTTTTGCATGGCCCGGAAAATCTTGCGGTGGCCCTCGCGGTAAAACATCTCCGCCGAGACGGTATCGCCCAGCGCGCTCAGGACATCGTTGTCCAGCAAGACACTGCCCAGCACACTGATTTCGGCGTCATTGGAATGGGGCGCGACGCGGGGGCTTAGTTCCATAGGGATACTCTCATGGGGTGACCTTGGGGCGGGGCGGCATAGCTACTCTCCTGACAGGGGCGACATAGAACGTGCTTGTTGAGCGCAGGGATGAGGGGCGGCGGAGGCAAAGGCGCGGGCCAATACATGACCCTCTAAGGATCAGTACTGCGCTGACCGGAGCCAGGGCCTAAGCATGGGCGGGGAGCCGTATGGCGCGGCCTCGCAGATTCGCGGACAGGGCCAGCCGACCCCGCGCAACTCCGGCATCATACCGCAGGGACGCAAGCTTGATGGTTCCGCCGCTAACGCAGCTGATGGGTGATAAGCGATGTACGATGTACGCCACTCAGGGCCGGGAGCAGAGGCCGCCCATCGCCCCGCCAACCTCCTCACCACCCACACTCCACAGCTCAAAGCTTGTCACCGTCATGCCTGGTCATACATGTTCCACGCTTTCCGTGCGCCGATTCTGCCAGAACCTTGCAAGAAGAATGGGCCAAATCAGGTCAATCTGGAATGAAAACAGCCGCTCTGCCCAGGCCCAGGCCGGAGTGCACAGCCCAAAAACCGCGTTCAGGACACACTATACCAAGTCTAAAGATTGCCACCTGCCGCCGTGCAGCGCTGCGTAAGACCATTGTGAGAATTGCGGGCCTATGCTCAGGTCAGCAGAAACGGAGGAGGCCCGATTGCGGCGATTGCCCGCGGCCAACCAACGCCCCCGCACTGCTAAGCACTACCTAGAGTCGGCGCAGAACCTATCCCTATACCTTATCTGCACTGACCACCCCACAAGGAGAACAACATGAAAAACAACACTGCTGGTTTCACCCTGATTGAACTGCTGATCGTCATCGCCATCATTGGCATCCTGGCCGCCGTGCTGATCCCCCAGTTGCTGGGTGCCCGTGAAACTGCCCAGGAGCGTGCCATCCAGGCCCACAGCGCCAACGTGTACAAAGCCGTGACCGCTGCTATGGCCAGCAATATTAGCCTGACCCCCACGGCTATCGCAACGGCTCACAGTGACTGCACGGCTGCCGTTGCCAGTGTGAGCAGCACTGCCTACGGCTGGAAAGCTGCTCCCGCGGGGGTTGATACCTGCACTGTGGCCGCCAACGGCGCAGCGGACTTTACGGTGACCGTAGCAGATAGCGCTCTCGGCTACACCAGCGTCAACGGCCAGCCTAACTAAACTGAGGACCGTAACCTAGCTTGACCACCAGCGGAGCTGCCCATGGAGGCAGCTCCGTTGCACCTTTCAGATCAAGTCCGAACATGCAAAACAATGGATTTACCGTCGTGGAGTTGCTGATCGTCGTTGCGATCATCGGCATCCTGGCCACCGCACTGATTCTTCAGCTGCTCGGTGCCCACGAAACTGCCCAGGAGCGGGCCATCCAGGCCCACAGCGCCAACGTGTACAAGGCTGTGACCGCCGCCATGGCCAGTAACTTCCGCTTGCAATCCAGTGATATTGTTCAGGCGCATGGCGACTGCACGGGAATTGCTTCCAGTGTGAACGGCACCGCCTACGGCTGGAAAGCTGCTCCCGCGGGGGTTGATACCTGCACTGTGGCCGCCAACGGCGCAGCGGACTTTACGGTGACCGTAGCAGATAGCGCTCTCGGCTACGCCAGCGTCAACGGTCAGCCCGACAACAACTGATCAAAAGCACTCACCAATACCGCTCCTCCGGGGGCGGTTTTCCGGTTTATAAGGCTGCTCTCCGCGTCACCGCCCTGTCAGCCCTGCGCCGCTACACTGTCCCCCATGCAGCACGCCCCCTTTACCGCCCTGGCCGCCGTGTACGACACCATGATGGACGATGTGGAGTACGACCACTGGGCCGACTTTATCCTGACCTATGCCCGCGACCAGGGCCTGAGCGGGGAGCGGGCACTGGACCTCGCCTGCGGCACCGGCGGCCTGACCCGCGAACTGCTACATGCGGGCTGGGAGGTGACCGGCCTGGACGGCTCGGCCGAGATGCTGGAGATGGCCCGCGCCCGGCTGCCCCAGGGCACGCCGCTGGTGCAGGGCGACCTGCGGACCTTTGCACTGAAAGAACGTTTCGACCTGATCACCTGCGTGTTTGACAGCCTGAACAACCTGCTGAGCGCAGAAGAACTGGGGCAGGCCTTCGCGCGGGCAGCGGCCCACCTGCGCCCCGGCGGGCTGCTGGCCTGCGACCTGAACACCCGCCTGGGCGTGCGTGAGCTGTGGGACGGCGACGTGATGGAAGGCGTGGCCCCTGCAGCCGACGGCTCCGAGGTGCATTACCACTGGTCACACACCTACGACGCCGATGCCGAGCTAGGCGTGGTGCAGGCACTCTGCCGGGTGGTGCGCGACGGCGGCGAGGTGGAAGAATTCATCGAGATTCACCGCGAACGTGGCTACGACGCGGGCGAGGTGGAACCGCTGCTGCGGGCGGCGGGCTTTGCGCGGTGGGAAATTGTGGAGTATCCCGATTACGCCGCGCCCAATGAGGACACGCCCCGCATCTGGGTCTTTGCCTGGAAGGACGAGGCATGACCCCCCACCGAACCAAAGTGGCCGTGCTCGGCGCGGGAGGCTGGGGCACAGCGCTGGCACTGGCCCTAGGCCGTGCAGGACAAAGTGATGTGACCCTGTGGGCCAGGCGTGAGGATGCAGCAGGCACGCTACGCGAGCAGCGCGAAAACGTTCCTTACCTGCCCGGCGTCACGTTGCCACCAGAATTGCAAATTACGGCTGACCTAGACGCTGCGCTTGAAGGCGCAGCCTTGGCCTTGGTGGTCACTCCCAGCGTGGGCGTGCCGGACCTGCTTTCCAGGTTGCCCCAAGACCTGCCACTGGTGCTGTGTGCCAAGGGTTTGGGCCCCGGCGGCGAGCGGCTGGGCGAACTGGCGGCGACACAGGGCTTCGGGCAGCTGGCGGTCCTGAGTGGCCCCAACCACGCCGAGGAAATCGGACGGGGACTGCCAGCGGCCACCGTCATCGCCAGTCAGGATGAGGCGCTGGCCCGCCAGGCCCAGTCCCTGCTGCAGTCTTCCAGCCTGAGGCCCTATACCAGCGACGATCCCGTGGGCGTGGAGCTGGGCGGAGTTCTGAAAAATGTGTTGGCTGTAGCTGCCGGAATGGGAGATGGTCTGGGCCTGGGCGACAATGCCAAAGCCTCACTGCTGACACGGGGACTGCCGGAAATGGGCCGCTACCTGGCCTGGTCAGGAGCGCAGCCGGACACCCTGTATGGCCTGAGCGGCCTGGGCGACCTGATGGCCACGGCCAACAGTCGGCACTCGCGCAACCGGGCGGCGGGCGAAGCGTTGGCGCAGGGGGGGCACCCGGAGCAGGGCGGCAAGGTCGTGGAGGGTCTACGGACGGCCCGCCTGCTGCACGACTGGGCCAACGCGCACGGTCATGACTTGCCGATCATCCATGCCGTGTCACGGGTAGCGGCGGGCGAGTGGACACCGCAGCAGGCCGTCGGGGCACTGATGGAGCGAGAGGCGCGGCCAGAGTAACGGGCCTCTAACCGAAGGTATCTGAGGGCAAAACACAAGCTTAGTTATCAGCCCCTCAGCCCCAGTGCCGCTTGCAATTCCTCATGGCTCGCCACAATCCGCGCAGCCCCGGCCTGAAGCAGTTCACCAGCCAATGAGGGGTCGTGGTGGGTCACGGTAATGCCCCACACCGCGCACCCCGCCGCTACCGCCGCCCGAACGCCCACCAGGCTGTCTTCTATCACCAGGCACTGCTGCGGCTGCAGCCCCAAAGCCTCGGCGGCATGGCGGTAGAGGTCCGGCTCCGGTTTGGCGCGGCCATCCACGTGCGAAGGGTTGTAGGCGTGATCCGCAAACACTTCGCTCAGGCCCACGCGCCCCAGCTTGAAGACCATTTCCTCCTGACCACTGTTGGTTGCCAGAGCCAGTGGGACACCTGCCTGTGTCAATCGCTGCAACGTCTCGGCAGCGCCTGGAACCACCGCCTCGGCGCCGAAAGCTTCTACAAAACGGCGGTTCAAGTCGGTGCCGAAGCCCTCATGTGGAGTCCAGCCATGCTCGTTACGCAGCCAGGCCAGCAGCATGGCATTGGTCAGGCCATTGCCCGCGTCCATCAGCGCCTGACGCCCGATCCGCTCGCCCGCCTCGCCCATCGCGCCCACCCAGGCGTCATAAGCAATCCCCTCAGAGTCGATCAGCACGCCGTCAAAGTCGAAGATGACCCCGGCAAATTCCTGAAGACCTGTCACAGCACGTCGCTTTCAGGACCGTTTTCCCAGCCCGCCAGGATGTGGATGTGGGTGTGGTACACCATCATGCCTGCGTCCTGACCCACATTCACCACCAGGCGGTAATCCTGCGCGTGCTGACGGGCCACTTCGCTGGCCTTGAGCCACAGCCGGCCCATCTCGTCAGGGTCCGCAATGGTGTCCAGGCGCGGCGACCACTTCTTGGGAATCACCAACAGGTGAAGGGGTGCCTTGGGGGCAATGTCCCGAATGGCAATGTAATCATCGTCCTCGTAGACGATCTCGCTAGGAATCTCGCGGGCAATGATGCGCTCGAAGATGCTCGGTTCGCGCTGATCGGTAGCAGGATTGGTCATGTTGTCCAGTCTAGAGGTGGGCCGCGCAGCAGCAGACAGCCCTAAAGCGGGGATGAATACACCAAACCTGGGCGCGGATGACCTGGGCGCGGATGGTCAGCCCCGAACCTCTGCCTGGCCTTGAACGGGCACTACAGAGCTTTGAGTGCAATCTCACCTGTGAAACCTTGCTGAATGCCGCTCTGGCCAATAGGACAATGTGGTCAGGCAGACTGAGGTATGAGACTCCCGAAACGACTGCTGCTGCTGGGCTTAGGTGCGGCCATCGCCGCCCGCCACCAGTTCATCCCGCGCTATGACCTGACCGGCAAAAGCGTGCTGATCACTGGCGGCTCACGCGGCTTGGGGCTGGCCCTGGCCCGCGAATTTGCGGCGAGGGGCGCACGGCTGACCCTGCTGGCCCGCTCCGGAGATGATCTGGAACGTGCTGCGGCGGGCCTGCGCGAACAGGGCGCTGCCGTGACCACCTTCGCCGGAGACGTGACTCAGCAGGATGATCTGGAGGGAGCCATTCAACAGGCCCTGCGCGAGTATGGGGCGCTGGATGTGGTCGTGAACAACGCTGGTATCATCCAGACAGGCCCCGTGCAGGACATGACCGAAGACGACTGGCGCGAGATCATGGAAGTGAATGCCTTTGCGCCACTGCGGCTGATCCGTGCGGCCTACCCACAGCTGAAAACCGCTGGGGGCCGGGTACTGATCGTGTCGTCGGTGGGCGGCAAAGTGGCCGTGCCACACCTGGGACCTTATTCCATGAGCAAGTTCGCCTCGGCAGGGTTGGGGGCTGCTCTGAATGCCGAACTGGCCCGCGACGGCATCAGCGTGACCACCGTACTGCCCGCACTGATGCAGACGGGCAGCCCCAAGAACGCCGTAATCAAGGGCGACTTTGAGAAGGAGTACGCCTGGTTTGCCACGCTGGACAACACGCCACTGGTATCCATGCCCGCCGACACCGCCGCCCGCCAGATGGTAGACGCCCTGGTACGCGGTGACGCCGAAACCATGATCGGCTTGCCGGCGCTGGCCCTGAAATACGCCCAGGCACTGGCCCCCCAGCTGACTGCCGACCTGATGGGGCTGACCAACCGCTTGCTGCCTGGTCCCACCGGAAAGGATGAGCGCCGACTGGGGGCCGAAGCCGAAACCGAGCTGACACGCAACAACCCCATCAAGCGGGCAGCGGAAGAACGGTTCAATCAGGACGGCTGACGGTTCCGCCACCGCTGACGGAATGCGGGAAGCCACGCCAAATTGCCCACGCTCTTTATAAGGCGCAGGCATGAGGCCGCCCGTGCATTTGATTCACTCTGCTTGGCTGCTTTACAAGCCTGTTGGCGAGGCGGGCACAACTGCAGAGCCGAGTGAATCCAGCCATTCCCAGGCCGCTTCCGGCCCCAGCAGCCGCGCCCCACGCTCCGGGGGGAACCAGGCCAGTAGGGCCTGACAGGTGCGGTCATCCTCGCCAAAAATCACCTTGTGGTCACCGTCTGCCAGCCAAAGCAGACCGGTAGGTGGGGCCATAACCTGCCTCCCAACTTCCAGCGGGTCGCCCAACCACACGGCGTCCACCTCAGCAGCGTCGGCGGGGTTGTGCAGGGCAGGAATGCAGCCGTAGTTGACTGGAGCAGGGAGCGGTTCGGTGCGGTAAGGCACGACTCTGCCATCACGCCAGATCAGGCGCTCGGCCTGGCCACGGGACCATTCCACCACCCCGCTCAAGGTCCTGCCAGCCGCGGCCTGACTCACGGTTTGACCTCATACAGTTCGGCCTGCCGCA
The DNA here is from genome assembly GCF_020889625.1 of Deinococcus radiophilus. Lineage (GTDB taxonomy): Bacteria > Deinococcota > Deinococci > Deinococcales > Deinococcaceae > Deinococcus > Deinococcus radiophilus. Next base: position 1,688,874 of record NZ_CP086380.1, read on the forward strand.
TCACTGTGCCACCCAGGCTCAACACGGCGCGGTAGGCCCCCGGCTGCGGGGCATTCAGCCGGAATACGGCCTGCCGCTCCTGAGCGTCCAGATACACCGAGTCCTGCCCGATCTGGCGGGGACCGTCAAACCAGGTCACGCCCAGATAGCCCGCTGTAAAGTCGCCGTCCACACGGGCGGTGAGGACCAAGTCTTCGCCGCTACGGACGATGGCCGTGCCAAACACGCGGGGTGGCAACCGCACTTCGGACACCGGCGGGATCAACGGCACATAGTTGTAGCGGCAGCCACCCAAGAGGGGTGCCAGCAGCAGCAGGGCCAGGGTCATGGAACGCATGGGCCGAGTGTAGAGCGTCAGGCTGAGCCGTTGATGGCTTAATGTGCCGTCAGACTCCTGTCGCCACAATTGCGCCCAGCAGCGCCACCGGAGCAGTTTCGGCTCGCAGGATACGCGAGCCCAGTACGACACCCTGAGCGCCGCGCCCGGTCAGCCCGTCCATTTCGGCCTCCGAGAAGCCACCCTCTGGTCCGGTCAACAGAGTCACCGGGCTGTCCCAGTGCAGGTGATCGGTGAGCAGATCGTGGACATAAGGATGCGCCACGTAGGCCTGCCCTTCCCAGCGAAAAGCCCCCAGCGGCACCGGAGCCAATACTTCTGGCGTCACGGCGCGGCGAGACTGCTTGCTGGCTTCCGCGGCGATGCGGTTCAGGCGCACCAACTTGTTCGCGCCGATGTCGCGTACGTCGGCGTGCTGAGTCACCAGCAGCTGAATGCGGGCTGCGCCTAGCTCGGTGGCGGCGCGGACCACATCGGCCAGCTTGTCACCCTTGAGCAGGGCCACCGCCAACGTCACAGGCTGCGGCGTTTCGGGGGTGCCAGGCAGCTCTTCCACCAGCCGCAACTCGGCGCGCAGGCCGTCCAGCGCCAGCAATTCGGCGCGGGCCTCGCGGCCCCGACCGTCGAAGACCAGCAGCGCGTCACCAGGCCGCAGCCGCATGACGCTCAGGTGGCGCACTTCGGGGCCAGTCAGGACCAGCCTGGTGTCCGGCAAATCCTCACCCAGAGCGGGCACGCGAACACGGGTCAGGCGCATCCGGCTCAGCCTGCCTGTTCGGCCTTGCGGCCCGTGACCAGCGCCCACTCGCCATCCAGCTCCACGGCTGTGTCCTGCACACCCTCGCGGCTCAGGGCCGCCTGTACCACGTCCAATCGGTCTTCAAGGATGCCGGTCAGGATCAGCTGCCCACCAGGACGCAGGTGCAACAGATAGGTAGCGGCCAGAATGTCGTGCAGCTCGGCGAACAGGTTGGCGACCAGCACGTCGTAGCCCTGGTTCGACAGGTCACTGTGGTCTGCCGGAGCTGCAAACTCGGCAGCGTTCAGTGTGCCTTCCTCAAACTGCACCTGGGGAGCGTGCAGGTCGTTCTGCTCGGCATTGGCGCGGGCCACGGGGATGGTCAGCGGATCAATGTCTACCCCATAAGCCAGCGCCGCACCCAGCCGGGCCGCTGCCATCGCCAGTACGCCGCTGCCGGTGCCGACATCCAGCACCTTTTTTCCAGTCAGGTCCAGGTTGCTCAGTGCCCCCACCGCCAGTCGGGTGGTGGCGTGGTGTCCGGTTCCGAAAGCCATCCCAGGTTCGATGATCAGCGGCAGTTGGGTGGCTGGCACCTCGTCCGCCAGCCAGGGCGGCGCGATGGTGATGCGGCCCGCCTGCACCGGGCGCAGGTCACGCTTGAAGGCGGCCTGCCAGTCCCGGTCCTCTTCCTCGGTCCACTCGCCGCCTAAGAGCGGTCCTTCCAACTCCAGCCGTTCAGAGAAATACGCTCTGATCAAGCCGCCACGCTCCTCTAGGCCAGTCGCTCCGGCCTCCCAGAGCAGGTCCAGATCGTCTTCGCGTGATTCGAGGGTTCCGGGCAGTACGTACACCAGCATGAGGGGCAGTCTAAAGCAGAGGTGGCCCACAGCGGCAGCGACACTGCGGCATTTTTCATACGCAACACTGCTACGCTGGGCACAAGATGCCCAAAGCTTCCGCCCCGGCCACCCCCCCTGAGTCCCAGAACGAGACTGCCAGTGCACAGCCCACCTCCCTGACAGAGGACCTGAGCGGCTGGTGGGAAGGGTTTCAGGCGGCCCAGCCGAAAGCCGTGCATGAGGTCCGCAAAATCACCCGCCGCGCCCAGGCTGAAAGCGGCGTGAGTGACATGAAGAAAAAAGTGCGCCGCCAGTGGCGTGACCTGCGCCGCGCTGCTGCCCCGGTACGTGACCATGACGCGGCAGGCGAACACCTGCGGGACGCCCTGAAGGAGTTGGGAGCCAGCGCCACAGCCCAGCAGCGCTTCGAGAAAGGCTGGGCCGAGCGCCGCGCCCAGTTGCTGAAGCGTCACCCTCTGCCCGCGCAGCCCCCACAGGGCTATGACCTCCCTGCCGATTGGTCCGCCCGCGCCGAGGGAGCACTGAACAAGGACCGCCGCGCTCTGCTGAAAGAAGGCAAGGCGCTGATGAAACAGGCCGACGATCCCAGCAACACTGACGACTGGCACGACTGGCGCAAACGGATGAAACGTTACCGCTACACCCTGGAGCTGAGCGGCAAGGCACCCAAAGTCCTGAAACGCATGCTGGAACACCTGGGCCGTCTGCAAGACGCCGAAGTGCTGCTGGAGCTACTGGAAGCCGAAACGGAGCACTTCACCCGAAAGGACCTGGCCGCCCTGCGAGCCCGCGAGCAGCAAGCTGGTCTGGACGCCCGCGCTGCGGCCCGTAAGCTGTGGCCTGCACTGAAAGCTGAGCTGAAAGGCGAAACGCCAAATGGCCCGGACGAAGCAGATCCAGCCAGCGAGGAAACCCAGCCGACCACTGCCCCTCGGCCCAGGACACCACGTCAACCCAGCAAGGCCAGCACCAGTCAGAAGAAGGTGTCCGAGAAACAACCCAGCGCCGCCAAGACCAAAGCGTCTCCAGCCCGTTCGAGTACACCAAAACCGACCACAGCTGCAACGACCAAGACCAACGCCAAGTCCAAGGCCAAAGCGACTACGACCACCACCCGGAAGCCTACTGCGCAGCAGCCAACCCGAGCCGCCCAAGCAGACGCAGCCGAACCCGCCCGCCGGACCCGCAAGACGGCCAGCACCGCCACGACCAACAAAGCGCAGGCTCACAGCAAAGCCCCAGCAACCCGCTCCCGCAAAAAATCTGGTTCTTAAACACTGGGCCAGGGCGGCGCTGACCAAGCACGGTCAGCCCTCCCCTACCCTGGGCACATGACCAACTCCGCCGACACCGCTGCCGACCAAGCTGCCAAGCCCCAGACCGCCGTGTTGTTGCACGCCTTTCCGCTGGACGCCCGCATGTGGGACAGCCAGAAAGCCGCACTGGAAGCGGCGGGCCTGCGAGTCATCGTGCCGCATCTGCCGGGATTTGGCGGCGAGGATGGACAGCTGAACAGTCTGGAAGACATGGCCGAAACCCTGCTGGATGAGGTCTTTCCCCAGGAACCAGTCTCCCTGGTGGGCCTCAGCATGGGCGGCTATCTGGCACTGGAAGTCCTGGCAGCCCTGCAGCGGCGCGGACAGCCAGAGCGTGTTGGCCGTCTGGTGCTGGCCGACACCCAGTCTGGGGGCGACGACGCCAAGAAGCGCGAAGACCGTGAGAAACAGGCCCAGAAGGTGCTGAACGAGGGCCAGGAATTCATGGTGGAGACGGCCCGCGAGGAGCAAAAGCCCTCCACCGCCGAGCAAACGGCCCGCATGACCCGCGAGGCCAGCCGTGAAGGGATTGCCGCTGCACTGCGGGCCATGGCGGCGCGTGAGGACCGCCGGGACGTCCTGCGGCGCGCTGGGGAGCAGGGCCTGAGCGTGTTGGCCCTGGTAGGCAGCAAGGACGAACTGACACCGCCCGAACAGTCTCAGGAAAATGCCGATCTGAGTGGCGGCGAACTGAAGGTGATTCAGGGCGCTGGGCACCTCTCGAACCTGGATGAGCCGGAAGCGTTCAACCAGGCATTGCTGGACTTCCTGAGCTGATGGACCGCACCGAACTGCTCGCGGAGCTGCGCCAGGAGTTCCAGACCTGGCAGTCGCTGAACGCCCAGGCCGAACGTCAGGACCGCACCGATGTCCCCATGCCGAACGGCTGGACCTGGCGCGAGCTGCTGGCGCATCTGGCGGCGTGGCAGGAGGTCACTCGCGCCAGGTTGCGGGCTGCCCCGGATGGGTACGGGCTGTCTTACCCAGCCTGGGCCAGTGGGCAGAACCCCGATGATCAGGACGTTGATGCCCTCAATGCCCGCGTCCAGTCCACTGCCCAAGGCCAAAGCTGGAAAGCTACGCAGGCCGCCTGGGAAGCGGGTTTCCAGGAAGTCTCGCGTCTAGGCAGGAGCTTCAGCGCGACGGAACTGGAGCAGGCGCGGGACTGGCTGGAGGGGTATACCCTGCTGGACGTGCTACGCGGCACCCTGGAGCATCACCATGCGGATCATCTGCCCCAAGCACAGCGCTGGCTGCAGCAGCAACCGTAACCTAGGAGAGACGTCTCTTCGGCGGTCGGTGGCGGGTTAACCGCCTGCCTGCCGTGTCCTCCCCGGGCAGCACGCCCTGCGACCAACACCACAAAGGGAGCGCCATTGCAGCGCTCCCTTTGGACGTGACATGTGGGGTGGCTCAGCCTTAGTTGTTTTCACCCAGGGTGTAAGCGCCGCTGCCGCTGTAAGTGTTGACGATCCAGCGGTAGTAGCCGCTTGCGGCAGTGTAGGAGATGCGCTCAGGGTTGGAGGTGCCGTCGGCCTGGGCGACGTAAGCCCAGCTGCTGCCGTTCCACTTCTGGAGGTAGAGGTCAAAGTCAGCGCCAGCAGGGAACTTCAGCTCGCCGGTGAGGGTTCCGCCCGCATAGTTGAAGTACTGGGTGATGTTGTTCTGACCACTATACAAGGTGCCTTCATAGGTGCGGTCATAGGTGGGCGGGGTAGGTTCGGGCGTAGGGTCCGTCGGCGTGCCGTCGCCGTTATCGGCCACGACACCGCTGGTCGTCTGAATCCAGGACTTAAAGGCGTTGACGCGGGTATAAACGCCGTAGCCGTTGCAGGCCGAGGGGCCGTACGACACGATCCCCAGCACATAGTGCTTGTTGTTCAGGACTTGGGCCAGCGGACCGCCGCTATCGCCGTTACAGCTGTCCTTGCCCTGGTAGGCTTCGCCGCAGATGGTGTTGCCGGGTGGGCGATCCGAGCCGCAGGTGGTGGGGTTGGGCGTGATAGGAATGCTGACTTCACGCAGGTTGCTGCTGATTCCAGCGTTCGCACCCGTTTTGCCCCAGCCGGAGACGACAGCGTACTTCCCTCTCACGTCCAGTACAGCTTCTACCGAATCACCGGGGATCTTACCCAGGGCCACGTTGCTGTTCAGCGTCATAGGGGTGCTGAGTTTCAGCAAGGCAATGTCGTTGGCAGTAGTGCTGTCGTTGTAGTTGGGGTGGACCCGCACGGCGCTGACGGTGCTGGTCTGTCCACCATTGGCGTAGTACAGGCTGCCTGCACGGATAGTCAAGCCATAGGAGCTGCCGTTGCTCACGCAGTGCGCGGCGGTCATCACCCAGTCTGGGGCAATCAGGCTGCCACCACAGTTGAGGCTGCCATTCTTGAGCAGGGCCACCTGATAGGGGCGAGCGCCTAGGGCGCTGGCGGTCCCGTTCACGATCTGGGCTCCCAATTCAGCGTTCAGGGTAGGGGTAGGGCGAGCGGTGGCGTTGCCCCCCTGCTGAGCACCTGTATCGGGAGAAGAAACTCCACAGGCGGCCAGCAAGAGAGACGGGATCGACATCCAGGCGAATCTTTTCATGTCTTACCTCCAAGATCAGCGGCGCCATATCCTTCCCCAACCCTCGGCTTGGTACAGAGGGCATATTTATGAACGGAGCGCCGATGATGGGGCAAGTTTAGCGCAAGGGAAACAGGAGGTATAGCCGGATCTCTCAAGCTTGACTCATCATCTCAGGTTATGCAGACGCACTGGCGCTCTCACCGCCACCCACAGCACCGCGTCCTCCTGATGCGGGCTCTAACGTGCCGTTTGATCAGGATCACCCTCTCATTTTCGGGGCGTGACAGCCAGGTGGGAAACCCATTCGGCGTGGCGAATAAATATGCGCCCCAGGCTCAGCTTGAAATCCTAACCTGGGGCACGCACCGATTCACCCGCTTTCCCAGGGTCAGCGGCTCATCGGCAGCGGTTCCATCTCGCCGCTTTCCATGCGTTCCATAATCTGGCGGCCGGTGGGGGTCTGGGCCAGGCCACCTTCCGCCGTTTCACGCAGGGCAGGCGGCATCATGCGGCCTACTTCGGCCATCGCCGTGACCACCTCGTCGGGCGGGATAAAGCTCTCGAGGTTGGCCAGCGCCAGTTGCGCTGCGCTCACCGCGTGAACTGCGAAAAAGGCATTGCGGCTGACACAGGGCACTTCCACATAGCCGCCTACGGGGTCGCACACCAGCCCGATGGTGTTGGTCAGGGCCAGTGCGGCAGCGTGAACAGCAGCGCGGGGCGAACCGCCCATCAGCTCGGTGACGGCGGCGGCGGCCATCGCAGCGCTGGACCCGATCTCGGCTTGACAGCCGCCCGCCGCGCCCGAAATAAACATCTTCTCGCTGATCGCCTTACCGATGCCCGCAGCCAGAATAAGGGGACCAACCAGTTGCTCGTCGTTCAGCCCCAGGTGGTCGGCCACGCCCAGCAAGGCACCCGGCACGGTCCCAGCGCTGCCCGCCGTGGGAGCCGCCACGATCCGGCCCATTCGGGCATTTTCCTCGTTGACGGCCATCGCGTAGGCCTGCACCCGCACCAGCAGCGGCGCATTCAGCGTGTCCTGGGCTTCCCACAGGCCCTTGGCGTTCCAGCCCACCATGCCGGTGATGCTCTTGGCGTCGTTTTGTAGGCCGCGCTCTACCGAGTCGCGCATCTCCCCGATACGGCGCAGCATCTCGGCGCGGACGGCCTGTGGGTCCAGCCCCGAGTCCTCACAGTCCTGCCGCAGCACCCATTCGGACGCGGGGGCGGGGGCCTGCATGATGTCTTCTAGTTTCATGGGTTGCTCCTTAAAAATAGATGGTAGATGGTTCTGCTGCGCTGATAGGTGATGAAGGGCCGGTAGAGGCTCCCTCGGAACATCGCGGAGGTAGGCGTCTCTACGGGGGTGGTCTGCGAGCCGACCGGCACAGTTCCGCAGGAGAGCGAGGAGACAGAGACTGGCCTGGACCTTACACCCATGTTCCGGATGACTAGAGAGGGTCTAGCCGTCCATCAGCTTGGGCATCAGCTGGACCCACTGCATACCGGAGTAGCGCCGGAAACTGTTCAGCAGGTCAGGGTGAATGCCAGGGCCGTCCAGCTCGATGGTGACCATCGCGGTGCCGCCCCGCCGGTCGCGGGTGCAGTTCAGGGTGGCAATGTTCACCTCTTCGGCAGCGATAGCCGTGGTGATGCGCGACAGCACACTGGGGCGGTCCTGGTATTGCAGTAAGAGCGTGGGGTAAGCGGCGCTCAGCTGCACAGCTACACCGTTGATCCGGGTAATCAGGATCACGCCACCACCAGTAGAACTGGCGATTATGTCCACTTGGTGGCTATGCCCCGCTGCCCGAATGCGGGCGGTGTTGGGGTGAACGTCGGCCAGTTCAATATGACTGAAATTGAAATCCACGCCTAACTCGCGGGCATCCCCGAAACTGCCGGGCAGCCGGGGATCGTCGGGCGCATAGCCCAGCAAGCCCGCCACCAGCGCAAAGTGAGTGCCGTGCCCGCGTCCCGTCTTGGCAAACGAGGCGTGCAGACCAATGTCAGCGTGGCGCGGCACCTCGCCGAGCAAGTGATGGGCAGCCAGCCCGATGCGGCATGCGCCAGCCGTGTGGCTGCTGCTCGGCCCGACCATCACCGGCCCAACCATGTCCAGAAGCGTCATGGCAGGCAGTCTAGAGAAATGCCGCGCCCCTGGCACGAGCAACCCCTGGCGGCTGTCTGCCCAGTGGGGACAACCCCTGCGGAATGTCTGAGGACCAGGGCAAGGAGGTGGGACAAAGAGGCTCACCGATGCGGACCAGTGACCAACTGACAACAACTCAACGGGAGCGACCGCTCCAGCCGCCCGATTTGCGCCCAACCATCACCCATCAACCTTTTTCCTGCGGTCCTCGGCGCTACAGTACTTCAGTGACCTCGCCCGCTTCTTCTGCCCGCCCTGGCCGTCAGCGTTCGGTCACGCGCAGTGGCATCGTGCTGCGGCGCTGGAAGACCCCCAGGGGCGACCTGATCGTCAGCCTGCTGACCCCGCAGGGCAAGCTGAAAGCCATTGCGCGCGGTGGGCTGCGCGGCAAGCATGCCAGTCCGCTGAACCTGTTTCACCACGTGGAATTGCAGGTCTACAGCCGCCCTGGTGACGACCTGGCGGTGATCCAGCAGGCCAGCTTGGAGGGGGCGCTGTCGCGCCTGGCACTGCCGGAACGCCACCCCTACGCGCACCTGCTGGCCGAACTGGCCGAGCTGCTGTTTCAAGAAGGCGAAACCGACGAGTACGGCCCGCAGGCTTTTGACCTGTTCGCGGGGGGCCTGCGCGGTGTGGCAGGACATGCCGACCCCGAGTGGGTCACGCTGGTCATCAGTTACAAATTGCTGGCCCTGGCCGGATTTCCCCCACGCACCCGCGTTTGCGTGCGCTGCGGCGCGCCGGACCCACAGCACCCCGACCCGTTTGGCGGCGAGCTGCTGTGCGGGCGCTGCTCGCACCAGCGGGCGCTGAGTCCAAGCACGCTGGATTTCCTGAGGAATGTCGTGCGCCGCTCGGTACGCCAGAACATGGACAGCCCGGTGCCGCCAGGTGAGCGCCGGGCGCTGTGGCAAGGCCTGGAGCGCTTTGTAGGGGTACAGGTCGGCAAGGTTCGCAGCTGGCCCCAGTTGTATACCCAGCCCTAGCAAGCCCACAGTCTGCCGGGGCTGGCCCGGGTACACTGCCGGGCAGATGCGCGACCCGAAAAAGTCCACTCAGCCGCAGTCGTTCAGCCACACCGAGCTGCTGCAAGAACTGTTTCCCGGCAGTGAAGGAGTGCCGCAGGGAAGTGCTGGAGAGCCGACCCTGGGCCTGTATCCGGTCGCTGACGGACGGCTGGCCCTGGTGCATGGGCAGCAGCTGGCCGAATTCACGCCCCTGAGCGGTCAGGCCAAGGCGGCGCTGCACTGCGACCTGTGCCACTTTACGCGTTCGCCCAGCGAGGCCCGCATCTACCGGGTGGTGGTCGCCCAGCGCCGTAGCCGCTATGTGACGCTGTGCGGGAGTACCGTTCACTGCCAGCAACGGGCCGGCACAGCGGGGCTGAATGCACTGGCCGAGCGAATTTTTCCTATCGAATCTGGCGCGGAGATGTTCTAGAAGGTAGCTACACCGGCCTGGGTCAGCACAGCTTAAAGCAGGACAGGAGCATGAAAATTCCACTTTCCTCATATCTTCAGCACGGCTAGATTGGGCCATGCTTCCGCCTGCTGCGCCGCATCTTTCTCCTGAGGACGCTCAGGTTCTCTTGGCCCAACAGGGATTTTTGCTCCGCCTGAGTGACGCGATCCGCCCGCTGTCCGACGCTGCCACTTTGGAAGGCGAAGCGTGCCGCCTGCTGGGTGAACATCTCCTGGTCGGCCGGGTCTGCTACGCCGAGCTAGACGAAACGTCGCGCATCGCCCGCGTTGCCCAGGATTGGACGCGGGACGGGGTTTTCTCACTGTCAGGAAATCACCGTATGGAAGATTTTAGCTGGGCTATCGATGTGCTGTGGCAGGGGGCGGCCAGATGATCTGCGATACCCAGACCTCTTCGCTGGTTGCCCCAGCGGACCACCAAGCCTCAGCGGCACTGGGCATCATCGCCTGCATGAGCGTGCCCATTCTTAAAGAAGGTCGGTTGGTCGGCGCTTTTTCTGTGACTGACGACCGGCCACGCGACTGGACCGAAGCGGAATTGGCCCTGCTGCGTGACGTGGGAGAGCGGATGTGGGAGGCGGTCGGACGCGCCCGCGCCGAAGCGGCCTTGATGGAGTCCGAAGCGAAATACCGTACCCTCTTCAATTCCATTGACGAAGGCTTTTGCACCATTGAGGTGCTGTTTGAAGGAGGCCAGGCGGTGGATTACCGCTTCTTGGACATGAATCCGGCATTTGTCCGGCAAACCGGTATGGAAGGAGCCATAGGCCGGACCATGCGTGAATTCGTACTGGACCACGAACCTGCCTGGTTCGAGATGTATGGTCAGATTGCCCAGACGGGTCAGGCCCAGCGCTTCCAACAAGAAGCGGCTGGGTTGAACCGGTTTTACGATGTCTACGCTTTCCGGGTCGGCGCACCCGCCGCTCACCATGTGGCCGTGATTTTTAACGACATCACAGCGCGCAAGCAGGCCGACGCGCAGCTTCACGATCTGAACCGCACCCTGGAACATCGCGTCACCGAACGTACCCAGGAACTGATGAACGAGCGGGTGGCCTTAGAGATACTGAACGAGGAACTGGAAGCCTTCAACTACAGCGTGTCATACGACTTGATGACACCCGTGCGGCATGTCGAAGGCTTTGCCAGACTGGCGGCCAAAAATCTGGAGGACCCTGTCAAGGCACAGCGGCATCTGGACACGGTGCCGCAAGGAGCGCGGCGCATGGAAACCCTGATTGAAGCCAGGCTGACGCTGTCGCGCACTGGACGGCGCGAGCCGAAGATCAGTGCGGTTGACCTTGGCCAACTGGCGGAGCAGGCCCAGCTGGACGTGCAAGCTCAAGTGGGAGAGCGTCAGGTAGAGTGGCACATCGGTCCCTTGCCGCAGGTGCAAGGAGACAGCGGAATGTTGCAGCAAGTCATGACCAATCTGCTGGACAATGCCGTGAAGTACAGCTGCACCCGCGACCAGGCCGTTATTGAAGTCTGGGCAGAAGAAGCCGGCGGGCAGTGGAATGTCTTTGTGCGGGACAATGGCGTGGGGTTCAATCCGGAAGACGGCCACAAACTGTTCGGTATCTTCCAGCGCCTGCACCGTCAGGACGCATTCGCGGGCACCGGCGTAGGCCTTTCGTTGGTGCGCCGGACCGTTTTGCGGCATGGCGGCACGGTCAGTGCTACTGGAGCAGTGGGTCAGGGAGGCACCTTCCAGATCACCTCGCCCAAGCCTGCCGCCTAGGATGTTCTATGCTGATGGGCACCATGGACCCTGCCATATGGGAGCAACTGAACCTGATGAGCGGCCTGCTGGTAGCAGCCGTCCTGAGTGGCCTGATCGGCTGGGAGCGTGAGCGTCATCAGCGCAGCACCCATACTGCCGGGCTACGCACGCACATCCTGGTGGGGGTCAGTGCAGCGCTGTTCATTGTGCTGGGCGAGAACCTGGTGACCTCCTTCGCCAAAGAGGACGATCAGGTGCGCTTTGACATGATCGGCATTCTGGGAGCCGTCGTCAGCGGGGTCAGTTTTCTGGGGGCAGGGGCCATCTTCTCATCCAAAGGTGGTGAAGGTGCCAAGGGACTGACCACCGCAGCTGGACTGCTGGCTACCGCCGCCGTCGGGGTGGCCTGCGGGCTGCATCTGTATGTTCTGGCCGCCGGAGCGACTGCACTGTTTCTCTTTACCCTGGGACCACTCAGCCGTCTCAGCGCCCAGGCACAACAGGAGGACGTAGCCAAGCCACCTCAACATCGCTCCTGATTGCCGTTTCATACAGGGTTTGAAGCAGTACTAGAGAGTGGGTGCCGTCAGACCCGGTCCATGTCAGTATGCAGCATGAGGACGAAGACCAGACTGTCGCTTCTGCAACATCTCGCCCGCTTTGTGCTGGGAGCCGCCCTGATCACTGCTGGTACCGGGCACCTTACTTTTGCCCGCAAAGAATTCCCGGCGCAGGTGCCCAAAATGCTGACCGACGGCCCGCTTTACCTTGATCAGGACATGATCGTGCTGGCCTCAGGGGTGGCTGAAATCGGGCTGGGAACAGCGTTGGTGGCGCTGCCCAAAGCGCGCCGCACCGTCGGGCTCATTGCAGCGGGATTTTTCGCCGCTGTTTTTCCGGGCAACATCTCGCAGTATCTGACCGGAACCGACGCTTTCGGACTGAACTCAGACCGCGCCCGCTTTGGGCGGTTGCTGTTTCAGCCGATGCTGATCGCCTGGGCGCTGTGGAGCACCGGAGCCTGGCCGCGCCGCTAAAGGCCGGCGGCCCCGCTGACAGGACACCCAGCCGCAAATAGATATCCGCCCCATATCCAGCGGCTGGGCGCAGGGCCTACAATGCTGGGCGATTATGAGCCAATTCGATCAGCTGTACCGCCAGGTGGCCCTGAGTGTCGCCACCCATCCCGTCGTGGAAAAAGTCGTCAGCAAGCAGGGCTGGGCGCTGGCTCAGCGCTTCGTGTCGGGCGAGTCTGCCGAGGACGCCATTGAGGCCATCAAACGCCTGGAGCAGAGCGGCATCCTGGGCAACCTGGACCTGCTGGGCGAGTTCGTGACCACCCCCGAGCCTGCCAACCAAAACACCGAATTGATTTTGCAGGCCATGGACAAGGTTCACGCCGCCGGCCTGACCCCTTACAACTCCATCAAGTTGTCTTCTATCGGCCAGGGTCAGCAGATCGGCGGCCAAGACCTGGGTGACGTGAACGCCCGGCGTATCGTGGCGCGCGCCAAGCAGTACGGCGGCTTCGTGAACCTGGACATGGAAGACCATCCCCGCGTGGATGAAACGCTGCGGCTGTTTCGCGAGTTGGTGCAGGAATTTGGCAACCAGCATGTCGGCACGGTGCTGCAAGCCTACCTGCACCGCACCGAGGAAGACCGCCGCAGCCTGGACGATCTGAAGCCCAACCTGCGAATCGTCAAGGGTGCCTACCTGGAGCCTGAAAGCGTCGCCATGCAGGACAAGGCCGAAATTGACGCTGCTTACCGCCGCTTGGTGTACGAACACCTGCAAGCTGGCAACTACTGCAATGTGGCCACCCACGACCACAACATCATTTACGACGTGATGCACTTCGAACTGGCCCATGGCATTCCCAAGAGCCAGTTCGAGTTCCAGCTGCTGTACGGCATCCGCGAAGACCTTCAGCGTGAACTGGCTGCGCAGGGCTACACCGTCCGCTCGTACATTCCCTTCGGCAAAGAGTGGTACGGTTACTACTCACGCCGTATCGCCGAACGCCCCAAGAATGTACTGTTTGTGTTGCGTGGCCTGATCTGATCCCGCCAACATCCTAAGAAAAAGGTCCCTTATCTGGGGCCTCTTTGCTGTTGAACTGTCCCGTTTAGCCCTGTGCCACACCTTTACTGACTCCACGCAGGGCTTTTTTCATCGGCATGGGTCTGGGCAAGCACGGCCAGATCGGCCAAGCTGACGGCCCCTTCCACTTTGCCGCCCTCAGCCATGGCCAGGCGGCGCAGCTGCCGGTCGGCCCCTAAAGAACCCTCAGTTCTCCTGAGGTGATGCCAAGAGAACTGAGGGCCGTGATTGACAGACCAGGCTTAGCGCATCAGCCAGCTGAACAGCTGCGCGGTCAGGGTATTGCGTGCCTGTGGGGTCAGACCTTCCAGGCCAAAGCCCAGATTTGCTGACTTATAGGTTCCTGCATCAAATAAAACGATGGAACCCGTTTCCGTGGACTGTGCGGTGATCTGCGGCGCGGCCCGGCCTGCGGCGCGGCGCGGGTTCGGGTCGGCAGGCAGGCTCTGGGCGCTGATCTGCGTGGTCCAGTTCCCGGCCACCACGGCGCCGCGGGTGGCGGCCAGCACATCCGGGTACAGTTGGTTGGCTGCACTGCCGCTGGCGTTCAGGCTGTAGTTCGTCACGCCCAGCGGCGCAGCGGTCCTGAAGACAGATGTGCCACTCGAATCCTGTACAAAGCGGCTGCCCAGATAAGTGTCGTAGAAAGTCGTCTTGCCCACGTCATAACCGATATCCTGCCCAGTCAGGAGCACCCGGCCACCGCCCTGCATATAGGCCATCAGGTTCTGGATATCCTGGCTGGTCAGCGTATTGGTGTAAGCATCACCCGTGGCCCAAAGTACGATGTCGGCTTTGCGCATCTCGCTCAGGGGCACTGACCCACGCCGGGTATCCCAGACGTACGCTCCACCTGTGACGGCATTGGCCTTGACCGCATCGCGCAGGTAGGTGGTGACATCCTTAGCGCTGCCGCCGTCATCGTCCACCAGCAGCACGCGGGGCTTGGTGGTCGGCGCAGGAGCTGGCGTGGGTTGAGGCGCAGGAGCGGGAGCGGGTGCTGGCGCTGGTTGAGACACAGGGTTCTTGATAAAGCAGGCCTTACGCACACCAGGTGCGGGATTGGTCCCCCATTCGGTCACCGTGCACAGGAAGCTGTCTTCGGTGCTGGTTCCAGTCACAAATTTGCCATTGGCTCCGAAAGCCACTTCCCGCTGGGTAGCTCCCGTACAACGGCTGTTTTCCCAACCACAGAACGTGAAGCCGGCTGGACCTGTGGGATTGGCCGGAGTGGGGGATGGCGTTGGCACCGGGGGAGGCGTGGGTACAGGCGCCGGTGCTGGGGTGGGCGTAGGGGTCGGAGCAGGTGCGGGTACAGGCGCTGGAGCTGGCGTGGGCGTAGGGGTCGGAGTTGGCGCGGGGGTGGGGGTGGGCGTGGGAGCTGGGGTTGGAGCAGGCGCGGGAGTCGGCTGGTTCAAGTTCACACCCAGCTTGGTCATGGCGGCGGGCAGATTGATCAGACCGTGGCCCACGTTGTTGTTCTTGGTCGCTCCGCCACTGGCCGTGGTATACAGCGCATCCTTGATGGCTGGGACGGTGCTGCCAGGCCGCGCCTGAAGCATCAGCGCGGTTGCCCCAGCCACCAGTGGGCTGGCCTGGGAAGACCCACTCAGGGCGGCGTACCCACCACCCGGCACCGAGCTGGTCAGGGCCACACCCGGCGCAGCGATGTCCGGCTTGGTCACGGTGACGTTCTGGCCGCCGATATTCCAAATGGCTGGACCACGGCTGCTGAAGGTCGCCACCTGGCCGTTGCTGTCCACCGCGCCTACACCGATCGCTTCGGGGATGTTGCCGGGGCTCCCCGTCGTGCCCGCTGAGGGACCGTAGTTGCCGATGGCAAAGACTGGCACGACTCCTGCGCTCAGCATGTTCTGAACCGGAACCATGAATTCACTGAAGGTTCCTGGCACGCCAAGGCTCATGTTCACGATCTGGGCACCGTCATTGGTAGTAGGTTTGCCATCAGGGTCTATGACGTACTGCATCCCAGCAATCACCTGGGCAAAGGTCCCGGAGTTGTTCGGCAAGACCAGCGCACTAATCACTTTGGCATCGGGGGCCACACCCACCGATTTGCCCACCATCAGGCCAGCAGTGTGGGTGCCGTGGTTGGTGGTGTCGCGAGTCTGCGCACCGCTCACACGGTTGCCTTCAGCATCGAACTCGGCAAAAGCGGCCACTTTACCGCTCAGCTCAGGGTGGCTGGCGTCAATGCCGCTGTCCAGGTGTCCAATGCGAATTCCACTGCCCCTGAACCCTGCGGCCCAGGCCGGAAGTACACCGATCTGCTGGAGATGCGCTGGAGTGGCAGCCGGGACAGACGCCGTGCTCTGAGCCACCGTGCGCGGCACCTCGACTTGGAAGTTCTCGAAGACCTCTTTGACATTGGGCATGGAGGCCAGTGCCAAGGCCTGACGGGGCGTCAGCGGCAGATACACACTCTGGTCCAACCACAGTTCGGTGGCTTCACCCTCGCGCAGCGCTTCGTTGATCACACGGGCTGAGGGGCCTAAACCATTGATGGCCCGCGCCAGCTGAGAGCGCAACTGCCCCAGGTTCTGCTTCCCCTGGGCATTGTTGGCGAACTGAAAACGCACAATCACACCGACAGGTTCTTGCTCACCCGCCTGGAGTTTCTTCTGGAGGCCGGGAGACAGCTTGAAGGTCTGGGCGTCTGCCTGAGTGGCCAGGCCCAGCCCCAGAGCTGCCGTCAGGCTCAGGACCCATGCACCGATTCGGTTCTTCATGTCCCGCAGCCTAGCGGGCCAGTCTGTCGTCCCGCTGACCCTCAGGTGAGGAAGTCTTCAGAGATGATCAGGCTGCCGTCAGTCTGCGC